>NZ_FSRS01000001.1:330000-650000 GCF_900142935.1 Rhodovulum sp. ES.010 | reverse complement strand
TCTTTACGAGTTCCGGGTGCTTCTGAATCGCCTCTGAAATCGAGCAGAAAATGACGCCCGCCTTCTCTAATTCCTTCTGGAAGGTCGTGCCCACACTGATCGAATCGAACACCGCGTCCACGGCCACCTTGCGGCCCTCGGCCGGGGCCTCCTCGGCGCCTTCGACGCCCGCCAGGATCATCTGCTCCTTCAGCGGGATGCCAAGTTTCTGATAGGTCTCCAAGAGCTTCGGATCGACCTCGTCGAGCGACTTGGGCTTCTGCTCCATGCTCTTGGGCCGGGCGTAGTAATACTGTTTCTGGAAGTCGATCTCCGGATACTCGACCATTGCCCAGTCGGGTTCCTGCATCTGCTGCCAGCGGCGATAAGCCTCGAGCCGCCACTCAGTCATCCACTCGGGCTCTTCGTTCTTGGACGAGATCAGGCGTACGATCTCCTCGGTCAGGCCGAGAGGGGCGTATTCCATCTCGATGTCGGTTTCCCAGCCATGCTTGTACTTGCCGGCCATCGACTGGACGGCCTCGACCGTCTCCCGGTCGACCCCTTCCTTCACGTCCTTCATGTCGGCTTTGTCCAAAGCAGCCATCGTGGTCCTTCCGCCTCTCTCTCGGTTCCGGTAGCGCCGCCGCGCCCGGCCCGGTTTCAAGTTCAGCCCGCGCGGGCCCTCATCTTCGACACCGCCGTGAGCCAGTTCTCGGCGAATCGCATTACGTCGTCCTCACACGTCTCCGGGCCGAGCGAGACCCTAACCGCCGAGGCGGCCGCCGCGTCCGAAAGCCCCATCGCCCGGAGCACGCGGCTTTCGCGCAGCTTGCCCGAGGAACAGGCGGACCCCGCGGAAATCGCGAAGCCGGCAAGGTCCATCTGCATCACCTGCGTCTCGCCTTTCCACCCCGGAGTGGAGAAGCAGGTCGTGTTGGGCAACCTTGGCGAATCTTTCCCGACAAAAATAGTCTCTTTTGCCGCGGCCGCAATGACCTTTTCTAGAATATTTCTAAAGTGCTCGATTTCCGCCCATTTGCCAAGTGCCAAGTCGCGCTGCGCCGCCTCGGTCGCAGCGCCGAACCCGGCGATTCCCGTGACATTCTCGGTGCCCGCGCGCCGACCCAGTTCCTGGCCGCCACCGCGAATCCGCGCCGGCAACTCGATCCCCGGCCGCAGCACCAGCGCGCCCACGCCCTTCGGCCCGCCCAGCTTGTGGGCCGAAACCAGCGCCATGTCGCAGCCCAGCCAGTTGAACGCCACGGGCAGCTTGCCGAAGGCTTGCGTCATGTCGCAAACGGCAATCCCTTGGGGCAGGTCCTGGAGCACCCCGGTCTCGGAATTCGCCAGTTGCAGCGCCGTCCGGCCCGGCGCCCGCACCTCCACCTGGCCCCGGCTGTCCACCGCCAGGGACGGGTCCACCCAGGCCGCGACGGCGTCGTGCTCGATATCGCCGGCCACCAAGCCGCGTCCGTCACAGGCCAGCGCCGCTGCCTCGCTCGCGCCCGACGTGAAGATGATCTCCGCCCCCTCCGCGCCCAACGCCGCGCCGACCTGGGCGCGGGCCTTCTCGACCAGCGCACGAGCCGCACGGCCCTCGGCATGCACGCTCGACGGGTTGCCGACGACATCCATCGCCGCAAGCATGGCTTCGCGAGCCTCCGGGCGCAGCGGCGCTGTCGCGTTCCAGTCGAGATAGACGCGGGGGGTCATGGCTCTCCTTCTCGCGGTTCCGAAACACCCTGGGGGTGCAGCGTCAGCCGACGGGGGTCTTGTCTCCCGGTTCTTCGTCGACGACTTCGAACAGGGCGGGAACGGCGGGACACGGCGCCAGATCGTTCGCCGTCACGTCCGAAAGGCGCGTCTGGTGCAGGAACACGTAAACATGGGCCGACAGCCCTTCCCACAGCCGGTTTGTCAGCGACTGTGCACGCGACCCAGACAGCCCGCCCGAGGCGCCCGCGCCCTTGTGCATCGCGCTGACTGTTTCATCCACGGCCGCAAGCACGTCCACGACGCGGATCTCGGCCGCAGGGCGCGCCAGGCGGTAGCCGCCCCCCGGCCCCCGCACCGACTCCACCAACCCCGCGCGCCGGAGCTTGACGAAAAGCTGCTCCAAATAGGGCAGCGAGATGTCCTGCCGGGCCGAGATTTCAGAGAGCGACACCAGTTCTCCCTCGGTCGCCAGGGCGAGGTCCACAAGCGCCACCATCGCGTAGCGTCCCTTGGTGCTCAGTTTCATCGGCGCCCTCCCGCAAACGGTTGACGCAGCGCAGGTGGCCCATTACCTCGGGGTGCACCCTGAGCCCCGCGCTGTCCGGGTGCATTTGTCCTTATGTAGCTCGGCCTGTCTCGTCAAGAAATGGCCGCGCGCCCCGTGAGCGAGAAGAACATATATGCCCGAGGTCATCTTTCCCGGACCCGAAGGCCGCCTCGAAGGCCGTTACCACCCCCAGAAAGACAAGGATGCCCCCATCGCCATCGTGCTGCACCCGCACCCGCAGTTCGGGGGCACGATGAACAACCGCGTCGTCTACAATCTGCACTATGCCTTCCACCGGATGGGGTTCACCGTGCTGAGGTTTAACTTCCGCGGCGTGGGACGCAGCCAGGGCGAATACGACCAGGGCGTGGGCGAGTTGTCGGACGCGGCCTCGGCGCTCGACTACCTGCAGTCGATGAACCAGAACGCCAAGCATTGCTGGGTAGCCGGGTTCTCGTTCGGCGCCTGGATCGGCATGCAACTCCTGATGCGGCGTCCCGAGATCACCGGCTTCGTGTCGGTCAGCCCGCCTGCGAACATGTACGATTTCTCGTTCCTTGCCCCCTGCCCCTCCTCCGGGCTGATCATCCACGGCTCTGCCGACCGGGTTGCGCCCCCCGCCGATACCCGCGCACTGGTGACGAAACTGCACGAGCAGAAGGGCATCACCATCACACATGACGAAATCGAAGGCGCGGACCACTTCTTCCAGGACCCGTACATGGACACGATGACCGCGCATGTCACCGACTACGTGCAGCGGCGCCTGACCGAGGGCACGCGCTAGAGGAGCGGCCGATGTCGAGCATTCAGGATCTCGCGGACGCGCTGGCCCGCGAAGCCATCGAGGCCGCCGAGCGGCTGGACGACGATCGGCTGATCGACGAGATCTCGCGCGCCATCGGGGAGTCCTCTCCGACCACGCAAGAGGCTTTCATGACCGCGGTCCGCATCCGCAAGGCGCTGGGCCGCGGGCGCGGCGTTATGGAGCGCAAGCTCGGAGCGCGCGAGATGACGCCCGAGCGCGGTGGCGGGGCAGACGGCTAGCCCGCAGGCCGCTCTGGATCGCTCAGGCCGCGCCCGGCACCCGTGACTTCCCGCCCGAGACTTCGGTCCTGGTGCCACGTTCCAGGACAAAACCGGCAAGCGAACGGTCCAAGTGATCGGCGCCAGACGCCATGCGCGCGCCCATTGCCGACATCTCCTCGGCCAGCGCGGCATTCGTTTGCAGGCTCTCCTCGATCCGCTGGACGGTGTCGTTCATTTCGCCAAGAGCATCGGACTGCGTCCGCGCGGCCTGGTTGATACTGGCCACGCGCTCGCTGGCTTGGTCGATCTCGACCCCGATGCCGTCAAGCGCGCGGCCCGCCCGCGTGACCAGGTCGGCGCCACTCGACACATGTTCGGCCGAGGTGCCGATCAAGTCCTTGATGTCGCGCGCCGCCTGACCGGTGCTCTGCGCAAGCGCCCGGACCTCCGAGGCGACGACGGCAAAGCCCTTGCCCGCTTCCCCCGCACGCGCCGCCTCGACCCCGGCATTGAGCGCAAGCAGGTTGGTCTGGAACGAGATGTCGTCGATCAACTGAATGATCCGCGAGATCTCGCCCGAACTCTTCTCTATCAGCGCCATGGCCGCCATCGCGTCGCGCACAACTGCGGACGCGTCCGCAGCGCTGTGGGCGGCTTTCGCCGCGCCGTCGCTCACCTCGGCGACACCGTCGGCGGTCTCGGCGAGCGAGGCGGTCAGATCGCGCAAAGCGCTGGCAACCTCGGTCACGTCGTTCGCCTGGCCTTCGACCCGCCCGGCGACGTTGCCGGCGGCCTCGGCGATGGCGGCCGCTTCGCGGTTGAAGGACGACGCCGCGTCGACCGCGTCGCCCAGGCTTTCGGCGAGCATCGCGACCGCGCCGTTGAAATCCTGCCGAAGCGCGTCATGAGCGGGCGGCAAGGGCTCGACGATCGTGCAGCGCAGGTCGCCCGCGGCCAGTTTCGCCAGCCCGTGGCTGATCGTGGCCACCACCGCCTCGGTCTCCGCGCCCGCGCGTTCGGCGCTGCGCTGCGCGGTTTCGGCGGTGCGGGCAAGCACCTCCGCCTTTTCGCGGTGCGCCACCATCTCTGCGCGCTGCCGCTGCGCATGAAGCATGGAAAGGGTGAGGATCGCCGTTTCGATCACCACTATGCCACCGTGCAGCGCCGTGCGGCCGAGATTGGCCACGAGGTCGACAGACGGGTAGACGAGCGCCGGCATCATCAGCGTCAACGCTAGGTGGTGCACCGCCACGACACCAGCCGCCAGCAGCAGCGCGGCAACGCTGCGCATGGTCGACACGATCGCCAGAACGGCGAAGAACGTCATGTGCGTGTCGATCTGCCACGGATGTCCGGCGAGCGCCGCGGTGAACAGCGCCGACTGACCGACCAGCGCCACGCCGATGACATGGGCACGATACCGGTTACGCGTTCGCCGGGCCAGACTGCCGAGCGCCGTGAAGGCGACCGCCATGACCGCCACGGCAAGGATCGGATTTTCGGCCAGCGCGGCCGCGACCACCGGAACCGGCGTCATCCACAACAGTGCGCGCTCGGCCAGGCGGCAGGGGCTGCGCTCTGCGATCATAGGTTCATGGGTCAAAGTCGCTCTCCCTCGAAACCGCAAAGGGTCATCAGCGCATCGGCATCCAGAACGGCCCAGGCGCCCGCGGCGCGGGTCTTGCCCGGCCGCTCAAGCACAGCGAACCGGGCAAGCGGCGCCACGAACGGGCCGATTTCGTGGCCCCCGCCGGCTGCGACAGCCGCCGCGAGCCGGTCGCCCCAGGGCGGCGCGATCACCAGCGCCGGACGCCCCGGCGCGGGCGGCCCGGCCAGCCCCAGGCACAAGGGTACCGTCCCCACCACAAGGCAAAGGGTCAGCCCGAGCAGGGCCCCGTCGAAAGGCGTGCCTTTGTTCATGCCCGTTTTTTTGTGCGACGAGCGTTTAAGAAACGGTGAAAAGGGCGACGAAATGCCACGCGCCGAACCTCGCCGACACGGCGCTGTATACATGCGCATACCGCACTGGCCGTGCTGCCACAAATCGGGTATCACCCGCCCCAGGCGCGATTCATTCAACCAGAACGAGGGGCCCCATGGCGAAGATCAAAGTCGACAACCCGGTCGTCGAGCTCGACGGCGACGAGATGACCCGGATCATCTGGAATTTCATCAAGAAGAAGCTGATCCTGCCCTATCTCGACGTCGACCTGCTGTATTACGACCTCGGCATCGAGGAGCGCGACCGGACCGACGACCAGATCACCGTCGATGCCGCCGAGAAGATCAAGGAAATCGGCGTCGGCGTGAAATGTGCCACGATCACGCCGGACGAGGCTCGCGTCGAGGAATTCGGCCTCAAGAAGATGTGGCGCAGCCCGAACGGCACGATCCGCAACATCCTGGGCGGCGTCGTTTTCCGCGCGCCGATCATCTGCGACAACGTTCCCAGGCTTGTGCCCGGCTGGACCAAGCCCATCGTGATCGGCCGCCACGCCTTCGGCGACCAGTACCGCGCCACCGACATCAAGTTCCCCGGCCCCGGCACGCTGAGCCTGAAATACGTGGGCGAGGACGGCACCGTGATCGAGGAGGAGGTCTACAAGGCGCCCTCTTCGGGCATCTACATGGGCATGTACAACCTCGACGAGTCGATCAAGGACTTCGCGCGGGCCTCGATGAATTACGCGCTCAGCATGGGCTGGCCGCTTTACCTCAGCACCAAGAACACCATTCTGAAACAGTATGACGGCCAGTTCATGCTTCTCTTCCAGAAGGTGTTCGAGGAGGAATTCGCCGACAAGTTCAAGGAAGCGGGCATCACCTACGAACACCGCCTGATCGACGACATGGTCGCCTGCGCGATGAAGTGGAACGGCGGCTTCGTCTGGGCCTGCAAGAACTACGATGGCGACGTGCAGTCCGACACCGTCGCGCAAGGCTTCGGCTCGCTCGGGCTGATGACCAGCCAGCTGATGACGCCCGACGGCAAGATTGTCGAGGCCGAGGCTGCGCATGGCACCGTGACGCGCCACTATCGCCAGCACCAGAAGGGCGAGGAAACCTCGACCAACTCGATCGCCTCGATCTTCGCCTGGACCGGTGGGCTCAAGCACCGCGCCAAGCTCGACGGCAACGAGCAACTCGCGCACTTCGCCGAGACGCTGGAAAAGGTGGTGGTCGAGACCGTTGAATCGGGCTTCATGACCAAGGACCTCGCGCTGCTCGTCGGGCCCGACCAGAAATGGCTGACCACGATGGGCTTCCTCGAAAAGGTGGACGAAAACCTGAACGAGGCGCTGGGCGGCTAGGCCCGCCACGCGCGGGTGCCCCGGCGGGGCGCGGCGATGTCGGCGCGCCCCTTCTAGGGGCGTCTGGACATTCCCGCCCCCTCGCGCCATGCCCTTGCCATGTCGGAAAAGACCGCCCGCCACACTCTGATCGACGACGCCCAGGGGCTGGTCGTCGGCACGCTGCTCGTCGCGCTTTCGGTGCAACTCCTGCAAGGCGCGGGGTTGGTCACCGGGCAGATCGCGGGATTGTCGCTGGTCGCGAGCTACGCGACCGGCTGGGCCTTCGGCCCAATCTTCTTCGGCTTGAATCTGCCCTTTTACTGGCTCGCCTTCCGGCGGCTCGGCCGCGCCTTCACACTCAAATCCTTCGCCGCCGTGGGGCTTCTGTCGCTCTTCACCGAACTCACGCCGGCCGTTCTGACCGTCCAGCCCCTGAGCGCCCCCGCCGCCGCCGTGCTGGCCGGCGTCACCGCGGGCGCGGGGCTTCTGGCACTGTTTCGCCACGGGGCGAGCCTTGGCGGCGTCGGCATCCTCGCGGTGTGGCTGCAGGACAGCCGCGGGATCAGGGCTGGTTGGGTGCAGTTGGGCTTCGACGCCGCGGTCTTTGCGCTGGCGCTGGCGGTGATCGCGCCGCTCACGGTGCTGTGGTCGCTGCTGGGCGCCGTGGTGCTGAACCTGATCATCGCGACCAACCACCGCCGCGACCGCTACGTCGCGCGCTGAGCCCTAATCGCGCCCGGACAGCAATTCCTCGACCGCCCCCGCCCGGTCCGCGAAGATGGGATACGTCGACCGCCAGGCCGGGCCCTGCGGTCCGGCGAGATCTTGGAGCGCCTCGAAGAACGCGATCAGCGCCGCCGGATCGTAGCCCGCCTGCGCCGCAATCTCGACCCCCACCGCGTCGGCTTCCGACTCGTGATGCCGTGAATAGGCCAATGACATCAAGACGTTGCCCTCGAGAAGGACATCCTCGAGAATGGGGCCGACATCGCCCGCGATCAGCGCCACCAACACGTAGATCGACAGCGCACGGTAGATCTGCTGTAGCGAATGGCGCTCGGCGACATGGGCGATCTCATGGCCCAGAACGGCGGCGATGATGTCGTCACCGGAAAAGGTCTCGGCGAAATCGTCGGTCATAACCACCGTGCCGCCGGGCAAGGCCAGCGCGTTCGGACCCAGCCGCGGGATGTCACGCAGTTCCAGCCGGTAGGCGCCATAAGGCGGGGGCGGCGCGGCGGCCACGAGATCGGCGAAGATCGCCCTGATCTCGGCTTGGCGGTCGGCCGGCAAGCTGGTGGCCTCGGCCAGAGTCCCGTCCATCGCGGCGAGGTTGCCGCGATCGATCGCGCTGACCAGCGTCGGGGGAGTCATCGCCATGGCGGCCGCCACCAGCAGGTCGAGCCCATAGCGCCAGATCAGCCAGACGCCCAGCAGGCAACCCGCGACCACTGCGACGAGCCTTGGGTGCCAGTCCTCGGCCTTGACCAGCCAGTCGCCGCACGCCGGGCCCAGCACCGCGTCTAGCGCGCCGTGATCGGGGCTTTCGAATTGCCAGCCATCGCGAAAGACAACGCGCGATGGGCCACCCGCGATCCGTGCCTCGCGGCGCGCCTCACCCGTGGAAAGCGTAACGCCGGTCTCGTCGATCAGGCGGGCACGGCCCGTGCCCTCCACGACCAGCGCTGCGCGGTGGCGGCGCGAACTCGCGGGGCCATAAGCCGCGCCGGGCAGGCCGTCAAACGGGAAGTCCGACATCAATCCCTTCGATATCCGCGTACGCATCCCCGATAGCCCCCACCCTTTCCGTCTCGGCGGCGGTGAAGGTGTCGAGGCTGCCGTTGACAGCGATATGGGTGTGGTCCGCGAGATACGCAATCATGCGGATCCGCGTCCAGGGGAGCAGGAGCCCCAGCGAGGCGACCACCGCGAGCGCATTGGTCACGCCGATCCAGACCAGCCTGAGCGGCGCGATGTCCGAGGCGAAGGCATGGCCGCCCTCCAGCGTCGAGCCCGCAAAGACCGCATTGCGGATGAACGCCTGGTAGATGAAGCCCGCGGGCAGGACCGCAACGATCAGGATGATCAGCGGAATCAGGCCGGGCAGAAGCTTGGCGGGGCTCGGTTCGGCCGCGGGACCGAAAGCGCCCGGCTCGACCGGGCCGATGATCGGAATCAGGATCGCAAGCGCGACCAGCGCCACGCCGACCGCCCACACACCGGCAAGCAGGAACGCCTTGTAGAACGGGCCGATCCCGCTTTCGAAGGCGAAGCGCGCGGTGCCGAAGCGGTGGCCGCTCACCACGTAGCCGCGGATCGCGCGGGCGACGAATGGAAAGGCGAGATAGAGCGTGAAGAGCGACAGGAACGGGTAGAGGATGTAGACGCGGAACGCCCGCCAGTAATCGCCCTCGAAATTGAAGCGCAGCCCCGAAAAGCTGGTGACGCGGGCGTTGAAGGTCAGGCTGCGGTTGAACAGCCACGGGATCAAGAAGATCAGCCCCACGCCAAGCAACACACCCAGCAGCGGCACCGCCGAAAGCAGCGAGAAGGCGACGAAGCCCGCCACTACGATGAGGCGTCCGATCAGGATCTGCAGCCCCGTGGCGTGGTAGTCGAAGGGCCGCCCATCGATCGAGGTGTTCTGGTAAAGATAGCGCTGGGTCCGCACCTTGGCCCAGGCCGAGTAGATGCCGATGGTGAGAATCGTCAGCAGCAGATTGACGATCCAGATGCCGAAATAAGTGCCGGCCTTGCCCGTGAAGACCACCTTGTGCGATTGCAGGCCCATGACCCCTCTTTCCAACTGGCGTCCGCGCTTGTGCTTTGCGCGCACGGGCGCAAGTCTCGACTTTGATTGTGCCCTCCATAAGACAGGATCGTGCGCCGTGCCGAAACCCTACCTCTTCCTCGTCCTCGCCATCCTCACCGAAACCATCGGCACCTCGGCGCTGCAGGCCAGCCAGCAGTTCACCCGGCTCGTGCCCTCGGTCCTCGTGGTCGTGGCCTACGGGTTGTCCTTCTATTTCCTCGCGCTTGCACTCAAGACGATCCCGGTGGGCGTGGCCTACGCGATCTGGTCGGGGCTCGGCATCGTCTTCATCGCGGCCATCGGCTGGTGGGTCTTCGAGCAGAAGATCGACTTGGCGGCGCTCCTCGGCATGGGGCTGATCATCCTCGGGATCCTGGTGATCCACCTGTTTTCCTCGACCGCACCACACTGACGCACCGGCGGCGCTTTTTCGCTCGCCTTTTCGCGCGCGCCGGGATATGGCCGCGGCAACTCCCCGAGGAATGCACCCATGGACCTGCGCAACATCGCCATCATCGCCCATGTCGACCACGGCAAGACCACGCTCGTCGACCAGCTCTTGCGTCAGTCCGGCGCCTTCCGCGAGAACCAGTCGGTGGCGGAACGTGCAATGGACAGCAACGACCTGGAGCGCGAGCGCGGCATCACGATCCTGGCCAAGGCGACCTCCGTGGAATGGGACGGGCACCGGGTGAACATCGTCGACACACCCGGCCACGCGGATTTCGGCGGCGAAGTCGAGCGCATCCTCAGCATGGTCGACGGCGTGCTGCTGCTGGTGGACGCGGCCGAAGGCCCGATGCCGCAGACCAAGTTTGTCACCTCGAAGGCGCTGGCGCTGGGATTACGCCCGATCGTGGTGCTGAACAAGGTCGACAAGCCCGATGCCGAGCCTGACCGCGCACTGGACGAGGTGTTCGACCTGTTCGTGGGGCTCGGGGCCAGCGAGGAACAGCTGGACTTTCCGCACATGTATGCCTCGGGGCGGTCGGGCTGGGCGGATGCCACGCTGGACGGTCCACGCAAGGACCTGCATGCGCTGTTCGACCTGATCCTGGATCACGTGCCCCCGCCGAAGCAGCTTGCGCAGGTCGAGAAGCCGTTCCGCATGCTGGCCACCACACTCTCGGCCGACCCGTTCCTGGGCCGCATCCTGACAGGCCGCATCGAGTCCGGCCGCGTCGCCCCCGGCGACACCGTCAAGGCGCTGTCGCGCACCGGCGACGCGCTGGAAAGCTTCCGCGTCTCGAAGGTTCTGGCATTCCGCGGGCTGTCGCAACAGGCCATCGAGACCGGCGAGGCGGGCGATATCGTGACCCTGGCGGGCATGTCCAAGGCCACTGTGGCCGATACGCTTTGCGCGCCCTCGGTGGCCGAGCCCCTGCCCGCCCAACCAATCGACCCGCCGACCATTTCCGTCACCTTCGGCATCAACGACAGCCCGATGGCCGGGCGCGAGGGCAAGAAGGTGCAGTCGCGCGTGATCCGCGAACGGCTGATGAAGGAGGCCGAGTCCAACGTCGCGATCCGGGTCACCGACACGCCCGGCGGCGAGGCATTCGAGGTTGCGGGCCGCGGCGAATTGCAGATGGGCGTCCTGATCGAGAACATGCGGCGCGAAGGGTTCGAGCTGTCGATCTCGCGCCCGCAGGTGCTGACCCGCGACGAGGACGGACAGCGGCTGGAACCGGTCGAGGAGGTCACCGTCGATGTCGACGACGACTATTCCGGCGTGGTCATCGAGAAACTGACCGGCCCCCGCCGCGGCGAGATGGTCGAGATGCGCCCGGCGGGCACCGGCAAGACCCGGATCGTCGCCCACGTCCCCTCCCGCGGGCTGATCGGCTATCACGGCGAGTTCCTGACCGACACCCGCGGCACCGGCGTGCTGAACCGCGTCTTCCACGGCTGGTCACCCTGGAAGGGGCCGATCCCGGGCCGGCGCGCGGGCGTGCTGATCTCGATGGAGAACGGCACCTCGGTGGCCTATGCGCTGTTCAACCTCGAGGAGCGCGGGCGACTCTTCATCGGGGCACAAGAACCGGTCTACCAGGGCATGATCATCGGCGAGCATTCGCGCGAGAACGATCTTGAAGTGAACCCGCTCAAGGGCAAGAAGCTGACCAACGTCCGCGCCGCCGGCAAGGACGACGCGGTGGTGCTGACACCGCCCGTCAAGATGAACCTGGAAGAGGCCATTGCCTATATCGACGACGACGAACTGGTGGAGGTGACACCCGCCGCGATCCGTCTGCGCAAACGCTTCCTCGATCCCCACGAACGCAAGCGTCAGGCCCGCGCCGCCGGATAGCCCGGACTGGACACCCGCCCTTGACCCTGCCTAGTCTTGGCGGATGCCGGTGAGCGCGGGAGGGGGAAATGAGCGCCGCGGGACCTGCTATCGGACTGTTCATCGCGGCCGCGCTTCTCCCTGGAGTCTCCCGGTCCGACCCGATGGCCTGTCCCGGCGATCCGCTGATCTCGGTCGTGGCCGCATCGGACGAACTTGCATTCCGGGTCTGTGAAACCGTCGCCCGCGTCCGCCCCGCATTGGCCGCCTGTCACTTGCGGCAAGTGCGCGCGCTCGCAATCGACGTGGTGCCCAAGATCACCCACCCGAATGCCGGCTGCATCGCGCAATATGACTGCCGCGACGAGCGCACCGCCGCAACGGACCCGGCGGCACTACCCGACGTGCTCGGGCCTGACAGTATCCGGCGGCGCATCGCACCGGAGGCCCTGTTCGACAGCCTGATCGTTCACGAACTGGTCCATGCCTTCCTCGACCAGTCCGATTGCCAAAGGCAGCCGTGCCTCACGGAACACGAATACATCGCTTACGCGTTGCAGATCGACACTCTCAACCCGGCGGACCGAAGGGCGATCCTGGAGAGCCACCGGATCACCGATCCTGCCGATCCAAGGCGTCTCAACGATTTCATGCTGGCTGCGGCGCCAGACCATTTCGCGCAGGCCGTATGGCTCCACTTCAGCCAGCCCGGAAACGGCTGCGCCTTCGTGGGCGACCTGGTTCGCGGCGTGCGAACGCTGCGGGTCGATCCCTATTGAGCCACCCGGCGGGGCCTCACTCGGAGGTTTCCACCACCATCAGTTCCCGCTCCGAGGCGCCGCGGGCATGGCTCAGCGCCTCCTGGTATTCGGGGCTGTTGTAGCAGTCCACCGCCGCCTCCACGGACGGAAACCGCGCCACCACGTTGCGCGGCCGCTCGCGGCCCTCGAGTTGCACGAACCGACCGCCGCGGGCGATGAACGTGCCCCCGTGCTTGGCAATGGCGGGGCCGGCCAGTTCCGCATACTTACCGTAGGCTTCGGGGTCGGTCACCGTCACATGCGCGATCCAGAGTGCGGCCATCTATCCCTCCAATACCGCTTCGGCGGCCTTGATCGCGGCCTCGGCATTGGCGGCGTCCTTGCCGCCGCCCTGCGCCATATCGGGCCGTCCGCCGCCACCCTTGCCGCCCAGTTCCGCGACGGCGGCCTTGACCAGGTCCACCGCCGAGAACCGGCCCGCCAGGTCGTCGGTGACCCCCGCAGCCACCGCCGCCTTGCCGCCGGTGTCCGCGATAAGCAGCACCGCGCCCGATCCCAGCCGCGCCTTGTGCTCGTCGATGAGTGGCGGCAGGTCCTTGCCCGACACACCCGATACCACCTGCGCGAAGAACGGCACGCCGCCGACCTCGCGTGCCTCAGGCGTGGCGCCTGCCGGGCCAGCCATCGCAAGCTCCCGGCGCAGGCTGGACACCTCGCCCTCCAGCCTCCGGCGCTCCTGAACCAGCGCCTTCACCCGGGCGACCACATCGGCAGGCTGGGCGCGCAGCGCCTCGGCCACCTCGTTCAGCCGGTTCTGCTGGGCGATCAGGTGGTCGACCGCAGCCTGGCCGGTCAGCGCCTCGACCCGACGCACGCCGGCAGACGACGCGCTGTCGCCCAGCACCACGCAGAGCCCGATATCGCCGGTCTGGCGAACATGGGTGCCGCCGCACAGCTCGATCGACCAGATCTTGCCGTCGAGGCCCTTGCCCGTCGGCGCCTCGCCCATCGACACCACGCGCACCTCGTCGCCGTATTTTTCACCGAACAGCGCCTGCGCGCCGATCGCACGGGCATCGTCGGGCGTCATGATGCGCGTCTGCACCGGCGTGTTCTGCCGGATGAACGTGTTGACCTCGGATTCCACCGCCGCCAGTTCCGCCTGGCTCATCGCCTTGGCGTGCGAGAAGTCGAAGCGCAGCCGGTCGGGCGCGTTGAGCGAGCCCTTCTGCGCGACATGGTCGCCCAGAGTCTGGCGCAGCGCCTCGTGCAGCAGGTGCGTGGCCGAGTGGTTGGCGCGGATCGCCGCGCGCCGCGCGTGATCGACGCGCAATTCCAGCGCGTCGCCCACCGAAAGCGCTGCCTTTTCCGGTGTGACCTTGTGCGCGTAAAGCCCGCCGGGCATCTTCTGAGTGTCATCGATCACGCCCGCGCCCTCGGGCTTGAGATAGGTGCCGGTGTCGCCGACCTGACCGCCCGCCTCGGCATAAAACGGCGTCTGGTTGACCACCATCCAGCCCTCGGCGCCCTCGGGGATCGCCTCGACCTCGGCGCCCTGCATCACCAGCGCCATGACCTGCCCCTCGGCCACTTCGGTGTCGTAGCCGAGGAAATCGGTGGGCGCGACCCGCTCGGCGATCTCGAACCAGACGCGCGAGCCCTTGGTTTCGCCCGAGCCCGACCATGACGCCCGCGCCTTGGCCTTCTGCTCTGCCATGGCAGCATCGAAGCCGGCGATATCGACCGTCCAGCCCATTTCGCGCAGGGCATCCTGCGTCAGGTCCAGCGGGAAGCCATAGGTGTCATAAAGCTTGAATGCCGCCTCGCCCGGCAGAGCCGTACCGTCCGGCAGCCTCGACACTTCCTCGTCGAGCAGGCGCAGGCCGCGCTCCAACGTCTGGATGAAGCGTGTCTCTTCCAGCTTCAGCGTCTCCTCGATCAGCGCCTGCGCCCTGCCAAGTTCCGGATAGGCCGCGCCCATCTGGGTGACCAGCGCCGGCACCAGCCGGTGCATCAGCGCGTCCTTCGCACCCAGCAGATGCGCATGCCGCATCGCGCGCCGCATGATCCGGCGCAGTACGTAGCCGCGCCCGTCATTGGACGGCATCACCCCGTCGGCCAGCAGGAAAGAAGTCGAGCGCAAATGGTCGGCGATCACCCGGTGATGCACATTGCCCGGCCCATCGGGCTCGGTCGAGGTGGCATGGGCGGACGCCTCGATCAGCGCGCGCATCAGGTCGGTGTCGTAATTGTCGTGCTTGCCCTGCAACAGCGCGCCGATCCGCTCCAAGCCCATGCCGGTGTCGATGGACTGCATGTCGAGCTCGCGCATCGAGCCGTCCTCGAACTGCTCGTTCTGCATGAAGACGAGGTTCCATATCTCGATGAACCGGTCGCCGTCCTCGTCGGGCGAGCCCGGCGGCCCACCCCAGATGCTGGGGCCATGATCGTAGAAGATCTCGGTGCAGGGGCCGCACGGGCCCGTCGGCCCCATCTGCCAGAAATTGTCCGAGGTGGGGATGCGGATGATCCGATCGTCCGGCAGGCCGGCAACCTTCTTCCAGATCTCGGCCGCCTCGTCGTCGGTGTGATAGACGGTGACCAGCAGGCGGTCGGCCGGGATGTCGAAATCGCGGGTCAGCAACTCCCAGGCATACGGGATCGCGGCTTCCTTGAAGTAATCGCCGAAGCTGAAATTCCCCAGCATCTCGAAGAAGGTATGGTGCCGCGCGGTATAGCCCACGTTGTCAAGGTCGTTGTGCTTGCCGCCGGCGCGCACGCATTTCTGGCTGGTCGTCGCGCGGCTGTAGTCGCGCGTCTCCACCCCCGTGAAAAGGTTCTTGAACTGCACCATGCCCGAGTTCACGAACATGAGCGTGGGGTCGTTGCGCGGCACGAGGGGCGAACTGTCCACGACCTCGTGGCCGTTCTTCTCGAAGTAGCTCAGGAAGGTCGTGCGGATGTCGTTGAGGCTGGGCATGGGCGTGGTCCGGTCAGGTTTGCTGCCGAGATGTATCGCCGCTTGTCGGCACTGTCCACCACGCCGCGCACGCCGTCAACGAAGGACGGGGCGCGTTGGAACGTCGGGCGGTCGCGCGCGTTGCTCATCTAGGAACCGAAACGAAAAAGGAGGCTTCGAGCCATGAAAACGTTTACCGCAAGCATCCTCGCCCTGGCCGTCGCCGCGCCGGTTGCGCTGGCGGACAGCCAAAACGCGAGTGAAAACGCCATGGGCACCGCGCAGGAACAGACGAGCGCCGGCATGACCGAGCACCAGGGCGACCTGGTCCGCACCAGGGATATCACCGGGGGCACGATCTACACCCTCAACGAGGCCAATGACGAAGGCTGGGACACGAAAGGAACTCATGACGAGATCGGCGCCGACTGGAACTCGATCGGCGAGATCGAGGATGTCGTGCTGTCGAAGAACGGCCAGATGTCCGGCGTCGTCGCCGAGGTCGGCGGCTTTCTCGACATCGCGGACAAGCACGTCCTGATCTCGATGGCCGACGTCAACCTCGTGCAGGGCGACCGCTATGCGCTGGTCACACGCCTGAACGAGGAAGAACTGGAGTCGATGGAAGACATCGACGAAGGCTTCTGGGAATAACCGAACGACCATCGGACGCGACACGGGCGCGGGGAAACCCGCGCCCGTTTTGCATTCCGGCCGACACTCGTGACGGGCGGCCTCAGGCCTCCATCACGTCCCCGTCATCGCCGCCATCCTCAGCGATCTCGAAGTCGAGCCCATGGGCGGCGCGGATCTTGTCTTCGATCGAAAGCGCGATGTCGCGGTTTTCCTTCAGGAAGTTCTTGGCGTTCTCCCGGCCCTGACCGATGCGTTCATCGCCGTAGGAGAACCACGCACCCGACTTCTCGACCACACCGGCCTTGACGCCGAGATCGATCAACTCGCCGGTCTTCGAGATGCCCTCGCCATACATGATGTCGAATTCGACCTGCTTGAAGGGCGGTGCGACCTTGTTCTTGACGACCTTGACCCGGGTGGCGTTGCCTACCACCTCGTCGCGGTCCTTGATAGCGCCGATCCGGCGAATGTCGAGCCGGACGGACGAATAGAATTTCAACGCATTGCCGCCCGTCGTCGTCTCGGGGCTGCCGAACATCACGCCGATCTTCATGCGGATCTGGTTGATGAAGATCACCGTGCATTTCGAGCGGCTGATCGAGGCGGTGAGCTTGCGCATCGCTTGGCTCATCAGTCGCGCCTGCACGCCGACACTGGAGTCGCCCATATCGCCTTCCAGTTCCGACTTGGGCGTCAGCGCGGCGACCGAGTCGACCACCACCATGCTGACCGCGCCCGAGCGCACCAGCGTGTCGGTGATCTCCAGTGCCTGTTCGCCGGTATCGGGCTGGGAGATCAGCAACTCGTCCAGGTCGACGCCGAGCTTGCGTGCGTATTGCGGGTCGAGGGCGTGTTCCGCATCGACGAAGGCGCAGACGCCGCCCTTTTTCTGCTCCTCGGCCACGCAATGCAGTGTCAGAGTGGTTTTACCCGAGCTTTCGGGGCCATAAATCTCGACGATCCGTCCCTTCGGAATCCCGCCGATCCCCAGCGCGATGTCGAGACCCAGCGAGCCCGTCGAGGTCGCCTCGATCTCCTGGACCGGGTTGTCGGCCCCGAGTTTCATGATCGAGCCCTTGCCGAACTGCCGCTCGATCTGCGCAAGCGCGGAGTCGAGGGCCTTCTGCTTGTCGGGATTTCGCTTGTTCACCATGTCCAGAAGGTTCGCTGTGCCCATATTTTCCATCCTTATTCCACACCCGGGGGCCCGCGGCAATGTCCGCATTTGTTCGCCTCTTGTTCCTCACTTATGAGATCAAACCGCGAACATTTCAAGTTAAATTCAAGCATTCGCAGCATTCGCGGAAACGGTTAAGGATTCGTTCACGCGCGTTTGGCACGGTCGCGGCACCATGGCGGGGCCCAGAGATGTTGTTGTTCGCAAGGGAAAAGATTGTTCTGCTTTCAGTGCCGAAAACCGGCACCAGCGCCTGGGCCGCGGCGCTTGGCGCGCAGGCGAGCTTGGTTCTGCGGGCGCCGCCGGCGCTGAAGCACATGCCGCTTCGGCGATTCCGCCGACGCCTGCTGCCCCTGCTGGAAGCGTCCGGCGTCACGGGTCTCGAAATCGTGGCGGTAATGCGCGCGCCCGAGGACTGGCTGGGAAGCTGGTATCGCTATCGCCGCCGGCCCGCTCTCAACGGCCAGCCCGCCAGCACCGGGAGTGTGAGTTTCGATGCCTTCGTGCGCGCCTACCTGGCCGAGGACCGGCCCGCCTACGCCGATCTCGGCAGCCAGGCGCGGTTCCTCGATCCCGGCGACAGCGGGCCGCCGGTCGACCATCTCTTCCGCTATGAGAATCCGGGCGCCCTGGTCGCCTTCCTGGAAAGCCGGCTCGGCCGCCGGATCGACCTGCCTCGCCGCAACCGATCCCCGGCGATGCCGTTGGCGCTTTCGCCCGCGACCCGCACGCGGCTCCGGGCCGAACGTGCCGCCGATTTCGCGCTTTACGAAAGCATCGCGGCCGCCGGATCGGCGTGGCCGCCGAGGTCTGCGCGCGCGGAGCGCAACTGGCGCTGAACGGTCGCCGTCAGATCGGCAAGGGAGAAAGGCTTGGGCAGGTAAACCGAGTGCGGGATGCGTCCGCGGATCTCCCCGAAACTATCCTCGGCATACCCGGAAACGAAAACCACGCGGGTGCCCGGGCGATCCTCGAGCGCTTGCGCAACCCAACTCGGCCCGTCGAGCCCCGGCATCACGACATCGGTGACGAAGACGTCGACCCGCATCGCCGCGTCGGCCAACAGGTCGAGCGCCTCTTCGCCGGTCTCGGCTTCCAGCACGGTATGGCCATCGAGCGCCAGCGCCCGCGCCGCGAAGGAGCGCACCGGTGCCTCGTCCTCGACCAACAGCACCACGCCGCCCTCCGGCAGGTCGTCCTCTCCGGTCTCACTCTCGCCGGCCGCCTGCTCTGCACCGCCCCGGTAGGCCGGCAAGTAGAGCGTGAAGGTGCTGCCCTCGCCTACCTCGCTGTCGACGAAGATGAACCCGCCGGTCTGCTTGACGATCCCATAGACCGTGGACAGGCCAAGCCCCGTGCCCTCGCCCGGCCGCTTGGTGGTGAAGAACGGCTCGAATATCTTGGGCAGCTTGTCGCCCGGGATGCCCTCACCCTCGTCGCGGACGCGGACCAGCGCATAGGTGCCCGCGGGCACCGCGGCGCGGTCGCGGCGCATGTCACTATCCAGCTCCAGAATCTCGGTCTCCAGCCGGATCTCGCCGCCCCTCGGCATCGCGTCGCGCGCGTTCACCACGAGGTTCATCACGACCTGTTCGAGCTTGCGCTTGTCGGCGCGGATCGCCGGCAGGTTCTCGCCATGTCGGATGCGCAACCGCACCTTCTCGCCGACCAGTCGGTCGAGCAGATGCGCCAGCTCGCCCATGGTGTCGCGAAGGTCCAGAACCTCGGGGCTCAGCGTCTGCTTGCGGGAAAACGCCAGCAATTGACCCACCAATGATGCGGCACGGTTCGCGTTCTGGTGTATCTGGACGAGATCGGCGTAGTCGGGATCGCCCGTATCGTGGCGCAGCATCAGAAGATCGCAATGGCCGGAGATCGCGGTCAGCAGATTGTTGAAATCATGCGCGACGCCGCCGGCGAGTTGGCCGATGGCCTGCATCTTCTGGCTCTGGGTGAACTGCGCCTCGAGCGTCTTCATCTCGGTGACGTCGTGCAGCACCGCAACCAGTCCGCCGCCCTCCATGGGCGCCAGCGCCACCTGCACGAAAAGCTCCCGGTCTGGCCGGACGACACGCAGTATCTCAGAGGCATTGCTGGTGCGCCCCTCGGCCGCCTCGGCCAGCCAATCGCTCACCGGGCGGCCGAGACCGTCGAGATGGTCGCAGAGGTTGATCCCGGCCTGCTCGGAATGGTCGAGCAGTTGCCGCGCCCGGGTGTTCGAAAGCCGCACGGTGCCATCGGTATCGAGCCGCAAGATCGCCACGGGAAGCGCGTCGAGAAGCCCGTCCGGCGCGTCCTGCTGCGCGCGTCCGCGGCGTCCGGCCGGCAGAAGGTAGAGCTCGCGCTGACCTTCGCGGGTTGGCATCGTCATGAGCCGCCGCCGCTGCGGCCCGTCGGCGGTATCGATCTCGATCTCCTCGCCGTCGGCATAGCAGGTGCCATCGGCACGCTGTCGCAACTGGGCCAGAGTGGCGGGCGTTTCGCCAAGCAGATGCCGGGCCGCCGCGTTCAACGCCAGAACCCGGTCACGGGCATCGAGCCGCAGCATCGGCAGCGCGCTGTCACCGCCGATCGTTCCGGCGCTGTCGAGATGCCAGGTGAACACCCCGGGGGCGGCGCGTTCGACCCGAAGCCGCATCGCGCCGTCCGCGCCGGGCCGAACATGGGTCGCGGTCTCGCCGCGCCGGGCCGCCCCCAGTAAATCGGCCACAGCCCGGTCGGGATCTGCGAACACGGCCGCCAGCGCCGCCGCAAAGGGTCGGCCACGTGTCACCGCGACCCGGCGCAATGCGGCGGGATTGGCCAGCAGCACCTCGCCCCGGCCATCCGTCAGCACGCAGGCGCCTGAAGCGCCCGCACAAATGCGTCGAAGGCGCCCGGCCGGCAGCCGACGCCCCATGAACCCGGCGACCCTCAGGAAGGCGGCAAGGACGGCGAGCGTGGCCGCGACCGAAAGCAGAACGATCGCAAGCCAGGGCATCGGCGTGGCCCGCGCGATCAGCGCCAGGGCAATGCCGCCAAGCAGGATCGCCCAAGCGCGCTCGGCATAGGCGGCCGCGCTCTGGCGGACGGTCGACATCGCGGGGAGGAGGCGCGGCACGGCAAGAGGGCTCCGGCGGGGATTCGGTCGAGGTGGCCAGTCTGGGCCGCACACGGTTAACCGTTTGTTAATGCGCCGTCACATGCGCGCCAGCACCGCGGCGTAGAAGCCGTCGCCCCCGTCCAGCGGCGTGAGCCGGCGTTCGGCCTCGATTCGCCAACCCGCATGCCGCGCGCGAAAACCCGCCACCTGTGCGGCATTCTCAGATTCGATCAGCGAACAGGTGACGTAGCCAAGACGCCCCCCGGGCGCGACAAGCGTGGCGGCCGCATCCAGAATCGCCGCCTGGGTCGTCGTGAGACGAGCCAGATCGTCGGGCGTCGTCCGCCACTTGGCCTCCGGACTCCGCCGCCAGGCGCCGCTGCCCGAGCACGGCACGTCGCAGAGCACCAAATCGAACGGCGCGGCCTGCGCCAAGTCCGCGGTCGCGACGCAAGCAACCGCGACGCCCGCCCGCGCGGCTCGTGCGGGCAGGTCACGCATCCGGCCCGCGTCGGCATCATGGGCAAAGAACCGCGCCTCGCCGCGCGCCGCGAGCGCCAGGGTCTTGCCGCCGCCCCCCGCGCAATAGTCGAGAACGCGGGCGCCCCCGCCCGCGGGCATCATGTCCGCCACGGCCTGCGAGGCCGCGTCCTGCAACTCCACCAACCCGTCCAAGAAGGCACGGGACCGCTGCACGCGGCGGGCGTTCGCCGTGACGTCGAGCGCGGTGGGCGACAGGGCGTGGGGCCGTGTCGCGATCCCGTCCTGCGCCAGGGCCTCGGCCGCGCCGACGGGGGTAGCGGCGCGCAGGTTGACCCGGAGGAAGACCGGGGCGCGATGGCGCAACGCCTCCATCACCGGGCGGAACTCGGCGCCAAGGCTTGCGCGCAGATCCGCTGCCAGCGCGGCAGGGCAATCGCACGCCACATCTTCGGATAGCGCATCCGGTGCCAGGCCGTCGGCGTTTTCCTCTACACTGAGAACAGCCGGCGCGTGGCCCTCGCCGGTGAACACTGTCCGCGGGTCGATTCCTTGGCCGCGCAACAAGCCGATCATGACACCGCGGCCAGTCTCTGCGCCCCCGAGCGCCACGGACGAACGCCACCGGCGCAGCGCGTCGAAAACGTGGTCGCGCACCGCGGCACGATCCCGCGACCCGGCATAGCGGTTCTGTCGCGCCCAGGTCGTCAGCAGCCGTTCCACCGGCTCCCCCGCGCGCCACCCGTCGAGCAGGTCCGCTGCCGCTGCGATCCGGGCGCCGGGGGTCATGGTCGCCCGCTCCGCCCAACGAAAGTCGCCGTATTACGTTTTCTTTTCATTTTGTTCATCCCCTGTCGGGCAGGCTACGGACATCTCCCGGCGGGCCTGCCCCATTGCAACGCGCCATCGCCTGACGAACGCGACTTCGGCGCCCGAACGTACCTACCTCCTGTGTGAAAATGCCTCTGATCGCAAGAACTGAGCGGACGGCGCGGCGGTCAAACCGTCACGCAGCCCCAAGCACGACGGGCGCCATCACGCCGAGCCCCAGCCAGGCAAAGGACAGAAGGGCGAGCCCGAACAGTATCCGCTCTCCCCAAGCAGAGGGCGGCGCCACATCGACCCCGTGGCGCCGCGCCTTCCAGGCCAGGAACGCCAAGGAAAGGGCGCCAAACAAGACGTTCAGCGCCAGCGTGTAGTCGATGGTAAAGAACTCCCTGTCGATCACGCGTTCGGCCCCGGCCGGATCGGGCAGCACGCCAAGCGCGTCGAAGCCAAGATGCACGATCAGCGCCGTCGCCACCAAGACGGCCAGGAAGACGGTGGCGATGTAAGCCGCCATCCGCCAGCCGTAATAGGTGGCCTGGATGCGCAGCACCGGGAAAACGACGAGGTCGGAGAAGATGAAGGCGACGATCCCGGCGAAGCTGACCCCGTTGGAATAGAGCACCGCGGCCAGCGGGATGTTGCCCATCGACCCGATGAAGGTGAAGAAAGCGGCCACCGGCCCGACAACCGCCTGAAGTGCCAAGTGCCAGAGCGCCGGATCGCCACGTCCCGAACCGACAAAAAGCGCCTCGAAGAACGCCCGCGGCACGAAGGCGGCGATGATACCGGCCACGGTGAACCCGATGGTCACGTCCTTCCAGACCATCTTCCATTCCATGACGTAGCGCGACGCGACGCGGCCCCAGCCCTCCAGGCTTGCGGCCAGCTTGCGCCAATCGGACACCTCCTGCTCCTCGCTGCCTTCCGCCACCTGCGCCCGTTCACGCGCCTGCGCGGTGAGGCGCTCGGGATAGGTAAGCCGCACCACGCCCCACATCAGCAGGATCAGCATCAGCCCACCCAGGTACTCGGCCACCACGAACTGCCAGGCCAGGAAGACCGAGATAACGATGCCAAGCTCGATGACGAGGTTTGTCGATGCCAGAAGGAAAGCCAACGACGGCACGAGGCCCGCGCGCTTCGCAAACAGCGCGCGCGTCGTCGCCAGCGCCGCGAAGGAGCACGAACTGGAGATGAACCCGAAGACCGTGCCCAATGCCACGCTCTTCGGTCCGTCCTCGCCCATGCTGCCGCGCATGCGCGCGCGCGTGACGAAAACTTGGACGATCGACGAGACAAGATAGCCGAGCCCGAAGGCCCAGAACGCCATCCAGAACAGGCCGAGGGAAGTTACGGCCGCGCTGTTCCACAGATCCACAAACTGCGCCATCGAATGCCTGATACGATTGCCCAGTCAAGCAACGCACATGTTCTGTTGGCGTTGCGGCCTCATGGACGTCGCCCTTCCGCTCTCAATCGGCGCAAGCGGGTCTAACGGCAGCGGCAGGTCGTGGCGTGCCTTAAGCGAGGGTCTCTGCGGGGGCGCCGGTCGCCCGCATATCGCGGGCAGCCGAGCACACCGCACGGGCCGGCATCAACCGGAGGACAGACGCCTACATGATCCGGTAGTTGGGGGATTCCCGCGTGATCTGGACATCGTGGACATGGCTTTCCTTCAGCCCCGCTCCGGTGATCCGCACGAAACGGCAATTGCGGCGCATCTCATCCACGGTGGCGCAGCCGGTATAGCCCATCGCCGCCCGCAGTCCCCCCACCAACTGGTGAATCACGGCGCCGGCCGCGCCCTTGTAGGGCACCTGCCCCTCTATCCCCTCGGGCACCAACTTGTCCGAGGCCGCGTCCTTCTGGAAGTAGCGGTCGGCGGAGCCGCGCGCCATGGCGCCGAGGCTTCCCATGCCGCGATACGCCTTGAAGCTGCGGCCCTGGTAGAGGATCACCTCGCCGGGACTTTCCTCGGTGCCCGCCAGCATGGAGCCCACCATCGCGCAGGCCGCGCCGGCCGCGACCGCCTTGGCAAAATCGCCGGAAAACTTGATGCCGCCATCGGCCACCACGGGCACATCGCCCGCCGCCGCGACGCAATCCATGATCGCCGTCAGTTGCGGCACGCCCACGCCCGCGACCATCCGCGTCGTGCAGATCGAGCCCGGCCCGATTCCGACCTTGATCGCGTCGGCGCCCGCATCGATCAGCGCCCGCGTGGCCTCGGCCGTCGCCACGTTGCCCGCCATGACCTGCACGGAACCGTTGGCCTTCTTGACACGTTCCACGGCCCGCGCCACCCCTTCGGAATGCCCGTGCGCGGTGTCGATCACGATCATGTCGACGCCCGCATCGATCAGCGCCTCGGACCGCTCGAACCCGGCATCGCCCACGGTGGTCGCCGCAGCGACGCGCAGCCGGCCGAGTTCGTCCTTGCTGGCCTGCGGGTTCATCACCGCCTGTTCGGTGTCTTTCAGCGTGAGCAACCCGGTCAGCCGGCCCGCCTCGTCGACGATCAAGAGCTTCTCGATGCGGCGTTCCTTCATCAGGTTCAGCGCTTCTGCCCGGTCGGCGGGTTCGCGCAGCATCGCAAGGTTCTCATGCGTCATCATCGCCCGCACCGGCGTCGCATCGCCGCTGGCGAAACGCATGTCACGGTTGGTGACGATGCCGACGACGTGGCCGGTATCGTCGACTACGGGGAATCCCGTGAAATTATACCTTTCGATCATAGCTTTAGCGTCGGCCAGCGTCTGGTCTGGGCGAAGCGTGATCGGGCTGTAGACAACCCCCGACTCGAACCGTTTCACCCGCCGCACCTCTCGGGCCTGTTCCTCGACGGTCAGGTTGCGGTGGACCACCCCGATTCCGCCCGTCTGCGCCATGGCGATCGCCATACGGTGTTCGGTGACGGTGTCCATTGCCGAGGAAAGCAGCGGCACGTTGAGCCGGATCGCGCGGGTTACCTGGGTCGAGGTGTCGGCCTGGTTCGGCAGGACCGAGCTTGCACCCGGCACGAGTAGAACGTCGTCGAAGGTGAGCGCCTCGCGAATCTCCATGGGGGTCTCCTGGGAGTCATCGTTTGGCGCTTCCCTATTTCACGGGGCGGAACAAAAGGGAAGGGCAAATCCGGCCTCCGGCGCGTGTGCCCGGCACGCCTCCGGCTTGGGTCCCGCGCCGCGGCGAATACCTGCCTAGCAGCAGGTCTCTTCGAAATCGCGCAGCAGCGCCTGGGCCACGTCGTCGCCGACCTCCTCGAAGAAGGCGGCGAGGGTGTTCACCTGGGCGCCGACGAAACGCAGATTGTCGTCTTCCATCCGAACCTTTTCTGCCAGCTTCTGGGTGAAATACCCGACCCAGCGCGAATCGCTCTCCTGCATGCCCGCGGCAAGCATGGCCATCAGCCGGTCGGCCTTTCCATCGCAACCGATGCCGACGAAACTGACATAGCGATCGGCTGCCTGATCCTGCATGCCTGTTTTTCCTTCGCGGGTTGACCCCAGTCCAAGACGAGGGCGTAGCGGGAAACCGGATGGCTGTCAGGCTTTGCCGGCGGGATGGTGGCGCGGTGTGCGTGACGCGATGAAAAGCCACGCGTTTCCGCATCGGACTGCGCGGGGGCTGACCACCGCGGGAACGGGCAACCCAACGATCAGGCCTGCACGGCGTTCGTCTTGGGGCCGAGAATGCCCTTGGCCCAGCTCCGCATGATCGCGATCAGGATGGGTGGGATCGCAAGCGTGGCGCCGACCAGCGCAAGCCCACCCAGGAGACGGAAGGCCGCCCCCTGCCCGGCCGCCGCCAAGACAAGCCCCATGCCCGCATAGGCCGCCAGCGGGAATGTGAAGGCGCTCCAGAGTGGCGAGAACCCCGCCCGCAGAAGCCACGGAAGCCGCACCAGCAGGACAGCCAGGATCAGCGTGGCAAGCAGACCCGAGGCGGCTGCGACGTCGGGCCGCCCCAGCAGGGCTGCCACCGTCGCAAGAAGGCATGCAGGGGCGAGATGGATCGCAAGGAGCGGCCGCAGCGGCGCGGGAACGCGCCGCCGGACCATTTGGACGAGGCTCACCGTCCAGATCGCCACCGCCATCGCCGCGGTCCCATGGAGCAGCGCACTGGCCAGGCCCGCGAAACCGAGGGGTGCCGCGGCAAGTGCGGCCACGATGAAGCCGACGAATTGCAGGTGCCAGACCGGCGTCACCGCGCGCTGCTCCGCCGGAGCGGACGCGAAGACGCGGACCACCAGCGCCGCCAGAACGGCGTGCATCGCCAAGCCCGCCCAGAGCAGCAGCGCCGCAAGTCCGGGCGCGAGCGGGACGAGGCTCGCCGCAACGAGATAGATCGAGAGCGCCCCAGCCGATAGCCCGGCCCGGCCCGGGAGAATGCGCAAATCCTCGGCCACGACGCCGGGCCGGCGCGCCGCCTTGACCCCGTAGGCGACGACACAGAACAGGAACAAAAGCGTGACCGCACCGAGCACGAGATCGCCGATCGCGGGAGGCACGGCGAAGACCTCCGCCGCGGCGCGCCACGCCAGCCCCAGCCCGAGCGCGCCGAACACGGGGCCGAAGATCGCGGGCGGCGTCGCCGCGCCGAAACGCGGGCGCGGGGCAAACAACGGGGGCGGTGTTTTGGCCATACGGGCGATGTGCCACGGCCCGGGCGGCCGGGCAAGCGGCTTGCTGGCGCCGGGCGCGTTGGCGAGCACGGGGATTGCGCGGCACGGAACTGGCCATTGCGGCAAGCCGGGCCCAACACGAGCGGAAGGCCCCGCCTGTCGCGGGCACCGCGTCCTTCGGCGGGCGGCTCTGACCCCTGTCCGCTGACCGCGTCCGGGGCCGCCCTCAGCCGCCGATCTGCGCGCCGAACGCGTCGACAACAATCGACCGCGTCTGCCCGCATTTGCGTTCGGCCAGGAACCTCAGCCTCTTGTTTTTCATGCCTTCCCCCGTTTCAGAGGCGTGGGCGATCCCTTTCAGCGCCGCGAAATCGCGCTGCGACAGCGCCGCGATACAGCTTTCGGACACCCCCGCGAGTTCCAGCGAGCGCGTCACCTGCACCTCCAGCTGCGACGAACCGCTTTGCGCGACGCAGCCGGCCAATCCGGCAACCAGGACAAGCGGGATCAGGCGGGACATGGACAACCTCCGTCGGTTAAGGCGCGACTCTCATGGCGTTGCGCACCCTAACCACGATGCGACGCCGGGGTCCAATCATCCCGGCGTGACGGCGCGGAGGCCGGTCACAGCGCCCCGACCGGAACGGCCGCGATCCAGTGCAGGAGGTCGAAATACCGGCCAAGGACCGCCATCACGAAGCCGCCGCTGAACGCCCAGATCCCCCAGAGCGCGGCGCCCAGCAGAAGCAGGGGAAGCGTCCAGACCAGCCCAAGAAAAAAGGCGGCGGGCACCGCGTAGAGCGGCGCGTCGGGCGCGCGGTCGATCAGGCGGGCGACGGGGCGACGGAACGCGCGCGGCCAGACACCCTGAAGGCCGAGCAGGCTGATCAGGAAATGCAGCGCGGTGGGCAGGATGGTCGAGAACAGCATCAGGTAGAGCCAGACATAGGCGCCGGGCGTCTCGCGCACGCCCGCGAATAGCGCCCCGAGATCGAGCAGCGGAACGCCGGCCAGCCGGTTCAGCTCGTGGATCGCGGCGACCAGCGCTACGCCGAGGCCGAGGAACAGGACGCAAGCGATCAGGAGGTCGAGCAGACCCCAGACAAACGGCCACCGCGCCCGCAACCCCCGGCGCAACAGCGACAGCGTGACGGCGTAGGACAGGACGTCGAAGAGGGCGTTGAGCAGCGGGAAGACGGCGAGGAACAGGAATAGGCTGCGATACTTCTCCGATAAGCAGGAAATCTCGGGAACTGCTGCCAAATAGACAACAACAAATGCCAACAGAACGGTTACACACCAGCGCGCGAACCGACGACTAGCCAAAGTTTCTGAGGCAAAGCCTGCCACAGCAACCAGTAATAGCGCCGGAATTGCTGCGAATGACTTGAGCTCGACGGTGAAAAAACCGAGAAGGAAGAGGAAAACAAATGACACGCCCCAGGCCCCACCGGAGTTTACGGAGAGCCCAACCATAAATGCGACAAGCAGGGCGGACACTTTGACCCATGCTCCAACGGCGTCGCCAACACTTGTTACAAAAACCAAGCCTGCGAAGAGTAATCCTAGAATGAGCAGCGAAATCGCGCGCTTTCGACCCAAACGACGAACCTGTTTTGTGAGCATTGACCGCGGCAATAATGTGAGGGACAGAATAGCAAACGGGACAAGTGCACCGATCCGGTCGGGCCAGAGGCTTGCACGGGGCAACACCAAAGCGCTACCCACCCGCCCCTCGACCCCGGTCACGAGCCATTGCCCGAGCAGCAGGAGCAGCGGATAGGCCACCGCGATCAGAAGGGCCTTGTCATAAAGCCGCCAAGTCAGTGCGGCGCGGAAGAGGGTCGGCCAGCCGTCGCGGTCGCTGGCCTCGTCGCAAAGCCGCCGCCAGACCCACATCACGTTGCGCCGCGTCAGCGTGGTGTAGATCTGGGTGTAGCTCGACTTCCTGAGAGTCCCCGCGAGAAACGCCCGGCTCGGCCCGTCCGACAGCCCCAGTATCGCGAAGAGCCAGAGTGACGCCGCTCCGCCCCCGGCCGCCCAGACAAACCAAGGCGGCCGGAAAGCGAACAGTCCCGCCATCACAGCACCGCCCGTCACCACGCCCCAGATCGCGAGGTTGTGGCCGATATGGCCGTCGCTGCCGCCCCTGACGCCGTCCTGCCCGCTCACGTCGCTGCCCTCGCTCGTCCGCAGCAAGAGTGGCGCAGCCGGGCGCAGGGCGGAAGCCCCGAGGTGGGAAATTTTCCCTTGCCGCCCTGACCCGTGCCGTTACTCTCTGCCGCCAATGAAGAACACTGGGAGGACACGTCCATGAAACCGCTGACCGGCGCGGCCGTAGCCGCGAGCATCACCTTCGCCTTCGCCAGCGAGGCGCTGGCAACCGAGTGGAACGTTTCGCTCTGGGGCAAGCGCCGCGCCTTCACCGAGCATGTCGAAAAGCTGGCGGAACTCGTCGGCGAGAAGACCGACGGCGCGTTCACGCTGAACATCTCCTATGGCGGGCTCTCGAAGAATACCGAGAACCTCGACGGCATTTCCATCGGCGCCTTCGAGATGGCGCAGTTCTGCGCGGGCTATCACCGCGACAAGAACCCCACGATCACCGTGCTGGAGCTACCCTTTCTCGGCGTCGAAAGCCTGGAGCAGGAGCGCGAGCTTTCGATGGCGCTCTACGATCACCCGGCGGTTGTGGAGGACCTGGCGCGCTGGAACGCGACGCTCGTGATGCCCTCGCCGCTGCCGCAGTACAATTTCGTCGGCGTGGGCGAGGTGCCCCACAGCCTGGACGATTTTCAGGGCCTGCCGGTCCGCGCCACCGGCGGGATCGGCGCGGCGATGGAAATGATCGGCGCGGTGCCGACCTCGATGTCGGCGACCGAGGTGCGCCAGGCGCTGGATTCCGGCGTGGTCAAGGCGGTGTCCTTCGCGCCACACGCCCACATGTCCTTCGGCACGATCGAAACCGGCACCTGGTGGACGACGAATATGAACCCCGGTACGGTGAACTGCCCCGTCGTGGTCAACACCGACGCGCTGGACGCGTTGCCCGATGACCACCGCGAGGCGCTGATGGGGTCGGTGGACGAGGCGCTGGACCACTACATCGACTACTACAACAACCAGACGATGGCGAAGTGGGGGCCGGCGCTGGACGAGCGCGGGATCGAGCGGGTGACCTACACGACCGAGGAACTCGCCGCCTTCAAGTCCGCCGCCGCCGACCCCGCCACGCAAGCCTGGCTCGAGGAGATGAGCGCCCGCGGCCTGCCCGCGCAGGACCTCTACGACTTCGTCACCGGCAAGCTCGGTCAGTGACGCCCGGCGCCGCGCCCGCCGGGCGGGCGCGGCAATTTCCGTTCCCGGAGACCGCTCATGGCCGGCTATGCCCCGGTGTTGGAGGATGACAGCAGGCTCAGCCGCCTCGACCGCGTGCTTTACCGCGTCGAGCGCGTGCTGGCGTTCCTGTCCGGGCTGGCGGTCTTCGGCTTGATGGTATTGGCGGTGCTTTCGGTTGGCGGACGCAATTTCCTGAACCAGCCACTGCCGGGCTATGTCGACTGGATTCAGCAGGCGATGCCGCTGATCGCCTTCATGGGTATCGCGTATACCCAGCGCGATGGAGGCCATATCCGCATGGACGTGCTGATCGGGCTCCTGCGGGGCCGCCTACTCTGGGCGGCGGAATTCCTGACCACGCTGGCAATGTTGGTGCTGATGGTGCTGCTTGTCTGGGGCACCTGGGCGCATTTCGAACGCAGCTTCGATTTCGCGGCGCCGATGTGGAGCCGGGACTCCAGCTTCGACATCAACTTGCCGCTCTGGCCGGCGAAGCTGCTGGCCCCCATCGCCTTCGCGGTGCTGTGCCTGAGGCTCTGCCTGCAACTCTGGGGCTATGGCCGGGGCTTCCTTCTGGGGCTCGTGGAACCCGTCGCCGTGCCGCTGACGCAATCGGCAGCCGAGCAGGCCGCCGCCGAGGCCGAGCATGTCTCGGGCGCGGACGGCTGAGGGGCGGGGGATGGAACCTATCGATATCGGCATCTGGGTGACCGCGGGGCTCTTCGCGCTGGTCGTTCTGGGCATGCGCGTCGCCTTCGCCGCGGCGCTGGCGGGGGTCGTCGGGCTGATCTGGATCTTCTGGTCCAAGAAGGGCTATGCAGGCGACGAGTTCTTCTGGGCTCTGACCGTCGCGGTGAAGACCGCCGGACAGGTGCCCCACTCGAAGGTGGCGAGCCAGGCCCTCTCGCTGATCCCGACCTTCATCCTGATCGGCTATCTCGCCTACTACGCGGGGCTTACCCGGGCGCTCTTCGAGGCCGCGAAACGCTGGATCGCCTGGTTGCCCGGCGGCCTCGCGGTCTCGACCGTCTTCGCCACCGCGGGCTTCGCCGCCGTCTCGGGGGCCTCGGTCGCCACGGCGGCCGTCTTCGCCCGCATCGCGATCCCCGAGATGCTGAAGATCGGCTACGACAAGCGGTTCGCCGCAGGGGTGGTGGCCGCCGGCGGTACGCTCGCAAGTCTGATCCCGCCCTCGGCGATTCTGGTGATCTACGCGATCATCGTGGAACAGGACGTGGGCAAGCTGCTGCTGGCAGGCTTCATCCCCGGCGTGGTCTCGGCCTGCATCTACGGCCTTCTGATCGTGGGGCTGGCGCTGACGCTCAAGAATTTCGGCCCGCCGGTGCGGGGCTTCACCTGGGGCGAGCGGTTCCGCGCCCTACCGCCCGCGCTGCCCATCGTCTTCGTCGTCGTGACGATCATCTTCTTCGTCTACAACCCGTTCGGCGGCGACGCCTGGGGTACGCCCACCGAGGGCGGCGCCATCGGTGCCTTCGTGGTGTTCCTTATGGCGCTCGCGCGGGGCATGCGCTGGCCGCAGTTCAAGGACGCGCTGCTGGAAACCGCGCGGCTGTCGGTGATGATATTCACGATCATCTGGGGCGTGCTGATCTATGTGCGCTTTCTCGGCTTCGCCGACCTGCCGGGCGCCTTCTCGGACTGGATCACATCGCTTCACTATTCGCCGATGCTGATCCTTGTCTGCATCCTGCTCGCATATGCCGTGCTCGGCATGTTCATGGACGCGATCGGAATGCTGCTGCTCACGCTGCCGGTGGTCTACCCAGCTGTGATGGCCCTGAACGGGGGCGAGTTCGTATCGCCCGAGGACAGCGCCTTCGGCATGTCGGGGCCGATGTGCGCGATATGGTTCGGTATCCTCGTGGTTAAGATGGCCGAGTTCTGCCTGATCACGCCGCCCATCGGACTTAACTGTTTCGTAGTGGCGGGCGTGCGCGACGATCTGACAGTTCAGGACGTCTTCAAAGGCGTGACACCGTTCTTCATCGCAGACGCGATCACCATCGCCACGCTGATCGCCCTGCCGGGGATCGTGCTCTGGCTGCCAGGCCAGGCCTGACAGAGACCGATCATCTCGCCTTCCGACACACACAACCAAGGGCGCGCGGCGACCGGAGCACCGCCTTCGGCCGATGTCGACTAGGACTTGAGCTTGGCCTTCGCCGCCCGCGAGTAATTGCTGAAATGGCCTTCCTTTGCCGCCTGCCGCCGCGCGCCGGCAATCAGTTCACAGCTCTTGCCCGGCGCCGCGACGCGCGAGACCATGCGCTCCACCCCGGTGCCGCCACAGGACGGGCAGGCCGGCGGTGCCTCGCCCAGGCGCATGAGCTTTTCAAAGCCGGCGTCGCAGGTGGGGCAAAGAAAGGCATAAAACGGCATGGCGGGTTCCTCTGCGTGGCCGCAAGGAACCTTCTGCTCGGGACTCCGGCCCGGTCAACCACCGACACGGCCCGGCCACGGCCGACTGCGGACCATGCCTGCGCGAGGGGCACCGGACAACGCCCCTGCCCAAAAGCGCGCCGGTTCCCGTTCACAAAATCGACATGGCGCGACACGGCCGAGGGCACCAGGGGCCGGTGGATCGGGGCGGCCTCCACGGCAAGGCCCGTGCAGCCTGACTGCGCCATCGCGCGCGCCCGGTCTGCGTCCGAATGGGGCGCGAGGCCGCCGGGTCACGCCCCGCTCAGCCAGACCTCGATCGTCCCGCTCGGCGGGCGCGGACGGTACTCGGTGAAATCGCGCAAGCGGGCACCGATCCTATCGGCAAGCATCAGTGCCGCGTCCCGGTCCTCGGGCCAGAAGACCCGCACCTGGTCCTCGGAAACACGGAAAGGCACGCCCTCCGGCGTCTTCAGCGACAGCCCCGTCTTCTCCAACGACGCGACCACCGCCCGGATGCGCACGTCGGCAACCCCCTGCTCGAAGAAGACCAGCGCCCGGCCGACGGGCGGGACCGTGGCGATCTCGGGCGAACCGGCGGACGCGGCTGCCGCCTCCGTCTCGCTGATCGCTGCGGGAGACGCCACGGGCCCGGCCCATTCCAGTGGTGGCGCCGGCAAGACCGCGCGCGCGGGCGGTGCGTCGGATGCAGCCTCGACGGACCCGGACTCCGCGCGCGCGACGGCGACACTTCCGATCCGCGGCGGGATGGCGGCGTCCGAGTCCAGCGGTGCGGGCGCGGTGCGGGTCGACGCCGGGGCATCGGGCCCGTCAGGTTCGGCCACATCAGACGCGGGCGGCGGCGTATCAGCGATTTTCCGGGCAAGCGGGGGTGCCGGCGGCAGTGCCGGCCCCGCAAGCCGTGGCGTCTCGGCCGCCACGGTCACGGCCGGGCGCGTTTCAGCGGCCAGAAGCGAAAGACCGACATACCCGCCCGCACCGCCCGCCACGAGAAGGAACAGAACGAAGGCCGTATCGGGCGACCGTTCCGCCGCGCGATGCCGGCGCCCGGCCCAAAGGCGATCAATGTGCAGCCCCCGGACAGTGGCGGCCAACCGACGGCCAAAGAGCGTGGCGGACGGCACGCGGTCGCCGACATGGCGCAGTACGGAGGTGGCGCCGCCGCCCGCGCGCTGCAGACGTGTCCAGGCCAAACCGGCGCGGAGCCGCACCTGCGCCGCTACCTCCGCGGCAAGGTTGCGCAGCCTCGCAACCGCGGCGCGCGTATCCTGCACCGCCTGCCCTACCATGCGGTGTGCGCCCTCCCACGCCCGCTGCATGCCGGGCGCGGTGCGACGGCGCTGGGGCGCGGGGGCCGCATCGGTTCGCGCCGCCTCGATGGCTGTCGCAAGCCGCGTGCCGGGCCGATCCGGCGCAGCCGCTCCGTCCAACGGAACCTCGTCTGACACACCGCGCGGGTGCTGCGGAGGCGGCGAACTGGCCGCGACCGGCGGGCCACATTCCGCGCGCCCACGCGCGCGCACGGCCCGCGCACGTGCCGCGAGCACGCGGGCGCGCTTCTCCCGCGCGATCTCGAGCTCCTTTTGCCAGTTCAAGCCGCGCAGCGCCGCAGCCATCTCCGGGTGCAGGTCCGACGACCCGGCTTCATTCCGAAGCCGCTCGTCGAGGTCGGGATCGTCCTGTTTCATGGGTTTGCCGTCGCCGCAGCACCGTTCGACATCAGACGATGTTAACGAAACTCGATGGTTTTCCACAGGTCCTTGTGGAAAACCGGCGCGAGACACCGCGCACCGCTTGCGCATTTGTCACACCGCAGGGGCGGCGCGAAAAGCCGTCGGCGACGCGATGGAGCTTGGGATCACGAACGATGGCCCGGCCGCTGACGATGCGCGCCCGACAGCGGCCAACAGACCCACCCATCCGCCACGACCCGGTCGGGCATTGCATGGAGTTCGGCGGTGCGGGCGGCGATCCGGGGGATCGTGGCCGGAACTGTCACCTTCAGCGTGTTGATGGAGGCCCGGTCCATCGCGTTGCAGCCCTGAACGCGGTAGTAGGTTTCGCGCGGAAACGGCCGTCGGGGTCAACCGTCAGCGCGCCGCCGCGTCGCAACTCCGCCGCCGCTCCCGGACCGAACGCGACCAGCCCCGGCGGTGTTCTCGGGGATGCGCTTGCGCGCCGCGTGCAGGATCACCATCAGGAAGCATGTGCGGTGACAGAATATGGATCAGGTCGACCGGGTTGTCGGCCCCAAGCGCGGCGCGGATCGCCTCGATCAGCCTGCTATTGACCTCGTTCGCACAGACAAGCTTCCAGATTAGCGACATGCCCCGGAGCAAATTGCCATCGGCATGAACACGATTGATATCGCGACATTGCTCCAGCGCACCCGGCAGATGACTTGCTCGACCCCAAGGCCGCAAAAGGTCCCCGCCGCCCCCCGCACCCACAGAACGTTGTCCAGCAGCGGCGTGCGGTACCCGCCATCGCCGCAGAGCGTTGCGTAATCTCCCAGGCCAATCAACTCATCTCCCGCCCGCTTGAACCGCGACCGCCAGAACGTGCCCACCACCGGCTAGACCACGTTGGCGCCGACCCCAATCAGGATCGGGACGAGCCCCTCAAGGAACGCTGGCATGCCCCGCGCCTACCGGAGCGGGTCCCACCGATCCTGCATGCCTGCGGCCACGCTCTCGGCGCCTTCGCCCGAGCTACGGGCGACCATGCCCTTTCAGAACGCATTTGCCCCGATCTCGACCGGCCTCAGATCGGCCCCCTTGCAACGCACGGTGATGGCGTTGGTCAGGTTTTTGCCCTGCGCGATCCAGACATCGTGCGCGATGGGCGTCTTGAGAATGTCGACAAGGCCCTTGGCGCCGGGCTGTCGCCCTTGATCGCCCGGAGTGTGCCCGCGTACAGGACCAGCGTGCCGCGGGCCTTACCGTCAAGTGCCGGGAAGGCGATGCAATCGGCGTCGCGCCCCACCCAGTTCCGTGCCCTCGGAAGGAAGGCGCGATAAAACCCGCCTGTCGGTCGTGCCGAATTTCGGCGGGAAGGCGAAGAGGCTCGCCGGGTTGTCCATCGAGCCGGGAAAAGGCGGGCCGGGCATGCAATCGCTCGCTTGACGTCGCGGCGGCGGCAAGAAACGCTGGAGCCATGGACCTCGCCCGGACCGATTTACCCGAGGGCTTCCTCTTCGGCACCACCCCGTCGGCCTACCTGGTCGAGGGACATGGCGCCGGTGGCGCAGGCCCCTGCGAGCGGGGCAGCGTCGCGGCAACGCAGGACAGTTGCGCCGGCGCTGCGGCCGGGGGCGTGGCCTGCGATCATTACCAAGAGTTCGAGGCGGACCTGGACCTCGTGGCCACCGCCAGGTTCGACCTCTACCGATTGTCCATCTCCTGGACGCGGGTCATGCCAGACCGGGCCGTGCCAAACCCCGATGTGCGCGGCCCGTTCATGCCCGCAGGCTGGCAGGACAACACGGGCACCATCGCCGCGTCGCCGGACCGGCTTGGCGTCAATTCCTACACGCACTACCGCGTGCCACCCGCGCGCGGGCCCTGGCCGGGCAACCGTGCGGTCCCGAGGCCCCGGCCCAAAACCGAGATGGGCTTGGAGATCGCGCCCGACCGGATGGTCGAGGGCGAGGAGCGGGACGACGACCGCATCGGTTGTCTGGCGACCCATCTCGATGCCGTGCAGGGTGCCATTGCGGCGGGCGTGCCGCTCCGGGGCTATGCGATCTGGTCGCTCATGGACGATTACCACTGGGTGTTCGGGTCTACCGGGCGCGTCGGCCGCGTCAACGTCGATCTCGGCACGCGCGCACGCACGCCGAAGGCGGCGTATCAACGGATGGCTCAGATCGTGCGGGGAAGCGCATGATCGCCCTGGTAGCCGATATCGGCGGCACCAACACGCGGGTGGCGCTGGCAGAGGACGCCCGGATCGTCGCCGACAGCGTCCGCCGGTTTCGCAATGCCGATCATGCCGGGCTCGCGGACGTGCTGACCGCCTTTCTCTCCGAGGCCGGCAGTCCCGAGATCGACGGCGCCTGCGCCGCGCTCGCCGGTCCCGTACGGGCCGGCCGCGGCCGGCTGACCAATCTAGACTGGATGGTGGAGGAGGCCGCCATCTCGCGGGTGACGGGCACGGCGAACGTCAAGCTCCTGAACGACCTGCAGGCGCAGGGCCACGCGCTCGACCACCTCGCCGAGGACGCGCTGGTCCCGTTGATGCCCGGCCACCGGACGCCGGGCGAGACGCGCCTGGTGATCGGGCTTGGCACGGGCGTGAACGTCACGGCCGTTCATCGCATCCGGGGCGGCACGCTTGTCACCGCCGCCGAGGCTGGGCACGTGGCGCTCCCCGTCCGCACGGAACATGACCTTGCGCTCGCCCGCTTCGCCGCGGGCGAGGACGACTTCGCCGCCGTCGAAGACGTTCTGGCGGGCCGCGGGCTCGAGACGCTTTTCGCATGGGTCACGACCGCGGCCGGCACGCCGCGCCGGAGGACGAGCCGGCAGGTCGTCAAGGCCGCATGCACCGACCCGGCCGCGGAAAAGGCCCTGCGGGCCTATGCGCGGATGCTGGGGATGGTTGCAGGCGACCTCGCGCTGCACCATCTCCCCTATGGCGGTATCTACCTGATCGGCGGACTGGCGCGCGCGGTCACGCCCCATCTCGCGCCATTTGGTTTCGCGGCAGCATTCCGCGCCAAGGGACGGTTCTCGGGCCTGATGGACGAGTTCGCGGTGGCCACAGTGACCGACGATTTCGCGGCACTTACAGGCTGCGCCGGATACCTGGCCGAGATGCCATGAGACGACGGACCGCCTTTCGCGCCCGGCACCCAAGGGTCAGAAAGGCGGCACCCCCAAGCAGAGGACGCGAAATTCCATGAAGATCGACGGAACCCATTACCGCTCCATCTGGCGCGAGGCGTCGGGCGCGGTGAAGATCATCGACCAGCGCTGGCTGCCGCATGAGCTTCGGATCGTAGAGCTTGCAAGCCGTGAGGATTTCGCCGATGCGATCCGCGACATGTGGGTGCGCGGCGCGCCGCTGATCGGGGCGACGGCGGCCTATGGCGTTGCGGTCCAGATGGCCGAGGATGCCTCCGACGCCGCGCTGTCCGAGACCTACAAGGCGCTGCACGCCACCCGGCCCACCGCGATCAACCTGCGCTGGGCGCTCGACGAGATGACGCGGCTCTTGAAACCGCTGACGCCCGGCGACCGCGCCGAGGCGGCGTTCCGGCGCGCCGCCGAGATCTGCGACGAGGATGTCGAGATCAACCGCCAGATCGGCCTGAACGGCCTGACGCTCATCCGCGCGATTGCCGAGCGCAAGGGCGGCGGCCGCGTCAACGTTCTGACCCATTGCAATGCCGGCTGGCTCGCCACCGTCGACTGGGGCACCGCCACCTCGCCGATCTACCACGCGGCCGAGGAAGGCATCGACATCCACGTCTTCGTTGACGAAACTCGACCGCGCAACCAGGGTGCACAACTCACCGCATGGGAACTCTTGCATCACGGCGTCAGCCACGACCTGATCGTGGACAACGCGGGCGGCCACCTGATGCAGCATGGCGAGGTCGACCTCGTGATCACCGGTACCGACCGCACCACCGCCAACGGCGACGTGTGCAACAAGATCGGCACCTATCTCAAGGCTTTGGCGGCGCAGGACAACGGCGTGCCGTTCTACGTCGCCCTGCCATCCCCTACCATCGACTGGACGGTGCGCGACGGGGTGAAGGAAATCCCGATCGAGGAGCGCGCCCAGGCCGAGGTCACCCGTGTCCAGGGACGTACCGCAGACGGCGCGATCGGCCATGTCCAGATCTCGCCCGACGGCACACCCGCGCGAAACCCCGCCTTCGATGTCACCCCGGCGCGGCTGGTCAGCGGCCTGGTCACCGAACGCGGCGTCGCCGAGGCCAGTGCCGAGGGGCTCGCCGCGCTTTTCCCGGATTTCGCGCCGAAAGCCGCGGGCTGACCCGGCCGCCCCCCGTGCCGTCGTCGCGCGACAAGCCGGGCCCGCGCGCGCGGATCGCCCGCGTGCTCGAGGCGGTGCGGCGGCGCGTGCCGCCGGGGCTGCGCAGCGTCGTGGGGGTGCTGTGCATCGCCGGCGGCCTCGTCGGATTCCTTCCGATCGTGGGATTCTGGATGCTCCCCCTGGGGGTCGCGCTGATCTGGCTCGACCTGCGCGGCCTCCTTCGCCGTTTCCGGCGCGAGGACAATGGCAACGGCAGCGACCGATAGGCCAAATCCTCGTGAGGCAGCGAGCTTCAGGCTTGCGTTGTCGCAAATCGCGGCTCATTTTTGTCTCAACATGTTGGCATTCAAGGAATTTCAAAGATGCACCGCAGAGCATTCCTGCTTCAGGGCTTGTGCGCCGGGCTGATCGCTGCCCCTGCCCTCGGCCAGACCGGCACCAACGACGGCGCGGGGGAAAACCCGCTCGCCGCAAGGATGGTGCGCGTGAAGGGTGTGCCACCCGGCGAAATCCACGTCGTCCCGCGCGACTTCGCGCTCTACTGGACACTGCACGACGACGACCGCGGCCGGGCGATACGTTATCGCGTGGCCATCGGCCGCGACGGGCTGTACGAGCCCGGCAGTTTCGTCATCGGTGCAAAGAAGGAATGGCCCTCGTGGCGGCCGACCGACGAGATGATCGAGCGCGAACCCGAAAGATACAAGAAATACGAGGACGGCATGCCCGGCGGCCCGGACAACCCCCTCGGCGCGCGCGCGCTGTACCTTTTCACGGCGAACGGAGGCGACAGCATGCTGCGCATTCACGGCACGACGGACACCGGCAGCATCGGTCGCAGGGCGTCAAGCGGCTGCGTGCGGATGTTCAACTCACACGTGATCCATCTCTACGAACGGGTGCCGCTGGGAACGCGGGCGATCCTGCACCCCGCCTGACCCAGCGCCACCGGCCGGAAGCACCGCGAAGCGAACGCCATGACCGAGGCGACCGCGGCGTGCCGTCAACGCCGCTTGGCGCGCGCGAAGCGACCGTCGGGACCGAGGTGGATGCCGCATTCGGTCTTGTCAGGGTTGTCCGCCCAGCGTCCGGCGCGCAGATCCTCGCCGGGCTTCACAGGCCGGGTGCAGGGGGCGCAGCCGATCGAGGCGTAGCCCCTGTCGACCAGCGGGTGACGCGGCAGCGCATGGCGTTCGACATAGGCGGCGATCTGGTCCGGCGACCAGAACACCAGCGGATTGACCTTGATATGGCTGCCGTCGCGCTCCAGCGCCGGCAGAGCAGCGCGGGTCAAGCCCTGGTAGCGCTTGCGCCCGGAAATCCAGGCGTCGTAGCCTGCCAGCGCGTCGGCCAGCGGGAAAGTCTTGCGCAGCGTGCAGCACATGTTCGGATCGCGGGCATGCAGCGTGCCGTCGGGGTCCTCCTCCGCGATCAGGGCCGCCTCGGGCCGGACGTTCACGAGGTTCAGGCCGAGCCGCGCGGTCAACAAGTCGCGATAGGCCAGCGTCTCGGGGAAATGGCATCCGGTCTCGATGAAGAGCACCGGCATGTCGGGAAAAAACCGCGTGACGTAGTGCAGCAGGACCACGCTTTCCGCCCCGAAGGACGATACCAGCGCCACCCGGCCGAGCCGCGGGTCGCCCAATAGCCCTTCCATGTTCACGTGATCGAGGTCGGGCAGGTAGGTCAGCTGCAACGACTCAAGCACGGGATCGGAACCGCCGGCCGGCCATTCGAGCCTTGGAGGCTGTTTCAGGGTGCCTTCGTCACGCATGGGCGGCGCATAGCATGGGGGAAGAGTCGGGCAAAGGGCGGGGTCAGGGGGCGGAACGCCGCGCGACCATGAAACGCGGGATTTAGGTCACATCTGACATGGCCCTGTCACACTTGCGTGCATGGGTGACGCCAACCCGTGCGCGCGAGGACCCATGACCGACTCCCCGGATCTCGAACAGCTTTACGACGACTGGGTGGCCTCGGAACTCGAGGACAACCTGATCGAGGATCTCGAGATCGACCTCGAGGACACCCTGCCGACGCTGGAGTTGAAGAAGCTCTACCGTTTCAAGCATCCCGACACGCTGCCGCGGCGGGTCTACATGCTGGAACTGCTGAAGCTGCAAGCCGATCTGATCAAGCTGCACGATTGGGTGGCAGCCACCAAGGCCAAGGTCGTGGTCCTGTTCGAGGGGCGAGATTCGGCCGGTAAGGGCGGCACGATCAAGCGGATCACCCAGCGGCTGAACCCGCGCGTGGCCCGCGTGGTCGCCCTGCCCGCGCCCTCCGGCCGCCAGAAGACGCAGTGGTATTTCCAGCGCTACGTGGAACACCTGCCCGCCGGCGGCGAGATGGTGCTGTTCGACCGGTCCTGGTACAACCGCGCGGGCGTGGAACGGGTGATGGGCTTCGCCACCGAGGACGAGGTCGAGCAGTTCTTCCAGGACGTGCCGGAGTTCGAGCGGATGCTGGTGCGCTCGGGCATCACGCTCATCAAGTACTGGTTCTCGATCACAGACGAGGAACAGCAGCTACGGTTCCTGATGCGCATCCACGACCCGCTGAAACAGTGGAAGCTCTCGCCGATGGACCTGCAATCCCGCATCCGCTGGGAGGATTACACCAAGGCCAAGGAGGACATGTTCGCGCGCACGAACATCCCGGAGGCGCCCTGGTTCATCGTCCCTGGCAACGACAAGCGGCGCGCGCGGCTGAATTGCATCGCGCATCTTCTGGACCAGGTCCCCCACGCGGACATCGAGCACGAGAAGGTCGAACTGCCCGACCGCGTCTTCAATCCCGATTACGAGCGCAAGGTGCTGCCCGACGAGTTGTACGTTCCGGCCCGCTACTGAAGCGTCTCGCGGTCGACCACGGCCACGCCGTCGGCCACCTTGTCGGAGGGGTGGGAGATGACGCGGGCGCCCGCCGCCAGCCCGTCCAGCACCTGGGCCGTGGTCTCGCCGCGGCGGCCGATTTTGACCGGCGCGAGGCTGGCGGTGCCGTCCGCGACGGTGAAGACCGCCCAGCCGCCGTCGCGGCGGAAGAGCGCCGAGAGCGGCACCTGCAGCGCGTCGCCGATTTCCCATTCGACGATCCGCAGGAACACCGAGAAGCCGTCGCCGAGCCCGGGACGGACCTCGGGCGGGCTGACGATGCCGAAGAGCGCGTCCACCCGCTGTTCCTCGATCCCGAGCGCCGAGACCTTGGTGCGCGCCACCGGCTCGATCCGCCTCAGCCGCGCCTCGAGCGTGCCCTCGCCGCCCCAGCGTTCGACCATGGCGTGATCGCCCTCCTCCAGCCGCACCGCGTCGGACGAGAGCAGGTCGGCCACGATCTCCAGGTTGTCGGGCCGTCCGACGGAGAGCAGCCGCGACCCGATGACGACGGGGCGTTCGGAGATCACGTCGACATCCAGCACCACGCCGTCGATGGGGGCGTGCAGTTCGACGCAGCACGCGCCGTTCAGCGAGCCCGGCCCGTCCTCGGCGGGCAGAATCAGCGCAGCGCGGGCCCGTTCGAGCGCGCTTTCGGCCATGTCGAGCCCCGAGGTAGCGGCGTCCCGCGCGGCCCGCGCGCTGGCAAGCTGCTGGGTCACGTCCTCAAGACGGGTGAAGGACGCCACCCCGCGTTCGACCAGGGTTTCCGCGCGCTCGTACTGGCTTTCGGCATAGGCGAGGTCTTCCTCGGCGCGGCGCAGCTCGCTTTCGGCCCGGGCGCGGGCGGCCTCGGATTCGCGCACCGCGGCCTCGGCCTGGACGCGCGAGCGGGTGTCGAGCAGTGCGGGCGCGGTGGGTTCGACGATGGCGACCACGGTTTGCCCCGCCGTCACGCGGTCGCCCACCTCGACGGGCGAGCGCTGCGCGGTGCCCGAGATCGGGGTGGCCACCTCGTAGATGTCGCGGATCCGGGTTTTGCCGTCGGCGTTCACGGTGACCTGCATCGGCGCGCGCGCCACCCTGTGCAGGTCGACGGGCACCGGGTCGGTCCGGAAGGCGGCGTAAAGAAGGCCGCCCAGCAGCGCCGCGCCGATCCCCGCCAGGATCACGTTCCGTGCCGAAAGCATCATGCGCTCACTCCCGTGTCTTCATCACCGCCACAAGGTCGAGGCCGTCCAGCCGCCGCCGCACGACCAGCACCGCGACCAGGCTTGCCGCCAGCACCACCAGGCTCGCCCGCGCGAAGGTGGCCGGGGTCAGCACCAGCGGGATCGCGTAGAGGTCGGAGGTGAACCCTTCCGTCGAACTCCACGCGATGGCCCAGCCGAGAAGCCAGCCCACCGGCTGCGCGGCCAGCGCCAAGAGCATCGTCTCGCCCACCAGGATCGACGAGACCTCGGCCCGGGTGAAGCCGAGGATCCTCAGGCTCGCCAGTTCCCGCGCCCGTTCCGACAGCAGCACCCGCGCGCCGTTATAGACCACGCCCACGGTGATCAGCACCGCGATGGTGGCATAGATCGTGGTCATCACGATCACGTTCTGGCCGATGGTCTCCTGGAACGCAGCGCGGTTCTCGGTCATCATGATCGTGCCGGACAGCGCCGGGAGCTCCTTCAGCCGCCGGTGCAGGGCCGTTTCCCCTGCGGGGTCCAGCATCACGTCGGCGGTGGAGATCTGCGGCGCCTGCCGGAACAGCGCGTTGACGCCGTCGAAATCCATGTAGGCGCCGAGGCCGAAGAACTGCGGCACGACGCCCGAGACCGGCAGCATATGGGTCTCGCGCTTGTTGCCGAGGAATTCCGCCTCGACCCGGTCCCCCACGCGCGCCGCAAGCCGCTCGGCCAGGCGTTCCGACAGCACGATGCTGCCCGGCGGCACGGTCACCCGCTTGCCATCGGCATCGACGGGCCGGGTCAGGTCGCTGCCCGGCCGGATCGCCTCGATGCTGATCTGCTTTTCCAGATGACCGTGGCGCAGCTTCGCGTTGAGATACATGTGCCCCTCGACGGCCATGACGCCGGGCAGGCGGCGCACCTCTTCCAGCGCGACAAGCGGCTGGTCCTCTTTGAAGAGCAGCATCGCGTCCTGCCGGTTGGTCTGGTAGAAGGCGCTGTCGATGATCCGGTCGAGCGCATCGTCGAAGAAGGTCGCGGCCACCATCACCGCGACCGCCAAGGCGAGCCCCAGCACCGTCAGCCCCGAACGCACCGGCCAGCGCAGGATGCCGCGCAGCACCATCACCGTGGGCTGCGAGAGGCGCAGCGCGGTCAGCATCCGGTCGAAGCCGCCTCGCGAATAGCGCGGCGGCGCGGGCGGGGCCATCGCGACGGCCGGCGAGAGCCGCGCCGCGGCGAGCGCGGCGCGCGCCGCCCCCAACCCCGCCGCACCCAGCGCGATGGTGGCGGAAATCGCGTAGACGTCGTAGGTGACGCGGTAGATCAGGTAGGGAAAGTCGAAATAGCCCGCGTAGAGCACCGCGAGTTCATGCGCGAGCCAGCTGCCCACCGCAAAGCCGATGGCGATTCCCGTCAGCGCGACCAACCCGGCGAGCATAAGGTAATGCAGGCAGACCTCGCGGTTGGAATAGCCCACCGCCTTCATCAGCCCGATCTCGCTGCGTTCCAGCGCGATGATCCGGCCGAGCACCATGTTCACCAGAAAGGCCGAGATCCCGAAGAAGACCGGCGGCAGCACAAGCGCGAGGTTCTTGAGCTGCGCAATCTCGGACTCGATGAAGCTGTTGGAGAGCTGGGTGTCGCGGCCATGCGCGCCGAAGCCGCCATAGGGCTCCAGAAGGTCGTCGAGCCGGTCGATCACCTGCGGCTCGCGCGCGTCGCGGGTCAGGTTGAGGCTGACCGAGTTGAACGCACCGGTCATGTCGAAGGCCGCCTCGGCGGCGCGGTCGGGCATCCAGAGAATGCCGAACCCCTCGTCGTCGGGTAGAAGCGCGCCCGGCCCGATGGTGTAGATGAACTCGGGCGAGAGCAGCGTGCCGGTGATCTTCAGCTCGCGCCTCTGGCCGTTGAGGTTGGCGTGGAAGCTGTCGCCCGGGCGGAAACCGTGCGCCTCGGCGAAGGGCGCGTTGACGGCGACCTCGTCCGTCGCCTGGGGGCGCGGCAACCGACCGGCGCGCAGCAGCGGACGATTGAGCGCCGGCAGCCCCGCATCGGGCAGCGAGATCACCCGGCCCACCGCGACCTCCTCGCGGCCGGGGATGTCGAGCGTGACATAGCCCACCACACGGGTCTCGATGCCGGCCACCCCCGGCACGAGCGCGATGGCCGCGACCAGCGTCTCGGGGGCCCGGCGCGCCTCGGCGAAGACATCGGCAAAGCGGTTGCGCTCGTAATAGGCGTCGCGGGTGGCCTCGAGCGCGCGGTACATCCCGAAGGAGGTGAGGAAGATCGCCACCCCGCAGGCCAGCACCAGCGCGATCGCCAGCGCCTGCGCCCAGAGGCGCCGGAAGTCGCGCAAGAGCTTGATGTCGAGCGCTTCCATCGCACTCACCAGGTGATCTCATGGGGCGCGAGGCGGGACTCGGGCTCCTCCACCGCGGTGATGCGCCCGTCCTGGAAGCGCACCACCCGGTGCGCCATCTTGCGGATCGCCGCGTTGTGGGTGATGACCACCGTCGAGGTCCCGAACCGGTCGTTGATGTCCTTCAGCGCTTCCAGCACCTGCACCCCGGTTTTCGAGTCGAGCGCCCCGGTGGGTTCGTCGCACAAGAGCACCTCGGGCCGCTTTGCGATCGCCCGCGCGATGGCCACGCGCTGCTGTTCTCCGCCCGACATCTCGGCCGGAAAATGGTCCAGCCTGTGCGACAGCCCCACCAGCCCCAGCGCCTCGGCCGGGTCCATCGGGTCGCGCGCCACGTCGGTCACCAGTTGCACGTTCTCGCGCGCACTCAGGCTGGGCACCAGGTTGTAGAACTGGAAGACGAATCCGACATGGTCGCGCCGGTAGCGCGTCAGCGCACGGTCCTTGAGCCGGGTGAGTTCGAGATCGCGGAACCAGACCCGGCCGGAACTCGCGCGGTCCAGCCCGCCGAGGATGTTCAGAAGCGTCGACTTGCCGCTGCCCGAGGGCCCGAGCAGCACCGCAAGCTCGCCGGCGAAAAGTTCTAGATCGACCTCGGCCAGCGCATGCACCTTTGCACCGCCGGTATCGTAGACCTTGGTGACGGTCTCGGTTCGAAAGATCGGACGGTCCATCGGGCGCCCCCTCGCCCGCCAATAAGGCACCGCCCCGTCCGGCTTTCAAGGGCCGGGGTGGCAACCGGCATCGCTTCGCGTAGGCTCGGCCCGAAACCACCACGACAGGTTTTGCGAATGAATCGCCCCCCGCTTCTGGTCTTTACCGATCTCGACGGCACGCTCCTCGACCACGAAACCTATTGCCACGCGCCCGCCGCCCCCGCGCTGGCGCGTCTGCGGGCCGCCGGAGTGCCGGTGATCCTCGCCTCATCCAAGACCGCGGCCGAGATCGCGCCCCTCCGGGCCGAGTTGGGGCTGTCGGACCATCCGGCCATCGTCGAGAACGGCGCGGGCGTGCTCGTCCCCGGCGCCGGGGCGCCCGCCGATCGCGGTCTCTATGACGACCTGCGCGCCGCACTGAACCGGCTGCCCGAGGGCCTGCGCTCAGGCTTCCGCGGCTTCGGCGATTGCGACATTGCCGAGATCGTCCGGCTCACCGGACTTCCAGAGGCCGACGCGGCCCTGGCCGCCCTGCGGCGCTTCTCGGAACCCGGCTTGTGGACATGCGATGCGGAGGGCAAGGCGTCCTTCCTCGCCGCGCTCGCCGAGCTGGGCGTCGTCGCGCGCGAGGGCGGGCGGTTCCTGACGCTGTCCTTCGGCGGAACCAAGGCCGAACGGATTGCGGAGATCGCAGGCCGCTATGGCGACCCCTTCACCGTCGCACTCGGCGACGCGCCCAACGATGTCGAGATGCTGGAACGGGCCGACCTTGGCATCGTCATCGCCAATCCGCACCGCTTGCCCCTCCCCCCGCTGCGCGGCGAAGAGGCGGGGCGCATCCTGCGGATCGCCGCACCCGGCCCTAAAGGTTGGAACGAAGCAATGGAACGCGTTATCAGGGAGTGCGGGCTCTGACTCGGGGGAGAGGGCAGTTGGCGGATTTTCACCAGAACGGCAACGTGGCCACGCTCCACAACCTGCGGTCGGCCTCCGCCGATAGCCTGAGCCACGAACTCGCGACCTTCGCCCAGACCCGCAAGATCAGCCTCACGCTGCCGTCGCTGTTCTCGGAACTGGAGGGCGAGGCGCTGCCCGCGATCCTGGACGAACTGGCCGAGGTGCCGTACCTGCACCGGATCGTGGTCGGGCTCGACAGGGCCAATGCCGAGCAATACGCCCACGCGCTCAAGTTCTTTGATCGGCTGCCGCAGAACCACGTAGTGATCTGGCATGACAGCCCGCGGATGCAGGCGATCCACGCCCGCCTCGAGGCCCTGAGCCTCGACCCCGGCGAACCCGGCAAGGGCCGGAACGTGTGGTTTTGCATGGGCTACATCATGGCCTGCAAGGACAGCGCCGTCATGGCCATCCACGATTGCGACATCCTAACCTACTCGCGCGAGATGCTGGCCCGGCTCGTCTACCCGGTGGCCAACCCGAATTTCCCCTACCAGCTCGCCAAAGGCTTCTACCCCCGGATCGGCGAGGGCAAGCTCAACGGCCGGGCCAGCCGCCTGCTGGTCAGCCCGATTCTGATCTCGCTCAAGAAGGTGATCGGCGACCGCGACTACCTCGATTACCTGCGCTCCTTCCGCTACCCGCTGTCGGGCGAATTCGCGCTGCGCACCGCACCCCTGCCCGACCTCCGCATCCCGTTTGACTGGGGGCTCGAGATCGGCGTGCTGTCCGAGGCGTGGCGCAACCTCGCGCCGCATTCGGTCTGCCAGGTCGAGATCTCGGATGCCTACGATCACAAGCACCAGCCGGTTTCGCCCGAGGACGCCTCCAAGGGGCTGTCGCGGATGTCGATCGACATCTGCAAGTCGATCTTCCGCAAGCTCGCCGCCGACGGCACCGTCTTTTCCGAAGAGATCTTCCGGACCCTCAAGGCCACCTATTACCGCGAGGCGCTGGACCTTCTGGAGTGCTATCACAACGACGCGCGGATGAATGGCCTCGCCCTCGACCGGCATGCCGAGGAGAACATCATCGAGCTTTTCGCGCGCAACATCACCGAGGCGGGGCAGGTCTTCCTCGAAAGCCCGTCCCAGACGCCCTTCATCCCGACCTGGAACCGCGTGCACGCCGCCGACCCCACGCTGATGTCGGACATGCTGTCCGCGGTCGCGGCGGACGCAGCAGATTACAGCTAGTCCCGCCGCGTTGGCGCACGCCTAGTCGGCCGCCTCGATCCCCAGCCGTTCGCGCATGAAGGCGAGCGCGACGCTCAGGCCGTCCGGCGCGATTCCGTGGCCGGTGTCCTTCATCACATGGGCATAGACCTCGAACCCCGCGGCGCTCAGCGCGTTGCCCGCTTCGGGGAGCGACTGGACCGGCACAAGCTCGTCCGCGTCACCGTGCACCAGAAGAACCGGCGGCTTCGTCACCACCTCGTCGGCCAGCAGTTCCGGGCCGAGCAGGCGCCCGGAAAACCCGACGATCCCGGCATGGGCGCGCGGACGCCGCGGGCCGACGTGAAGCGCCATCATCGTGCCCTGCGAAAATCCGAAGAGAATGGTGCGTTCGGGGCCGATGCCCTCGTCCTGGGCAACTTGGTCGAGAAAAGCGTTCAGGTCGTCCACGGCGCGCATCATGCCCGCCTCGCTGCTTTCCTCCGAGGAGCCGTCGATCCATGGAATGGGAAACCACTGGTAGCCGAAAGGCGCGCCGGCGCAGCTTTCAGGGGCGTCCGGCGCCAAAAAGGCGGTGTCCGGCATATGCGGCGCCAGCGGCTCGGCAAGGCCGAGCAGGTCGGCCCCGTTCGCGCCGTAGCCGTGCAGAAAGATCACCAGCCGGTCCGCCGCGCCCTTCGCCGCGCCCGCGCGGCCCGCCTCGAGTGCCCTCGTCACCTGATACCCTCCCGGTCCTTCGCCACCCGGTAGTAGGCCCAAAGCGCGCGCGCCGCAACGGCCCGCCAAGGCGACCAGGGCGCGGCCATCTCGCGCAGCGCCCGGCCCCGCGGCCGGTCCGGCAGGTCGAACAGCAGCCGCGCGGCCTCTTGCAACGCAAGATCGTCGGGGGCGAAGACGTCGGCACGCCCCAACGAGAACATCGCATAGATCTCGGCGGTCCAGCGCCCGATCCCCGGCACCTCGACCAGGCGCGCCACCACGCCTTCGGTCGGCACCTCGCGCAGCGCGGCATAATCGATCCCCGCCGCCGCCAGCGCGCGGGCATAGCGGATCTTCTGGCGAGACAGCCCGCAGGTCCGCAACGCCGCGTCATCGGCGGCCGCCACCTCCGCCGGCCCGGTCAGCCCGGCCTGCTGCATCCGGCCCCAGATCGCGTCGGCCGCCGCGACCGAAACCTGCTGGCTCACGATCGCCGAGAGCAGCGCCGCGAACCCGTCCGGCCGCCGCCTCAGCGGCAGCGGCCCGGTCAGCGCCAAGGCCGCGCCGAAGCGCGGCTCGACCCGCACCAGGTGCTCTGCCCCCTCGGCGAGGCAGGCGTCGGTCTCGATGATCCGTCCCACCATGGCCCCAGCATGGGCCTGCGGCGGCGGATTGCAATTGCCCCGGCGCTTCTTCTGGTCGGAAATATCCCCGCCGGAGGCCGCCCGCCCAGGCGGGCGCCCCCTTCCCTGGCCGCGCGCGCCGCGCTACTGAAAGCGCATGACCGACGTCGCCCAGCCCCTGCCCGACGCCCGCGCCCGGCGCAACGTCACCGTCCTGGTGGCCGCCCAGGCGCTGCTGGGCGCGCAGATGCCGATGATCTTCACCATCGGCGGGCTCGCCGGCCAGAGCCTCGCGCCCAACCCCTGCTGGGCGACGCTGCCGCTGTCGCTGATCGTGCTGGGCTCCATGCTGAGCGCCGCGCCGCTGGCCGGCCTGATGCAGCGTTTCGGCCGGCGCACAGGCTTCATCCTTGGCACCGGCGGCGGCGCAGCGGGCGGCGCGATCGGCGCGCTTGGCCTGGTGCAGGGTTCGTTCCCGCTGTTCCTGGCGGGCAGTTTCCTGACCGGCATCTACCTCTCGGCCCAGGGCTTCTACCGGTTTGCCGCCGCGGATACCGCCACCGGCGATTTCCAGCCCAAGGCGATCTCCTATGTGCTTGCCGGGGGGCTCGCCGCGGCGGTGATCGGGCCGCAACTGGTGAAGGTCACCGCCGAGTCGATGGTCGTGCCCTTCCTCGGCACCTATCTCACAGTGATTGCGATCAACCTCGCTGGGCCGCTCCTGTTCCTGTTTCTGGACATCCCGACGCCCCCGCGCCGCGACCCCGCCCATCACCACGGCCGGAGGCGGAGCGAACTGTTGCGCGACCCGGCCATCGCGGTGGCGATCATCTGCGCGATGGTGTCCTACGCGCTGATGAACCTGGTGATGACCTCAACCCCGCTCGCCGTGGTCGGCTGCGGCTTCGAGACCGGCACCGCCGCCGATATCGTCACCGCGCATGTGCTGGCGATGTATGTGCCCAGTTTCTTCACCGGGCATCTCATCGCCCGCTACGGGGCGCGGACGATCGTCGCGCTGGGGCTCGCGATCCTGGCCGCGGCGGGCGGCGTGGCGCTGACCGGCGTGGAAATCGAGCAGTTCCTCGTGGCGCTCGTCCTTTTGGGGATCGGCTGGAACTTCGGCTTCATCGGCGCCACCGCGATGCTCGCCCAATCGCACGGGCCGGAGGAGCGCGGCGTGGTCCAGGGGATGAACGACCTGATCGTGTTCGGCGGTGTGACGGTCGCCTCGCTGGCCTCGGGCGGGCTCATGAACTGCTCGGGCGGATCGGCCGAACAGGGCTGGATCGCCGTCAATCTGGCGATGGTGCCTTTCTTGGCGCTCGCAGGGGGCGCGCTGATCTGGCTGGCGATGCGGCCCAGGGCGGAGGGCTGATCGCTACCAGCGCCCCAGAACCGCCCGCCACAGCAATGCTCCGCGCCGGGCGACCTCCGGCGCTTGCAGCCGCCCGTCCGCGACACGTCCCGGTGCCTTCGCCGCGCGCTGCAACACTGCCGGCGCGAACCAGGCAGCGCGCGCCGCCGGGATCGCCACAGCCGGTATCCCCGCGCGCCGCGCCGCGCCCAGCCGCGCCAACGCCCGCGTCGCGAGGGCCGCGACGGCCTCCGGCCGGCCGTCGACCAGGGGCACGCGCCCCCGCGCTTCCAGTTCCGGCACCGCCACCAGCCAGGCAGCGACCCCCTGTGCATGGGCGATGTGCCGCAACGCCTCCTGCCCGCGATCCGCTCCCAGCGCACGCGCCGCGGCCCACATCAGATGTCCGAAACAGGCGTCCACATGCGCCTCGAACTCCGCCTCGTCGGAAAAGGGCTCGCGATACGCATCCCAGCGCCGCGCCACCACAAGCCCATCGAGCAGCCGCGCCTCCGCCGGCGCCAACACCTCCGCCAGGGGCGTCGCCACCTCATGCCACCGAACGCGCCCGCCCGCCGCGATCTCCTCCAGCACATCGCGCCACCATTGCAGGCGCATCTCGGCGATCATCGGCTCATCGGTCACCCAAGGCGCCCGCGACACCTCGACATTGAACGCATAAAGCGGCAGCAGCCGCGCGCGGATCTCCATCGGCGCGGCCATGACCGCACGGAAACGGTCGGGGTCGCCGCGGCGGACGATCTCGGCGCAGGCGTCGAGGCTCATACCGGGCACATGACGCTGAGCAGAGAGCCGAGTTCGGCCCGACGCGCACGCCAGCAGGTGGCGGTTTCCGCCTCAGCCTCGTCCAGCACGCACGCAAGCGCCGCGTCGGCGCCCAGGCGCAGAGTGTCGATCCTCGCTTCCATAGGACCGAAATAGGCCTCCCACGCCCCATCGGACAGGGGGCGCTGGCCGAGAATTTCGAACCCGGCGGCGTGGATTTGCGCGCTCAGCCCTGCGACATTCATCATGTCGGGATGCTCTCGCGCCGGAACGCCTTTGCCCGGGCCGAGGGCGCGTCACTGAACCAGCACGCCTGGAAGAACGCCACGGCGGCGCCCCGGGCCAGCGCGCCGAGCCAGGCGGCCAAGCCCCCGGGCACACTGAGGACATGGAGCGCACCGGCCGACCAGATCAGGTCGTAGGGGCCCTCGATCCGGCTCATGTCGCCCTCCCGAACGGTGACCCTGTGCTCGCCTGCAAATCCCTCGGCGACGAAGGGCGCGTGCATCTTCACCGCCTCGCCCCGGCCGCGCGGCACACGAGCGAGGAGCCAGGCGATATCCGCGCCCGGCCGACAACCCTATCGCAGATCGCGCCGTCCGACGGCACGCCCGCCAGGCCCAGCGCCCAGTCGAGGCTCGCGCGCTCCTCGGCCCTTCGCGCGGAAACCCGTCATGCAGGGTGACGCACGCCGCCGCGTCCATCAGGGGCGCGCGCCGTCGCGAACCAGCTTCCAGACCACCGCATCGAGCAGCGCCTCGAAACTCGCGTCCACGATGTTCGGCGACACGCCCACGGTTGACCAGCGCCGGCCCTGCCCGTCCTCGCTGTCGATGATCACGCGGGTCACCGCCTCGGTGCCGCCATTGGTGATGCGCACCTTGAAATCCACCAGCTTCATGTCGTCGATGAAGGGCTGATAGGGGCCCAGGTCCTTGGCCAGCGCCCGCCAAAGCGCGTTCACCGGCCCCCGGTCGCGCCCCTCCGCGTCGCGGCTTTCCGAGACCGACAGCTTCTTCTCGCCGCCGACCTTGACCACCACCACGGCCTCCGACGAGCTGGTCATCTCGTCATAGCGGTTCTTGCGCCGTTCGACCGTCACCCGGTAGCGCTTGACCTCGAAGAAGGCGGGCAGCCGGTCCAGCAGGCGCCGCGCCACCAGTTCGAAGCTCGCCTGCGCGGTGTCGTAGGAATAGCCCTCGCCCTCGCGCATCTTGATCTCGTCAAGGATGCGCGCCAGACGCGGGTCGCCCTCGTCCACCTCGATCCCGGCCTCGGCCAGCCGGCGGCGCAGGTTCGACTGCCCGGCCTGGTTCGACATCGGGATCACACGGATATTGCCGACGCGGGCGGGCTTCACATGTTCGTAGGTGGTGGGGTCCTTCAGGATCGCGCTGGCATGGAGCCCCGCCTTGTGCGCGAAGGCCGAGCTGCCGACATAGGGCGCGCTCTTCAGCGGCACCCGGTTCAGGATGTCATCCAGCAGGCGCGCTGCGCGGGTGAGGTGGAACAGCGCCTCCGGCGTCACGCCCGTGTCGAAGCGGCTGGCATAGGGCTCCTTCAGCAAAAGCGTCGGGATCAGCGTCGTCAGGTTCGCGTTCCCGCAGCGTTCGCCGAGCCCGTTCAGCGTGCCCTGCACCTGCCGCGCGCCCGCGTCGATGGCGGCCAGGCTGCCCGCGACCGCGTTGCCGGTATCGTCATGGGTGTGGATGCCGAGCGCCTCGCCGGGGATGCCGCGAGCGATCACTTCACCCGTGACCTCGCCGATCTCGCGCGGCAACGTCCCGCCATTGGTGTCGCAGAGCACGATCCAGCGCGCACCGGCCTGGTGGGCGGCCTTCAGGCAGTCGAACGCGTAGCCGGGATCCGATTTCCAGCCGTCGAAGAAGTGCTCGGCATCGAACAGCGCCTCGCGACCCTGGGCCACGACATGGGCGATGGATCTCGCAATGTTCTCGACATTCTCGTCCCGGCCGATCCCGAGCGCCTTCTCGACGTGGAAATCGTGGGCCTTGCCGACGAGGCAGACGCTGTCGGTGCCGGCATTCAGCACCGCGGCCAGCACCTCGTCGTTCTCGGCCGACCGCCCGGCCCGCTTGGTCATCCCGAAGGCGGTGAGCCGCGCGCGGGTCTTCGGCGCGGCCTCGAAAAAGGCGCTGTCGGTGGGGTTCGCGCCGGGCCAGCCGCCCTCGATGTGATCGACCCCGAGCGCATCCAGCACCTCGGCGATCTTCACCTTCTCGGCCGTCGAGAACTGCACCCCTTGGGTCTGCTGCCCGTCGCGCAGCGTGGTGTCGTAGAGGGAGAGGCGTTCGCGGGTCACGGTCCCGCCCTCTCAGGCTCACCCAGTCCGGGCCTTTGGCCCGGACAACGCCCGACCCGCCCCCCAGGGGCGGGCGCTTTCAGCCCCCCCCCTCGGGCCGGGCGCTGGACCATCCACATGAGCCAAAATCGTTCAATGTAGACCATCCAGTTTTGAAGGCTCCAACTGCGTGTCGCTAAGATGCGCCAAGCCACCATTCACTCCGTTCTTTGAACGGGTCGCCTGCAATTCCACACCAAATTGTGCCGCCTGTGCCTTAAGAGCATCGGCCCTTGCCCAGTCCTTTTCTCTCCGATACCTAAGCCAACGGTGTACAAGGCCCAGACTGGCATCGCGCAGTTCATCTGGAACGCCGCCCCATGCCATGACACCCACTGTTGGCAAGTAGTCGATCCCTTCTTTGTAGAAGCGACCATCTTCCGTTTCATAGGAGAAGGGTTGTGCCCAATCGCTCCGCGCGATTTCATTCAAATCAAAGCCCAGCAAGCGTGCCGAAACCGTGAGTTGTTCACGTTGATCATCGTCGAAGAGCTGCTCAAGCCGCGCTATGGCACCCCAAGTGTTCAAATCTTCTGCGAGAAGTTCAACAACCTCTGAGTCAGGCTCACCGTTAGGCGAGACACCGTCGCTAACTGCGAGTTGCGCCCATTTGCGTAGAGTTTCTCTCGCCTGCTTTGCCTTCTCCTCGGTCCAGTCCATCGGCTTTCGATAGTGCGTGGACAAGAACACAAAGCGGACAACCGGACCCGGCACTTTCCAGCCACCGCTCCAGTATCCCTCCAGCAGGTCGTGCACGGTGAAGAAGTTGCCGAGCGACTTGGACATCTTCCTGCCCTCGACCTGCAGCATCTCGTTGTGCAGCCAGTAGCGCGCGAAGCCGCCCTCGGGATGGGCGCAGCGGCTCTGGGCGATCTCGTTCTCGTGGTGGGGGAAGGTCAGGTCGTTGCCGCCGCCGTGGATGTCAAACGTCTCGCCCAACAGCGCATGGCTCATCGCCGAGCACTCGATATGCCAGCCCGGCCGGCCGCGGCCCCAGGGGCTGTCCCAGCCGGGCTGATCCGGCGTGGACGGCTTCCACAGCACGAAATCCATCGGGTCGCGCTTGTAGGGCGCGACCTCGACACGGGCGCCCGCGATCATGTCGTCCACCGACCGACCCGACAACGCGCCATATTCGGCATAGCTCGTCACGTCGAAAAGCACATGGCCCTCGGCCGCATAGGCATGGCCGCTGGCGATCAGCCATTCGATCATCGCAATCATCTGGCCGATATAGGCCGTCGCCCGCGGCATCTCGTCGGGCGCCAGAACGCCAAGCGCACCCATGTCCTCAAGGTACCAGCCCGTGGTCTTCTCGGTGATCTCGGCAATCGGCCGGCCCGTCTCGTCCGCCCGGGCGATGATCTTGTCGTCTACATCGGTGATGTTACGCACATAGGTGACGTGATCGGACCCGTAGACGTGGCGCAACAGCCGGTAGAGCACGTCGAACACCACCGCAGGCCGCGCATTGCCCAGATGCGCGCGGTCATAGACCGTCGGGCCGCAGACATACATCCGCACGTTGGCCGGATCGATCGGGTCGAACCGCTCCTTGCGTCGGGTCTTCGTGTTGTAGAGGGTGATCTCGGTCATGCGTAGTCCTCCGCGTCCCGCGGCGGGTTCTGGCATATCTTCCTGTGGATGGAAATACGACGCCCGGCCCGCCCGAGGGGTGTCAGCCGGCAATGCAGCAGGAAATGGGGCGGCGATGCGTCATGCGGGCGTCATACCAGCCGGGCACGCTGATGCCAAGGCGCCTGTCGCCGCTGCGTAACCGGGGCATGCCGACCCATGACCGAGGACCAGATCGTTGCCTTTTGCGACTCCCTGCCGGGGACGACGCGGAGCCAGCCGTTCGGCGCCGACATCGAGGTCTGGAAGATCGGCGGCAAGATCTTCGCGCTGATGGCGACCGGCTCGGGCCGGGTCTCGGTAAAATGCGCCGATCCCGATTACGCCGAAATGCTGATTTCCGTCGGCCGTGCGGGCAAGGCGCCCTACCTGCCGCGCGGCGGCTGGATCGCGGTCACGGCGCACGATCTCGACGACGACGAGATCGCCCACCGCCTGCGCGAAAGCTATGACACCGTGCGGTCACGCCTGCCCCGCCGGGTGCAGCGCGGCCTGGGCTAGACCACGCGCCGCGCCCCGGCGGCGCCCCCGAGACGCCCTGTCACTGGACAAGCCCCCGGCGCGGCGGCTAGCTCTGGCCAGCGATCAGCGCAGGGAGGATGCGATGCGGATCACCGAGACCAAGGCCATTGTCACGGGCGGCGCCTCCGGGCTTGGCGCCGCGGCAGCGCGCCGGCTCTGCGAAACCGAGGCGGCGGTGACGATCCTCGACCGCGACGCCGAGCGCGGCATGGCCCTGGCCGCCGAGATCGGCGCGGGGTTCCAGCCGGTCGACGTCACCGACGAGACCTCGGTCGCCCAGGCGATCGGCGAGGCCCGGGCGCAGATGGGCGGCATCACCGCCTGCCTCAACTGTGCCGGAATCGCGCATGCCGAGCGCACGGTGGGCCGCGACGGACCGCACGCGCTGGAGAGCTTTCGCCGCAGCGTGGAGGTCAACCTGATTGGCAGCTTCAACGTCCTGCGACTCGCCGCGGCCGAAATGGCGCAGAACGACCACGAGACCCATGGCGGGCGCGGGGTGATCGTCAACACAGCCTCGATCGCTGCCTATGACGGGCAGAAGGGCCAGGCCGCCTACGCAGCCTCGAAGGGCGGTATCGCGGCGATGACCCTGCCGCTGGCGCGCGACCTAGCCAGCCTGCGAATCCGCGTGGTCGCCATCGCGCCGGGCGTCTTCCGCACGCCGATGCTGGAAGGGCTGGGCCAGGAGGTGATGGACGGGCTGGCCGCCGACGTGCCCAACCCGCCCCGGCTGGGTGAGCCGGACGAGTTCGCCGCCCTGGTCTGCCACGTCATCGAGAACTGCTATCTCAACGGCGAGGTGATCCGGCTGGATGGCGCGCTGAGGATGAAGTGATGCCCCGCCCGAACCGGGTGACGCCCACAGGCACGTTCCTCGCCACCGACGCGCGCGGGGATTTCATGGGCAACCGGGGCATCCTGCACGATGATCGGGGCGAACTCGGCCGCGCCCGCTGGCAGCACCGCGCCTGGGTCTGCTGCCTGATCTCGTTCAAGGGCCGCAAGCGGCCGATCATGGCGCCGGGCAAGTACACGGAGCTTTTCTTCCTGGATGAGGCCGTGGCCCTGGCGGCCGGGCACCGGCCCTGCGGGCGCTGCCGCCCAGATGCCTTTCGCCGGTTTCTCGACGCCTTCGAGGGGGCCGCGCGTGCCGCCGCGATGGACGCGGCCCTGCATCGCGCCCGCGCCGTTCCGCAGGTGTGGCGCCAGCGCCGGCACCAGACCCTGGCACACCTTCTGCCCGACGGCGCCTTCATCCTGCACCCCGAGGACGACCGCCCCTGCCTGCTGCTGGGGGACGCGGCGCTGCCCTTCGCGCCCCATGGCTACGCTCCGCCGCGCCCGCGGCCCGACGGCACGGTGACCGTTCTGACCCCGACGCCCACCGTGGGCGCCCTTCGAAACGGCTATCGCCCGGCGCTGCACCGCACCGCCGGCGCTTAGTCCTCCGCCTTCTCCGCCAGCGTCAGCCATTCCTCTTCGGCGCGCGCCAGCGCCTCCTGCCGCGTGACCAGCGCGTCGGTGGCCTTCTGGAACTTCACCGGCTCGCGAGAGAAAAGGTCGGGATCGGACAGCAGTTCCTCCAGCTTCGCGATCTCCGCCTCCAACCGCTCGATCTCGGCCGGCAGTTCGTCGAGCCGGTGCTTCTCGGTGAAGCTGAGACCGATCGCGCTTTCTTTCGGCCGCGGTTTCGCCTTGGGCTCTGCGGACTTCGGCTTCGCGGCCGCGGCCTTGGCCGGCCCAGGCGCCCCCGCACCCCGCTGCGTGCGGTAATCGGACCACCCACCCGCATAGACCGTAGCGCGGCCGTCGCCCTCCATCGCGATGGTGGTCGTCGCCACCCGGTCGAGAAAATCGCGGTCGTGGCTGACCAGCAGCACCGTGCCGTCGAAATCGCCAAGCAATTCCTGCAACAGGTCCAGAGTCTCGATATCCAGATCGTTGGTCGGTTCGTCCAGCACAAGCAGGTTGCTCTCCCGCGCCATGATCCGTGCCAGCAACAGCCGCGCCCGTTCGCCCCCGGACAGCGAGCGCACCGGCGCGCGGGCCTGCGCGTCGTCGAACAAGAACTCCTTGAGATAACCCACGACATGCCGGGGCTGGCCGCGCACCAGGACCTGGTCGGCCTTGCCCGAAACCCGCATCTCGGGGTCGCCCGTCAGACTCTCCCAAAGCGTCATGTCTGGATCGAGTGCGTCGCGGTTCTGGTCGAACACCGCCATCTCCAGGTTGGTGCCCAGCCGAACCTCGCCGGTGTCCGGGGCCATCTCGCCGGTCAACATCTTCAGCAGCGTGGTCTTGCCCGCGCCATTGGGGCCGACCAGCGCGACCCGCTCGCCGCGCTGGATGCGCAGGGAAAAGTCGCGCAGGATCACCCGGTCGCCGAACCGCTTGGAGATGCCCCGCGCCTCGATCACCCGCTTGCCAGATTGCGGACCGGACTCCAGCGCCATCGCCGCGGTGCCCTGCCGGCGGATCATCTCGGCCCGTTCCGCCCGCATCGCCTGCAGCGCCCTCAGCCGGCCCTGGTTGCGCTTACGCCGCGCCGATATGCCCTCAACGGCCCACCGCGCCTCGGCCTTGATCTTGCGGTCCAGCCTGTGGCGCGCCTCGTCCTCCTCGGCCCACACCTTTTCGCGCCAGTCCTCAAACGCGACGAACCCCTTGTCCTGACGGCGCAGTTCCCCCCGGTCGAGCCAGAAGGTCGCGCGGGTGAGATTGCGCAGGAAGGCGCGGTCGTGGGAAATCATCACAAAGGCCGCGCGGCTCTCTGCCAGTTGCGCCTCCAGCCAGCCGATCGCCTCGATGTCGAGATGGTTCGTCGGTTCGTCGAGCAGCATCAATTCCGGCGCCTCGGCCAGAAGCTTGGCCAACGCCGCCCGCCGCCGCTCCCCGCCCGAGGCGGTCGCCACCGGGGTCGCGGGGTCGAGCTTCAGCCCCTCGGCGGCCATCTCGACCCGGTACTCCTCGCCATGCGCCAGCCGGCTCGCCGCGAAATCGCCGAGCGTGGCGAAGGCGCCGAGGTCCGGTTCCTGCTCCATGTAGCCGACCGACGTACCGGGAGCGAGCGTGCGCGCGCCCGTGTCGGGCTCCACCAGCCCGGCCATCAGCTTCATCAGCGTCGACTTGCCCGACCCGTTGCGCCCCACCAGCGCCAGCCGGTCGCCGGGCTGGATTACAAGGTCGAGCCCGGAAAACAGCGGATTGCCGCCGAAGGTCAGGGAGATATCGGAAAGCTGCAGGAGCGGAGCGCGGGCCATGCCCGGTGGGTAGTGCGAGGGGGCTGTGCGGTCAAGCAGGGCCGGAAAACCTCGACCCCACCCAAGGAACGCGCCATGGTGGGTCATGCCTAGGCGCGTTCCGCCTGCCCCCGACGGTCTGGTTCTCTCCCGCATCGCGGGCTTCTTTACGTGGGGATCATCGCTGCGGGCCTGAGCGCCGAGATCGCTATTCGCGGATCGCTCGTCGTGCCCGGCGACGCCGCGGCGACGGCGGCGGCGATCCGCGGCGCGCCGGGGCTGTTTGGGCTCGGCCTGGTGCTGGACATGGCGATGCTGCTGGCCGATGTCGGCCTCGCCGTGGCGCTCTATCTGCTGTTCCGCCCCGCCGGCATCGGGCTGGTGTTGGTCGCCACGGCGTTCCGGCTGGTTCAGGCGGCGGTTCTCGCGGGCGGGCTGATCCACCTTCTCGGCGCCCGGCTGCTGCTGACCGCCCCCGCCCATGGCGGCATGCCGCCCGACATGCAGGCCACGCTCGCGATGCTGCATCTGGAGATGCACGCGCAGCGCTACGATCTCGGGCTGGTCTTCTTCGCTGTCTGTTGCGCCGCGCTCGGAGCCCTGGTGATCCGCTCGGGCTGGTTTCCGGCCGCGCTTGGCTGGCTGCTCTGGGCCGCGGCGGCGGTCTATATGACCGGCAGCCTCACACTGGTCCTCGCACCGGACCTCCTGCCGCTCGTCCAGCCCTTCTACGCGATCTGCATCCTCGCCGAGATCGGATTCGCGGTTCTGTTGCTGCGCGGCCCGCGGCCGGGGTGACGCCGCCTACCCCGCCGCCGTGCGCATCAGGCGCTTGCGGGCCGGCGGGATCGCCCGGATTTCCAGCCCGGTGAATACATGCAGCGTGTTCAGATCGCAGTCCACCACCGCGTGATCCGACACCCAGCCGCCCATCACCAGGTAGCTGCGCAGCAGCGGCGGCATGCCAAGCATCGCGCGCTTGGCGTCCGGTTTTCGCAGCCGAAGCATCTGGGCAAAGCGGAACACGTTCGGCGCCTTGACCCGCGGCAGCCAGCGCTTGGGGCCGAGGTGGCGGTCCTTCAACAGCGCGAAGGCGTCCATGTAGGCCTCGGCCTCGGTGCCCTTGAAGGACGAACAGCCGAACAGCATCTCGACCCCCTCCTCGTCGACGAAGCGGGTCATTGCGCCCCAGGCGACGCGCAGAATGTCGGGGTCTCGCCAGTCGGGATGGATGCAGAACCGGCCCATCTCGACCATCGGCCCGTCGAACTCCGCCAGCGCCGACAATTCGTAATACTGCGCCGAGTAGCTCTGCCCGATCTCGGCCCCACAATGGAGCGGCATCAGTCGGAAGCAGCAGACCAGCGTTCCGGTGCGCGAATCCTCGACCAGCATGTGCCGGCAGAGCGCGTCGAACCCGTCTGCATCGCGCCCCTCCGGCGCTTCGGGCGTAGCGCGGAAGGTCAGATAGCGCAGCCGCTGGGCGGCCTCGAGATCGGCCGGCCCATCGGCCAGCCGGGCCGTGTAGCGGCCCCTGCGAAGTGACAGCATCGTGACTGCTCCCTCCGATTGGCGGATGCGGACCGCCGATCTACATGTCGTCGTAGCGCGACTAGCACACAAGATGTGACACTTGATTGACAGCGGGACCGAGACCTAATGACCCAGAAAATCACCAAAACCGATGCCGAGTGGCGTGCAGAGCTTTCCGATCTGGCCTATCGCGTCACCCGCAAGCACGGGACCGAGCGGCCATTCACCCATGACGATTTTCCAAAGTCAGCGGGCATCTTCAAGTGCACTTGTTGCGGGGCCTCGCTGTTCGACCAGGCGGACAAGTTCGACAGCGGCACCGGCTGGCCCAGCTTCACCCGGCCTGTAGCCGACGAGGCCGTGGGCGAGCGCGTCGACCGCAGCCTCTTCATGAAGCGCACCGAAGTGCATTGCGCGCGCTGTGCCGCACATCTGGGCCATGTCTTTCCCGACGGGCCGCCGCCCACGGGCCTGCGCTACTGCATCAACGGCGTGGCCCTGACGTTCGAGGCGACGGATGCGGAGGCGGCGTCGGGCTGAGACCCGGCCGCGAGGCTCCCGACCGTGTCCGAATGCGGCTGTCCCGCGCCGCGCCGGCCTGAATGTCGCGACGTGGCTATTCTTCGCCCAGGAAGTCTTCGGCACGGAACACGCCGATGTTGCCCAGCAGCTGACGCAGGAACGAGACGCCGCGGACATTCGACTCGGTGACTCGACGGTTGAGCGCGATAACCCGCCCGTCTTCGAGCCCGAAGCGTTCGATATTCGCGACCGTGCCGTCCTCGCCGAACGAAATCGCCACGACCCTGCGCTCGACCGGATCGGGGGCCCGCGGACCGAACGTCTCCCACGTACTTTCCACGTAGTACCATGCGTCGTCGCGCATCACCCCGGCCGCCGAGGGCGAGCCGATCACCTCGGCCACCGACTCGCGCGTGTCCACACCCACCACGATCGCGTCGAGATCGGCCGCCTCTGGGGCGTAGCCATGATTGCGCACGATGGGGGAACATGCGGCCAAAGCCGCGGACAGCACGCCGATCTGAATCAGTCTGGCGGACGCTGCACCGGACCTTGCCATGCCTACCTCTTGATCTTCCGGGCCGATGGCCCCTAATCCGCTTACATCAGACCGCCCACCGGGTTCAAGAATGGAACCGCGCCGATGAGTACCACCTCCGAAACGCCCAGAACGATCCGGCTGGCCGCCACGCCGGGCCGCCGCCCCGTGCCCTTCCGGCTCGTGCCCGATGCCGAGGCGCGCGCGGCGATCGCTGGCCGGCTGGGACTGATGGACCTGAAAAAACTGCGCTTCGAGGGCGAGATCGCCCCCGCGGGCGGGGCGGACTGGCGGCTGGCCGCGCGGCTGGGAACGACGGTGGTCCAGCCCTGCGTCGTCACGCTGGCGCCTGTCACCACGCGGATCGATACCGAAGTCGCCCGAAGCTACCGGGCCGACATGCCCCTCGTGCCCGAGGGCGACGAGGTCGAGATGCCCGCGGACGAGACCGCGGAACCGCTGCCCGAGACTCTCGACCTGGCGGTGGTGATGGAAGAGGCCCTGGCGCTCGCGCTGCCCCTTTATCCGCGCGCCGACGGGGTCGCACACGGCGAGGCGGTCTACGGGCCGCCCGGCGTCGACCCGCTGCGCGACGAGGATACGAAACCCTTCGCGGCGCTGGCCAAGCTCAAGGGGAAACTGCGCGAGTGACGGCCCGGCCGGGCCATTCCGAACCGCGCCGGTCCGCCACCCGGCAGACTGCCAGAAAAACGCTTGCACCCGCACAGAATCGCAGTATGTTCCCGGCCTCGCTTGCACGATGGGTTCGACGCAGCGCCGAGGCGCTGACAAACGGGCGTGCCCGCAGAAGAACACCGGGCCGAAGGCCCCGATAGACCGAGGTTGAGACATGGCCGTCCCTCAGAACAAAGTCACGCGCTCCCGCCGCAACAACCGCCGTTCGCACGACTCGCTCACCGCCGGAAATCCGGCCGAGTGTTCGAACTGCGGCGAGCTGAAGCGGCCGCACCACGTCTGCGCGGCCTGCGGCCACTACGACGACCGCGAGGTCGTGGCCCAGACCGACGAGTTCGACCTGGACGAAGACGACGCGGCCTGACGCCGGCTGGACCGGCTGCTCGGCGTCGTCGATGACAGAAGACCCCCGCCCCGCCTCCGTCTCCGCGCCGCGCACCGTGATCTCGGTGGACGCGATGGGTGGCGACCGCGGCCCTTCGGCCGTTGTTGCCGGCCTCGCCAAGTCGGCGCAGAAGAATCCGGACATCCGCTTTATCCTGCACGGCCAGAAGACGGTTCTGGAACGGCTTGTGGGTCGGCGCCGCGCCCTGGAAGGCCGAGTCGAGATCCGCGACGCCGCCGAGGTCGTCACGATGGACGCCAAGCCCAGCCACGTGATGCGCCATGGCCAGGGCAGTTCGATGTGGTCGGCCATCGACAGCGTTCGCAACGGCGAGGCGCCCGTCTGCGTCTCCTGCGGCAATACCGGCGCGCTGATGCTGCTGTCAGTCGTGCGCCTGCGCAAGCTGCCCGGCGTGCACCGCCCCGCCATCGCCTGTCTCTGGCCCTCGCGCAATCCTCAGGGGTTCAACGTGATGCTGGACGTGGGCGCGGATGTGCGCGCCGACGAGCACGACCTGCTGCAATATGCGCTGATGGGCACGTCTTACGCGCGCAACGGGATGGGGCTGGAGCGCCCGCGCGTCGGCCTGCTCAATGTCGGTACCGAAGAGCACAAGGGCCGCGCCGAACTCAAGGCCGCCCACGACCTGATCGAGAGCAACACCGAGGCCGGTAAGTTCGAGTTCGTTGGGTTCGTCGAGGGCGGCGACATTCCCTCCGCCCATGTCGACGTGATCGTGACAGACGGCTTTACCGGCAACGTGGCGCTGAAGACCGGTGAAGGCACGGCAAAGCTGATCGGAGACATCCTGCGCGAGGCGTTCAAGGCGACGCCCCTGTCGCGGATCGCCGCACTGCTGGCCTACACCTCGCTTCGGCGCCTCAAGAAGCGGATCGACCCCAGACGGGTCAATGGCGGCGTGTTCCTCGGCCTGAACGGGACGGTGGTGAAGTCCCACGGATCCTCCGACGCAACCGGCGTCGCGGCGGCCGTCAAGCTGGCCTTCGAACTGGCGCAGTCGGGCTTCACCGAACGGCTCGCGGCGCGGGTTGCATCCGCAAGCGGCCCAGTCCACGATGGCGTGCGGGACATGGCCGGGGGCGAGCGGTAATCATGGTGACGAGGGCCATTGTCAGGGGTGTGGGCCACTATCTCCCCGCGCGCGTTGTCGAAAATGCGGAGTTCGAGGCCAGCCTCGATACCTCGGACGAGTGGATCCGCTCGCGCTCGGGGATCGAGCGGCGGCACTTGGCCGCGGAAGGGGAAGCCACGTCCTCGATGGCGATCGCCGCGGCGCGCGATGCACTGGACGACGCCGGGCTGACGCCGGACGACCTCGACGCCATCGTGCTCGCGACCTCAACGCCGGATCTCACCTTCCCTTCGGCCGCAACCATGGTGCAGGCGGGCCTTGGCATGACCCACGGCTTCGCCTTCGATGTCCAGGCGGTCTGCGCCGGCTTCGTCTTTGCGATGGCGAATGCCGACGCGATGCTCGCCACGGGCCAGGCCAGGCGGGTGCTGGTGATCGGCGCCGAGACCTTCAGCCGGATCATGGACTGGGAAGACCGTTCGACCTGCGTGCTGTTCGGCGATGGCGCGGGGGCGGTGGTGCTGGAGGCCGCGGAAGGCGCCGGTACCGGCGAAGATCGCGGCATACTTTCGGTCGACCTGCATTCGGATGGCCGGCACAAGGACATCCTGTATGTCGACGGCGGCACCTCCACCGGGCAGACCGGGTCCCTGCGGATGCTCGGCAAGGAGGTGTTTCGCCACGCGGTCGAGAAGCTGGCCGACACCGCCCATGCCGCGCTCGACAAGGCGGGGCTCACCGGGGCCGATGTCGACTGGCTCGTGCCGCACCAGGCCAACCTGCGCATCATCAAGGCCACCGCCCAGCGGCTGCAACTTCCGATGGAGCGCGTGATCGTCACCGTGCAGGACCACGGCAACACCTCGGCCGCCTCGATTCCCCTGGCACTGTCGGTGGGAAAGGACCGCGGGCAAATCCGCGAGGGCGACCTTGTCGTGACCGAGGCGATCGGCGGCGGGCTGGCCTGGGGGTCGGTCGTCTTGCGGTGGTAAATCCCGCTGAAACGGCGTTCTCCAAACCCTTGATATTGACTCGGAAAATCTTTTCTCCTTACGCTGCGGCGAGTGGGGATCGCATTGAAACAGAGGGGGCGCAATGGCGGGCAACACGCTGACACGCATGGATTTGACCGAGGCCGTGTTCCGCGAGGTCGGGCTTTCGCGCAACGAATCCGCCGAACTCGTCGAGAACGTGCTCGCACACATGTCCGACGCGCTGGTGCGCGGCGAGACGGTCAAGATCTCCTCTTTCGGCACCTTCTCGGTGCGCGACAAGGCCGCGCGGGTCGGCCGCAACCCGAAGACCGGCGAGGAGGTTCCGATCCTGCCGCGCCGGGTGCTGACCTTCCGCCCCTCGCACCTGATGAAGGACCGCGTCGCCGCCGGGAATGCCGGACGGACCGGCTAGGGCCGGACGCGATGGAAAAATCCCCCGAGGCCTTCCGCACGATCAGCGAGGTGGCGACGTGGCTGGACACCCCGGCGCATGTCCTGCGATTCTGGGAAAGCCGCTTCACGCAGATCAAACCGGTGAAGCGTGCCGGCGGTCGGCGCTATTACCGGCCCTCGGACATGATGCTCCTGGGCGGGATCAAGAAGCTCTTGCACGAAGACGGGCTGACGATCCGCGGCGTGCAGAAAATCCTGCGCGAAGAAGGAGTGAAGTTCGTCGCCGACCTGTCGCCGCCGATCGAGGATGGCGGTGCCGTGGTGATCGAGGGCCGGGCCGACCGGGGCGACGGTGCGCCTCCCGCCGCGCTTGCGGAAGAGGACACGCCCGAAGCGCCGATGCAGGAAGATGCCCAGGCCGAGGTGGAAGAGTCGAACGTCGTGACCTTTGGCGGCGGGGTCACGCCCGAGCCGGACGAAGCCATGCTGCCCGGCCTCGAGTTCATTCCCGCCCAACGGCGCGAGCGGCAGGCCGAAAGCCCGGAGCCCCCTCCCGCCCCGGAGTCGACCCCGGAGGCCGCGGAGGCGGACCAGCCCGCGCCGTCCGATGCCGAGGCCGAACCGGCGGCTGCGGGCGACGGCGACTCGCCCGACGACACCGAGCCGATGCCCACCTTCCGGCGCCACCCCGCGCCCAGCGCCGGCGAACCGCAAACCGAGGCCGACCGGGTCGATCCCGCGCCGACCGAAATGGCGCCCGCCCCCACACCGGCGGAAGCGGCCCCCGAGTCTCCCTCGGCGGACACGGCACCTGACGCCGCGTTCCTGCCGCCGGAGCCGGAGCCCGAACCGGAGCCTGAAACGCCCGCGGCCCGGGGGCCGTTGGGAACGGACATCGCCCGCGAGGATCCGGCCGATACCGACCCGGCCTTCGCCCCGACCGAGCCGCCCCTGCGGACATGGAGTCGCAGCCCCGCCTTGCGCCGCGCCCTTGTGGCCGACCACGGCACGGCGCACCGGGCGCTCGACCGGCTGCGCGCACTCGACGCGCGAATGAAGGCGCAAACGCCCGCGTCCGGCCGCGACGGCTGAGATGGGTTTTGACGCTTGCCCCCGGCGTCAGACATGGTATGAAGCGCTCCACGTCGGGCTATGGCGCAGTCTGGTAGCGCGTCCGTCTGGGGGACGGAAGGTCGCAGGTTCAAGTCCTGCTAGCCCGACCATTATCACATCCGCCCGCGTGCCCGCCCATGGCCGCGGGCGGTGATGTGTCCGGCCCCGGCCGCCGTCCCGGCCGGGCACGGCACGGGGAGAAGCGATGACCGGCACCGGCGTGTTGCCAGATCGGGAAATCCGAGCCCTCGTCGAGGCGGACGGCATCGGCCTCGATGCCCCCCTGGCCGACGGCCAGGTGCAGCCGGCCTCACTGGACCTTCGCCTGGGCGATACCGCCTATCGCGTCCGCGCTTCGTTCCTTGCCGGCGAAGGCCGCAGCGTCGCTGAGCGGCTCGGCGATTTCGAGATGCACCGGATCGACCTCACCGATGGCGCGGTGCTGGAAAAGGGCTGCGTCTACGTGGTGCCGCTGATGGAACGCCTCGCTCTGCCCGAGGACATCTCCGCCGTCGCCAACGCCAAGAGCTCGACCGGCCGGCTTGACCTGCTGACCCGCGCGATCACGGATGGCGGCGTCGAGTTCGACCGGATCCGGCCGGGCTATCGCGGCCCGCTTTATGCCGAGATCTGTCCCCGCTCCTTCTCGGTTCTCGTGAAACCGGGCCTGCGGCTCAACCAGATCCGGTTCCGCCGCGGCCAGGCCATCCTCGGCGACGGCGAACTCGCCGCCCTGCACGAGGAGATGCGCCTTGTCACCGGCGGGCCGGCGGTCATTTCCGAGGGGTTGGGCTTCTCCGTCGACATGCGACCCGGCGAGGGCGACCTCGTCGGCTACCGCGCCAAGCCGCATTCCGGGGTGATAGACCTTGCGGCCGTCGGCGCGCACGACCCCACCGAGTTCTGGGAAGAGGTGCGCACCACGCGGGGTCGAATCATCCTCGACCCGGGCGCGTTCTACATCCTCGTCAGCCGCGAGGCCGTGCATATCCCGCCCGACTGTGCCGCCGAGATGGCCCCCTATCTCGCCATGGTCGGCGAGTTCCGGGTGCACTACGCGGGTTTCTTCGACCCCGGCTTCGGCCATGACGCGGCCGGCGGCACCGGCTCGCGCGGGGTGCTCGAGGTGCGCTGCCACGAGGCGCCCTTCGTGCTGGAACACGGCCAGATCGTGGGCCGTCTGGTCTATGAGCGCATGGCCGCGCGGCCCGATGCGCTCTACGGAGCCGGGATCGCGTCGAACTACCAGGGCCAGGGCCTGAAACTCTCCAAGCATTTCCACAGCGCCTGACGGGCCCGGGCGCGCATGACCGCCCCAAACGCGATCGTCGGTCGCAGAGCCTCAACCAACAATTGCAACTTTGTTTCCAAGGCATTCCCTTTTTGGCAATTTTCTTGCGCGCACGTATTGGGGCGGCTTACGCTGACCCTCTACCGGGGCTGGGAATACCCGGGCAAAAGTGGGGGAGTATTGCATGTTCAACCTGAGTTTCGGGGCCGCTGCCGGCGCGCTTGCGCTCGCAATTGTCGCCACGCCGCTGGCCGCAAGCGACGACGACCATCACGACTACAACGAAGAGGATCAGGCCGGCGATTTTGCCTACGAGGCACCCGCCAAGCCGACCGAGGCCTGGATGCTTGCCGCCGGCGGGCGCATCTATGACAAGTGGTGGGCGGCGCTCGACCGGCCCGAACCCGTCTATTTCACCCATCCCGCCTACCCGGCGACGGCGACGAAATCGGGCGCCGATACCTGGCGCTGCGTCACCTGCCACGGCTGGGACTACAAGGGCGCGACCGGCATCTTTCGCGCCGGCGAGGATTACACCGGGATCAAGGGCATCGACGGCGCCATCGGGCGCGACGAAGGCGAGATCATCGCGCTGCTGCGCGCCCCGCTGCACGGCTACACGCAAGAAATGATCGGCGACGAGGAAATTGGCTGGCTCGCCGCCTTCGTCTCGCGCGGGCAGATCGACATGTCGAAATATGTCGACCTTTCGACGCGCGAGATCGTCGCCGGCGACATCGATAACGGCCGGGCGGTGTTCCAGACCAATTGCGCGGCCTGCCACGGTTTCGACGGGCGGCAACTGAACTGGGGCGGCCCCGGAGAGGATGCCTTCGTCGGGACCGAGGCCTCGGACCTGCCGGACGAGGTCATGAACAAGATCCTCAACGCCCATCCGGGGGTGTGGATGATCAATCTTCGCGCCTTCGGGCCGGGCGTGGCCGCCGACGTGCTGCGCTACGCGGCGACGCTGCCGCAGGAGTGAGGCTCAGGGCCTGGGCCTGAGGCCCGGGCCCACATGCCGCGCGACGCGGAGCGCGCCCTTGACGGTGCGGGCCGTTCGCCGCGCGCGCGCTTCCGCCGTCTGCGGGTCCGCTCCGCGCGCAGCCGCCTGCTGCGCGTGGTAACGGCTGGCCATGTCGACGCCGGCCTCGATGCCCTTGTAGGCCATCCGTGCGGCGGCGACCTTCAGCCCGAACACGACCAGATGCGGGGGTATGATCATCGCTCCCTCGTCTCCCTTGCGCGACCGCCCGCGCCCAACGGGCACCGGGGCGCTCCCATATCATAGGGCGGGTGCCCTCCGAACGGAAGTCGCGTTCCTGCGGCCTGGAGGGCGCACGGCAAGGCACCTGCGGCGGTGCGGCCGGCAACGCGACGCGTCAGCTCTCGTCCTCGAACATCTCGCCCTGCCCGCCCTCGGCCTCGTCGTCCTCGTCGCGTCCCGGCATGGGGCGGCTGTCGAGCAATCCCGCCGCGCGCAATTCCTTGAGTCCCGGCAGGTCGCGCGCGCTCTCCAGCCCGAAATGATCGAGGAATTCCTCGGTCACGACATAGGTGACAGGGCGGCCCGGCGTCACCCGGCGCCGGCCGAACCGGATCCACTCCAGCTCCAGCAACTGGTCGACCGTGCCCCGGCTGACCGAGACGCCGCGGATTTCCTCAATCTCGGCGCGGGTGACGGGCTGGTGATAGGCCACGATCGCCAGTGTCTCGATCGCCGCGCGCGACAGCTTGCGGGTCTCGACCGTTTCCTTCTGCATCAGGAAGCCCAGGTCGGGCGCGGTGCGGAACGCCCACGACTCGCCCACGCGCACCAGCCGCACACCGCGCCCTTCATAGCGGCGCTTCAGATGCGTCAGGGCCTCGGCCGCGTCGCAGCCATGGGGCATGCGGGCGTTCAACTCGGCCACGCGCAACGGCTCGGCCGAGGCGAACAGGATCGCCTCGACCATGCGCTCCTGTTCGGCCATGGGCGGAGCCTCGAAGAGGCTGTCCTCCCGCTCGGTGTCGCGCTCGGTCATCACGACCCCTTCCGACGGATATGGATCGGGGCGAAAGTGTCGGACTGGCGAATTTCCACATGGCCCTGCTTGGCAAGCTCCAGGCTCGCCGCGAAATGCGCGGCCGTCGCGGCGCGGCGGCGCACCGGATCGGCCTCCCATCCCTCGGGCAGCCAGGTGGCCAGGTCGATCCACTCGCCCGCATAGCCAAGAAGCCCGCGCATCCTCTCCAGCGCCTCTTCCATCGTGTAGACCGCGTCGCGGTCGAAGACATAGGGGCGGAATTCGTCCTTGGTGCGGATGCGGGCATAGGCCTGCATCAGGTCCAGAAGCGTCGCGGTATAGCGCACGGTGCGGATGCGCATGACATCCTCGGGGATGCCGCGGGCAAAGAAGTCGCGCCCCTTGCGGTCGCGGCCCATCAGCCGCGCGGCGGCACTGCGCATCGCCTCCAGCCGCTCCAGTTGAAAGGCCAGATGCGCGGCCAATTCCTCGCCCGACGGGCCCTCGTCCTCGGGATCGGGCGGCAGCAGTAGGCGCGACTTGAGAAAGGCCAGCCAGGCAGCCATCACCAGATAGTCGGCGGCCAGTTCGATCCGAAGCGCCTTGGCCTTTTCGACGAAGGCGAGATACTGCTCGGCGAGGTGCAGAACCGAGATCCGGCGCAGGTCCACTTTCTGGCCGCGGGCCAGCGTCAGGAGCATGTCGAGCGGGCCCTCGAACCCGTCCACGTCGACGATCAGCGCCTCGGCCGCGCGCCGCAGCGCAACCGGGTCGCGCCCCGGCTCCGGTCCGAAACTGTCGCCCCCGTGGTCAGACATCGCCCCTCTTTCCCAGCAACTGGTCGAGTTCGGCCACCAACGCACCGGTTTCGACGGGTTCCGGCGGGCAACGGCGGGCCAGTGCCCGGGCGGCGCGGGCAAGCGTTTCTTCCGACAGGGTGCCGCACGCCCCGGCCACCACCTCCATCTCGGCGAGTTTGCCATTGCAATGCAAGACCGCATCGCATCCTGCCCGCAGGCTCGCCCTGCAGCGCTCTTCCAGGGTCCCGGCGAGCGCCTCCATCGAAATATCGTCGCTCATCAGGAACCCGGCGAATCCGATCCCCCGGCGAATATGGGCGATCGCCTCGGGGGACACGGTTGCCGGCGCGTCGGGGTCGAGCGCATCGTAGACCACATGCGCCGTCATGCCGAGCGGCAGGTCGGCAAGCGGCTGGAACGCGGCGAAATCGGTGCTCTCCAGCGTCGAGAGCGGCGTCTTCACCCTGGGCAGCGCGAGATGGCTGTCGACTGTCGCGCGGCCATGGCCGGGGATATGCTTGAGCACCGGCAGCACGCCGCCGTCCAGCAACCCTTCGGCCACCGCGCGGGCGATGGCGGCGACCGGGCGGGGATCGGTCCCGTAACAGCGGTTCTTCAGTACCGCGTGGGTCTCCGCACGGGCGAGATCGGCCAGCGGCGCGCAATTCACGTCGATCCCCATGAGGGCGAGTTCCCGCGCGATGAGGCGAGAGCGCAGATACATCGAGCGCGCCGCGTGCTGGGGACCGACGGCGGCGATCTGGTCGGCCGCGGGCGCCCAGGGCCGCCAGTGGGGCGGCGTCAGGCGCTGCACCCGTCCGCCCTCTTGGTCGATCAGGATCGGCGCGTTTCGCCCGACCGCCGCGCGCAGCGCGCGCGTGAGTTCGGCCAACTGGGCGGGATCGCGCACGTTTCGGGCGAACAGGATGAAGCCCAGCGGATTGGCCTCGGCAAAGAAGCGGCGCTCCTCGCCGGTGAGAATCGGGCCGGCGCAGCCGAGGATGCAGGCGCCTGCCCTATGGCTCACCGCGCCACCACCGGAATGCAGTCGGCCCCCTCGGCCACCAGCGCGGCGCAGAACCGCCGGGCGTCGGCCATGTCGTCGAAGCCCGCAGCGCGCAGCCGGTAAAAGGTCTGGCCGCCGCTCTCCGCCTGCTGGATGACGCGGGCCTTCTGGTCGAAGAACTCTCCGAACCGCCCCCCGGCGGCGAGCGCCTCCCAGGCCTCGCGCGCCTCCTCGGAATCGCCGAAGGCCCCCAACTGGACAAGCGCGGTGCCCGCGATCACGTCTTCGGGCGCGAGTTGCGGTGTGCCTTGGCCCGTCAGCGCGGCGGTGGCGGAGGCGATCGCCGCGTGCACGGCAAGATCGAGGTCGTCGGGACGCGGGGCGGGCCGCAGCGAACGGCCGAGCGCCCCCTCGGGCAGTTCCATCAATGGCACGATCTCGTCTGCGGGCGGCTCGCCGCCCCGTTCCGCCAGAAGCTCCGGCGTCAGCGCGAACTCGTTCGACTGGGCGAGGCTGGCCACCACCGGGTCGGGCGCGGCAAGCGGCGCGGAGTCGTCCGGCGCGACGGTCAGTTCCGCCGGCGCCAGTTCTGCAACCGGACGATCCTCCTCGACCAGCGCCACCGGAGAGGGCGCCAGCCGAAGCGTGTCGGCCGGCGGGGCCGCCTCGCCTTCGGCCGCCACGCGGTTCACCGCCAGCCCCTGGTGCTCGGCCTGGCGTCCGCCGGGGTCGTCCGGGGCCACGCGGATCGGACCTTCTAGGGCGCGCACCACCGGCACGCCGGTCACGTCGCGAACCATGATCTGGTAGGCCCAGACGAGCAGCCCCGCCACCAGCGCCAGCGACAGCGCGCCACCGGCCCAGTTGAGCATCGTCTTGAGCGCGGGTCCCTCGTCACGGGAACCCGACGCTCCGAAAGCGTCGAAATCTATGTCTGCCATATCCGCCTCGTTCCCCGGAGCTGCTTCGCCTCCGGTTGTGTCTTGCCTGTCTCGTATCCCGGGCGGGTTGCGGCTTGTTTCTCAGCGCATTTCCTCGACCGGCGTAACACCAAGAATACCAAGACCGGCGGAAATCACAACGGAAACGGCCCTGGCGAGCGCGATTTTGGCCTGGCTTGTGGCCGGATCGTCCTCCTGAAGAAAGCGCAGGGCGGGTTCCTCGTTGCCCTTGTTCCAGAGCGCGTGGAACTCCGAGGCGAGCTCGTAGAGGTAGAAGGCGACCCGATGCGGCTCGTGCATCCGGGCGGCGATTTCGACCAGCCTGGGCCATTCCGCCAGCTTCTTGGCGACGGCGATCTCGGCCTCGTGGTCGAGCTTTTCCAACGCCGCCGCCCCCAGCGTCGCATCATCGGCCGCGATGCCCGCCTCCGCGGCCTTCCGCAGCACCGAATGCACGCGTGCATGGGCGTATTGCACGTAGAAGACCGGGTTGTCCTTCGACTGCTCCAGCACCTTGTCGAAGTCGAAATCGAGCGGCGCGTCGTTCTTGCGCGTCAGCATCACGAAGCGGGTGACGTCGGGGCCCACCTGGTCGACGACGTCGCGCAGCGTCACGAAAGTGCCCGCGCGTTTCGACATCTTGAACGGCTCGCCGTTCTTGTAGAGCTTGACCAGTTGCGTGAGCTTGACGTCAAGCGGCACCTCGCCCCCCGACAGCGCGGCCACGGCCGCCTTCATCCGCTTGACATAGCCGCCGTGGTCGGCGCCGAACACATCAATAAGGACGTCGAACCCCCTGGAAATCTTGTCATAATGATAGGCGATATCCGGGGCGAAATAGGTCCATGAGCCGTCCGACTTCATGATCGGCCGGTCAACGTCGTCACCATGGGTGGTGGACTTGAAGAGCGTCTGCTCGCGCGGCTCCCAGTCCTCGGGCACCTTGCCCTTCGGCGGCTCCAGCACGCCGAGGTAGATCAGGCCCTTCGCGCGCAGCGACTCGATCGCCGCCTCGATCCGGCCGGTGCCGTAGAGCGACTTTTCCGAGAAGAACACATCCATCGTCACGCCGAGCGCGGCGAGGTCGGCGCGGATCAGGTCCATCATCTTCTCGGTCGCGAAGCTGCGCACCTCGGCCAGCCAAACCGCCTCGGGCTGTCCGACATAGCCGTCGCCCACCGTCTGGGCGAGCGCCCGGCCGACATCGATCAGATACTCGCCGGGATAGGTGCCCTCCTCGAAGGCGACTTCGTGGCCCTGCGCCTCAAGGTAGCGCAGGTAGACCGACCGGGCGAGCACATCGACCTGCGCGCCACCGTCGTTGATGTAGTATTCGCGCGTCACGTCGTGACCCGAATAGGCCAGAAGGTTCGCCAGCGCGTCGCCGAAGACCGCGCCGCGGGTGTGGCCGACATGCAAGGGCCCGGTAGGGTTGGCCGAGACATATTCGACATTGACCTTCTGCCCCTGCCCCATCTCGGAACGTCCGAACGCCGCGCCCGCGCGCAGCACCCGGCCGACGACATCCTGCCACACGGCCGGCGCGAGGCGGAGGTTGATGAAGCCGGGCCCGGCCACCTCAGCCAGGGCGACGCGCGGATCGGCGGCGAGGCACTGCGCCAAGGTCTCGGCAATCTCGCGCGGCTTCCGCCCGGCCGGTTTCGCCAGCACCATCGCGGCATTGGTCGCCATGTCGCCATGGGCGGGGTCACGGGGCGGCTCCACCGCGACATTCGACAGATCGAGCCCGTCGGGCAGCGCGCCTTCGGCAACCATCGCGCCGAGGCTGTCGATCACGAGCGCATGGAGATCGGTGAACAGGTTCATGTCGGTCCCTTTCGGCTTGCCGCGCGGTTTACCACCGGGCGGCCCCGCGTCAAGCGGCCGGGGCCTGCGCGTCGTCCTCGGGTGGGACCAGCGCGATCAGGCGGTTGCCGGGGCCGAGGCGCAACTCCTCGTCGACCGAGACCAGCCGCGGGGTGCCCGCCGGGGCGATCCGCGCGAAGGCGATCGCCTCGGGGTTGCGGTCGCGCCAGTCCTGTTGCGTGAACTCCTCCGACAGGCGCGTGCTGCGAAACCGCCAGCCCTGGGTCATGAGGCGGTTGAGCTCCAGATAGCTCTGCCCGCCGCCCACGGCCTGCCCGCCCAGCGTGGCCGGCAGCGCGTGGCGGCGACTGTCCTGCTTCGCCCGCTTGAGCTGGTAGACATGCTCGCGCCCGAACTCCGGCGCAAGGTCGGTCGCCACGAGGGTGTTGTAGGCGTCGTTGTCGGTCGCGGCCACCACGGTGCCGTAACTGACCAGCTCCACCGAATGCTCGGCCGCTTCCGACAGGATGTCGCCGTAGAACGTGGGCAGCCCCGCCTCGCGCGCGCCGCGCAGCCGCGCGCGGTTCGGGTCGGCGATCAGCACCGGCACCTCCTGCTTGGCCAGCGCCTCGGCCAGCCCGGAGGCCCAGCGCGAGCCGCCCACCACGATCACGCCCGGAGTTTCGGCGCCCGTCAGACCCAGCCACCGGGCGAGCGGCCGCATGGTGAACCCGTGCAGCACCACCGTAGCCGCGACCACCGCGAATGCGAGCGGCCCGATCCGCGCGCCGTCCTCCAGCCCCAGTTCCACCAGGCGTTCGCCGAACAGCCCCGCGACCGCGACCAGCACCACGCCCCGCGGGCCGGTCAGCGCAACCAGCCAGCGCTCGCGCCAGGGCACCGGCGAATGGGCGAGCGAGGCCAGCACCGTGAGCGGGCGGACCACCAGGATCACCACAGCGACGAAGGCGAGCGCCCGCCAGTCGAGCAGCCGCAGCGCATCGACATCCATGTTGGCCGCCAACAGGATGAACACGCCCGAAACCAGCAGGATCGTCGCGTGTTCCTTGAAGCGGCGGATCTCGGCGTAGGAGGGCAGATCGGCATTGGCGATGAAAAGCCCCATGACGGTTACCGCGAGCAGCCCGCTTTCATGCAGCACCGCGTCGGACAGCGCGAAGGTGCCCAGCACGAGGGCGAAAAGCACGGGCACCTTCATGTATTCCGCGACCAGCGCCCGGCGGAACGCGGCCGACACGCCCCAGCCTGCGAGGGTGCCGAGCACCAGCGCCACCGCAATCCCGACCGCGACATCCGTCGCCGCCGCACCGGCGCCCACGCCCGAGTTCAGCACGATCACCACCTCGAAGGCGAGCACCGCGGCGAGCGCGCCGACGGGATCGTTGACGATCGCCTCCCATTGCAGGAGCTGCGCGGGCCGGCGCGACAGACGCGCCTGGCGCAGCAGCGGCGCGATCACCGTGGGACCGGTGACGATCAGGATGCCGCCGAAAACCGCGGATGTGGCCCAATCCAGCCCCGCGACATAGTGCAGGCCCAGGGCGGACAGAAGCCAGCCCACCGGCGCGCCGATCACCACCAGACGCCGCACCCCAGGCGCCGCATCCGCGAGCGAGCGGAAATTGAGCGTCAGCCCGCCTTCGAACAGGATGATCGCCACCGCGATGGCGATGATCGGGTTCATCAGATCGCCGATATCGCGCGCCGGGTCGAAAACGCCCAGCCCCGGCCCGACGGCAAGCCCCGCGGCCAGCATCAGCACGATGGCCGGCATCCGCAGGCGCCAGGCCAGCCACTGCGCGCCGACCCCCAGCGCGCCCACCAGCGCGAAGGCCATGACCGGGGCCATCGCCCCCTCGGCACCTGTCGCCATCTCGCCCCCTATCCCGCGTGGCCCGTCAGCCGCGCATGTTCCTGCATCGCGAACCGATCGGTCATTCCCGCGATGTAATCGGCCACGATGCGGGCCAGTTCCGTTTTGTCGACCGCCGCGGCCACGTCCTCGCGCCATTTTTCCGGCAAGAGCGCCGGTTCGTCGAGGTAGAGCGGGAACAGGTCCTCGACCACCCGGGTCACCTCGGCGCGCACCGCCATGACCGAGGGTGCGCGATACATCCTGCGGAACAGGAACTCGCGGATCTGCCGCAAATCGGCCCACAGCGTATCGGGGAAGCGCACCACCGGGAAGCCCAGCCTCCGCACGTCCTCGGCGGTTTCGGGCGCGGCTTCGGCGATCCGCCGGTACGACTCGTCGATCACGCCTTCGACCATCGCCCCGAAAAACCGCCGCGTCGCCTCGTGGCGGCGGCGCTTGCGGTCGAGCCCCGGATAGGCCGCATCGACCTCGGCGAAACAGTCGCGCAGGATCGGCAGCGCCGCCAGTTCCTCCTCGGTGAAGAGCCCCGCGCGCAACCCGTCATGCAGGTCGTGGTTGTTGTAGGCGATATCGTCGGCCAGGGCCGCCACCTGCGCCTCGGCGCTGGCATGGGTGTCCAGTTCCAGGTCGTGGCGCGCGTTGTAATCGGCCAGCGCATAGGGCAGCGGTCCGGTGACCGGGCCGTTATGCTTGGCGATGCCCTCCAGCGCCTCCCAGGTCAGGTTCAGCCCGTCGAATTCGGCATAATGACGTTCCAGCCGGGTGACGATGCGGATCGCCTGCGCGTTGTGGTCGAACCCGCCATAGGGCGCCATCAACGCGGCCAGCGCGTCCTCGCCGGTATGGCCGAACGGCGTATGGCCCAGGTCATGGGCCAATGCGACCGCCTCGGTGAGTTCGGGGTTCAGGCCGAGGACGCCCGCGATGGTGCGCGCGACCTGCGCCACCTCGATGGAATGGGTCAGCCGCGTGCGGAAGCTGTCGCCCTCGTGCACCACGAAGACCTGCGTCTTGTGCATGAGCCGTCGGAACGCCGAGGAATGGATGATCCGGTCGCGGTCGCGCTGGAACGCCGAGCGGAAGGCGCTTTCCTCCTCGCGGAAAAGCCGCCCGCGGCTCGCGCGCGGGTCGCAGGCATGGGGGGCCAGCATCCGGGCCTCTTCGCTTGTTCCCTCGTCTCGGCCCCATATATTGGAAGGGCAACGCTTTGGACACAGGGGAATCGCCTTCGATGGACCTGAACCTGCCCCCGAAAGTCACCGAGCGCGCCTTTGCCCGGCTCGCCGAGATCGGCGCCTCGAAACAGGGCAAGGCGCTGAGAATCGCCGTCGAGGGCGGCGGCTGCTCGGGCTTTCAATACGCTATCGAACTGGACGAACCGGCCACCGACGACCTCGTACTGGAAGGCGCGGGCGAGAAGGTGGTGGTCGATTCGGTCTCGCTTTCCTTTCTCGCGAACGCCACGATCGACTTCAGCGAGGAACTGATCGGCGCACGTTTCGTGATCGAGAACCCGAACGCGTCCAGCTCCTGCGGCTGCGGGACCTCGTTCTCGATGTGATCCCAACAGGGGGCCCGCCCCCGGAAAGGCGCAGATGGACAGCATTGCCGCCCTGGTGCCGCGCGACCGGTTCCTGCCGCTCTGCCCCGTCGAGACGGCCGCGGGGACGCCGCGCCGCGTCGGCGTCGAGATCGAGTTCGGCGGGATGACCGAGAGCGAGGCGGCCCGGATCGTCGCCGACGCGCTCGGCGGGCAGGTCCAGCCCCGCTCCGCGCACGAAATCGACGTCGAGGGCACCGAGTGGGGCAGCGTCGAGGTCTGCCTCGACACCGCCTACCGCGACAAGGCGGGCAATGCCATCGCCGACCTCGGGCTCGATCTCTCGCGCGTCGTCGTCCCGGTCGAGATCGTGACCCCGCCGCTGGCGCCCGAGCACCTGCCGGCGCTCGACCGGCTGCGCGGAGCGCTGCGAAAGGCCGGCGCACAGGGCAGCCGGGAGGGCATGTTCCTGGGCTTCGGCGTGCACCTGAACCCCGAGATCGCGGAGGACCGTGTGGGCGCGATCCTGCCGGTCACGCGGGCCTATGCGCTGGTCGAGGACTGGCTGAGGAAAGCCGATCCGATCGACCCGTCGCGCCGGCTGCTGCCCTTCGTCGATCCCTATCCCCGCGGCTTCGTGGACCGACTTTCCGAGGCGGGGCCGCGCTGGACCCTGGACGATTTCATCGACGCCTACCTGGCCGAAACGCCCACACGCAACCGCGGCCTCGACATGCTGCCGGTGTTCCGCCATCTGGACGAGGATCGCGTGACCGGCGCGCTGGGCGACGCGGCGAACGCGGTGAGCGGGCGGCCGGCCTTTCACTACCGCCTGCCCGATTGCCGGATCGACGAACCCGGCTGGCGGCTGGCCTACGAGTGGAACCGATGGGTGATGGTCGAACGGCTGGCCGCCGACCGCGCCGCGCTCGACCGGCTCGCCGGGGACTGGCTGGAATATCGGGGCGCATTCACGACCACGCGCGGCGACTGGTTCGCCCATCTCGAAAGCCGCCTTGCCGATCTGGAACTCTGGGAGACCGCATGAGCCGCGCGCGGATCGCCGTCACGACCTCCTCGCGGTCGGGCTGGCGCATTTTTCCGCTGGTCGCCTTCAACGTCTGGCTGGCCGGCGGGCGGGCGCTGCGCTGGGGCGCCGGGCGCCCGGCCGATCTGGACGCCGTCGACGGGCTCATCATCGGCGGCGGCGACGATATCTCGCCCGACCTCTACGACATGCAGATCGTCACCTCGGCCCGGCTCGATCCCGAGCGCGACGCCCTGGAACGCTGCCTCGTCGAGGGCGCGCTGGCGCGTGGAAAACCGGTGCTCGGCATCTGCCGGGGCGCGCAGATGATCAATGTCGCCCTCGGCGGCACCCTGCATCTCGACGCCTACGGCACCTACACCGCCTCGGACCGGGTCTGGACGATCCTGCCGAAGAAGGGCGTCGAGGTCTGCCCCGGCACCCGCTTGGCCGAGATCGCCGGGACCGACCCGATGCAGGTCAACGCGCTGCATTCGCAGGCGGTCGACAGGCTGGGCCGCGACCTCGCCGTCGCCGCGCGCGACCGGGGCGGCATGATCCAGGCGGTGGAGCGGCGCAGCGACCCCTTCGCGCTCGGCGTCCAGTGGCACCCCGAGCACCTGTTCTACGCCCGCCGCCAACGCGCGCTCTTCGCCGCGCTGGTGGCCGCCGCCCGCGCCCGCCGCGACCACACCCCGCAACTCGCCGCCGTGGACCGGATGGCCACGACCGGGACCTGACACTCCCTGCATTGCCGCACAGGGGCCGTGCAATGGGCGAATCCCCGCCGAAGCCATTGAAAACGCGTCATATCGCCCCATGGATCGGGCGTGCATGACGGGCGAAACAGAACTGTGACGTGACCGATGAGCGGTCGCGTGGTAGCTCAACCCTACCGGACACCCTTTTACGGAGATTTCCATGCGCAAGGTTCTTCTTCTGACTGCGGCGCTTGCCACCGCCCCCGCTTCCGCCGTTTTCGCGGCCGATCTCGAGGAAATCGTCGACGCCCGCCGCGGCTTCTACAGCCTGCTCGGCGCCAACATGGGCGCGCTGGTCTCGATGGTGAAAGGCGAGACCGAGTATGATGGCGCCGCCGCCCAGACCTATGCCGAGAACATGAGACTCCTGACCACCTACAACGTCGGCCATCTCTACGCGCCCGGCACCTCGAACGAGGACATGCCCGGCAAGACCCGCGCCCTGCCCGCGATCTGGGAAGACCAGGCCGGCGTGCAGGAAAAGGGCATGGCCTTCGTGCAGGCGGTGGAGAGCCTCAACGAGGTCGCCGGCCTCGACAAGGCGGAACTCGGCAAGGCCGTGCAGGAGCTCGGCGGCACCTGCAAGGGCTGCCATGACGACTACCGCGCCAAGGACTTCTGATCGATGAAGGACACGGGCACCCAAGGTGCCGGCCCGGGCGGCGAAACCGCCCGGGCCGATGACGAAAGCCGGGTTCCGGTCGAGACGGTGCGCGTCTGGGACCCCGTCGTGCGGCTCTTCCACTGGGCTCTGGCGCTCTGCGCCACGGCGGCTTGGGCGCTCGGCCACTGGGGACCGGCCGACATGACGCTGCATTTCTGGTTCGGCTATGCGGTGATGGGCCTTCTCGGCATCCGTCTGGTCTGGGGTTTCGTCGGGCCGCGCCATGCGCGCTTTTCGAACTTTCTCTACGGGCCCCGCCCCATCGCGGGCTACCTCGCCTCGATGTTCCACCGCAAGCCCAGCTACTGGCCGGGCCACAACCCGATCGGCGGCCTCTTCGTCTTCATCATCCTGGGCATTCTGGCGGCGCACGGGGTCGCGGGGCTGTTCGCCGATCCCGAGGACTACATCAATGTCGGCCCCCTGGCCCAGTATGTCAGTTCCGACACCGCGCGCTCGGCCCTAGCCTGGCACGCCTTCACCGGCTGGTTCGTGCTGGGCGTAGTGATCCTGCACGTCGCGGCCATCGCCTTCTACAACAAGTGGAAGGGCGAAAACCTCGTCCGGCCGATGATCACCGGCCGGAAGACCGTCCGCAAGGACCTCTGAGCCTCACGCCACGCCCATGGACATCCCGGCCGCAAGCGGGGATAGTCCGGCCGGGCAAAGCCAGGGGGCAGACGGCCGATGCGCATCGCGACGTTCAACATCAACGGGGTCAAGGCGAGGCTGGGTGCCGTCACCGAGTGGCTGGACACCGCAGCGCCGGACGTGGCGCTGCTTCAAGAGATCAAGTCTGCCGACGACGCCTTCCCGCGCGAGCCCTTCGAGGAACGCGGCTACAACGTCGCGACCCATGGCCAGAAGGGCTTCAACGGCGTTGCGATCCTGTCGAAACGCCCGCTGGAGGACATCACCCGCGGCCTGCCGGGCGACGACGGCGACGAGCAGGCCCGCTGGATCGAGGCGACGGTGATGGGCGAGCGTGAGGCGGTGCGGCTGTGTTGCCTTTACCTGCCCAACGGCAACCCTGCGCCAGGCCCGAAATACGACTACAAGCTCGCCTGGATGGCCCGGCTCGAAGCCCGCGCCGACGCGCTCCTGGCGGCCGAGACGCCCGCGATCATGGCCGGCGACTACAACGTGATCCCCCAGGACGAGGACGCCGCCCGGCCCGAGGCCTGGAAAAAGGATGCGCTGGCCCTGCCGCAAACCCGCGCCGCGTTCCGCCGCATCGTCAATCTCGGGTTCACCGAGGCGTTCCGCGCCCGGGTCCGGGCGCCCGGCCATTACTCGTTCTGGGACTACCAGGGCGGCGCGTGGAACCGCAACGACGGCATCCGCATCGATCACCTGCTGCTGACCCCACAGGCCGCCGACCTGATGACCGAAACCAGCATCGAGTCGGATTTGCGCGGCCGCACGAAGCCCTCCGACCACGTCCCCGTCTGGATCACACTCGACGCCTGAGCGCCCGGGCGTCTTCTTGGACCAAATACTCCCGCCGGAGGCGCGCGCCCGCGCCCAGCGGGCGCCCCCAACGTCGGCCAAGCGGCTTTGCCGCGCGGGCCGGGACCGGGAGCGCGTCCTTGCACCGATGGGCGCGGGTCGTGCGGGACCCTGCCCGTTCCACGTTCCCGCGCCGGGGCCGCCGCGGACGTGGCCCGGGCACGCCGCGCCTGGCGCGTGTCGAGCGAGAAAGCGGCGCGTCGGCCGCGTCAGGGCATCGGCGCGGCCGTCAGCGGGTAGCGCGCCGTCGCGTCATAGTCGTAGACCCAGTCGAAGCGCTTGAGCGGCCCACCCGGCGCGAGGGCACCACCGATCCGCAGGGCAAGATGCGCCGCGGCGCGGAGCGGCGGGAAGCGCAGGTGATAATTGCGCGCATTCTGCGTGGCCGTCTCGACGATCTTCATCGTGCGCGGGCGCCGCTCGGCCTGGTAGGCGGCAAAGGCGGCCTGCGGATCGCGATGGGTCTCCAGCGCGCCGGCCAGCACCCAGGCGTCCTCGAGCGCCATATTGGCGCCCTGGGCCAGAAAAGGCAGCGTCGGGTGCGCCGCGTCGCCCAGGATCGCCGCGGGGCCCCGGTGCCAGCACTCGGCAACCGGGTGGCGGAAGAGGCCCCAGAGGTGCACCCGCTCGACCCGCGCCAGCAACTCCGGCACCTCCGCCCCGAAGCCTGCGAAGGCGCGGCGCAGGTTTTCGGGATCGTCCTCGTGGGCCCAGCCCTCATCGACCCAGCCCGCGCGCTCTTCCACGCCGACGATGTTGATCAACTCGCCGCCTCTAAGCGGGTAATGCACCAGGTGCCGTCCCGGTCCCATGTGGACCTGGGCGACCGGCGCCACCGGCCCACGGGCGGGCACCAGCGCCCGCCACGCGACCTGTCCGGTGAAGGCGGGCCGCGACCGCCCGTTCAAGACTCCGCGCACCACCGAGTGCAGGCCATCCGCCCCGATCACCAAGTCGGCCGACATGTGCGCCCCCTGGGCGGTCGTCAGATGCGCCCGCCCCTCCTCCAGCGCCAGCCCCGTGATCTCGTGCAGAAGCCGGACCTGCACTCCCGCCGCGCGCGCCACCTCGGCCAGCAACTCGACAAGGTCGGCGCGGTGGACGAAATGGTAGGCGCCAGCGGCGGTGGACAGGTCGACGCGGAGCACTTCACGCCCGGCGCGGAAGTCCCGCAGGACGACCGCGCTTCCGCGCACGCTGCGGGCCGCGAGCCGATCGGCCAGGCCCAGCCCCTCCAGAACCGACAGGCCGTTGGGGCTGATCTGCAGGCCCGCCCCGACCTCGCTCAGCGCATCGGCGCGTTCGAGCACGGTCACTTCAGCGCCGCGCCGCGCAAGCGCGGTGGCTGCGGCAAGACCGCCGATGCCGCCGCCGAGAACGGTTACCTGTCGTCCGGTCAGGGGCATGGGACCTCCCCCGGTCTGGGTGTCAGTCGTCGCGGTGGACCTTCTCGCGGCGCTCGTGGCGCTCCTGCGCCTCGAGGCTCAGCGTGGCGATGGGCCGCGCGTCGAGCCGCTTGAGCGAAATCGGCTCACCGGTTTCCTCGCAATAGCCGTATTCGCCGTCCTCGATCCGCCTCAGCGCAGCGTCGATCTTGGCCACCAGCTTGCGCTGGCGATCGCGCGTGCGCAATTCCAGCGCGCGGTCGGTTTCTTCCGAAGCGCGGTCCGCGATGTCCGGAATGTTACGGGTGGAATCTTGAAGCCCTTCAAGGGTTTCGCGGCTTTCGTTGAGAATGTCGTTCTTCCAGGCGATCAACTTGCGGCGGAAGTATTCGAGCTGGCGCTCGTTCATGAAGGGTTCGTCTTCGGCCGGGCGGTAATCGTCGGGCAAGAAAACTTCTGCTTTCATCCCTGCTTCCTCGTCTGGGCCGGGCGAAATGTGCTTCATGTTCCCTCTCCCCCGGCACTCCCGGGCTCGCTCGTAGCCCAATCGCCGGGTCGTGTCACTAGTAATCTGGCCGTTATGGTTGCCAAATACATGCGGCTTGCCTGTTTGTGAAGGGGCGCTATGGTCGCCTCCGGATTGGGAGCGTTTCACGCGAGGTTGCATGCAGTTCGGCTCGACAGACAGCTACGTGGCGGCGGAGGATCTTAGCATCGCGGTCAACGCCGCGGTGACGCTGGAGCGCCCGCTTCTCGTCAAGGGCGAACCCGGAACCGGCAAGACCGAACTCGCCCGCGAGGTGGCCCGGTCGCTGGAAATGCCCCTGATCGAGTGGCACATCAAGTCGACCACCCGCGCCCAGCAGGGGCTCTACGAATACGACGCCGTCAGCCGGCTGCGCGACAGCCAGTTGGGCGAGGAGCGCGTGCACGACGTGGCCAACTACATCAAGCAGGGCAAGCTCTGGCAGGCCTTCGCCGCGCCCGAACGCGTCGTCCTGCTCATCGACGAGATCGACAAGGCCGATATCGAGTTTCCCAACGACCTGTTGCAAGAGCTCGACCGGATGGAGTTCCACGTCTACGAAACCGGCGAGACGGTGCGCGCGACGCATCGCCCGGTGGTCATCATCACCTCGAACAACGAGAAGGAACTGCCCGACGCCTTCCTGCGGCGTTGCTTCTTCCACTACATCCGCTTCCCAGACATCGAGACGATGAAGCGCATCGTCGAGGTGCATCACCCGGGGATCAAGCAGGACCTCTTGCACGCGGCGCTCACGCAGTTCTACGAGCTGCGCGAGATGGACGGGCTGAAAAAGCGGCCTTCCACCTCGGAGGTGCTTGACTGGCTGAAGCTCTTGCTGGCCGAGGAGCTCGCGCCGGAGGACCTGCGGCGCGACCCGCGCTCGGCGCTGCCGCGGCTGCACGGGGCGCTGCTGAAGAACGAACAGGACGTTCAACTCTTCGAGCGCCTCGCCTTCATGGCGCGGCGGGGATAGACCCCCGCCCCCGGCCCACGCGGCAAGGTCGCTTGCCCGGCGTTGGGGGTGGCCGAGCGCTATGGCGCCCGGCGCCTACGGCGGGAGTATTTGGACCAAGAAGAAGACCCGGGGCACGGCGGGGCGGCCACGCTGCATCGGGCGCGCCGCGCGGGCTTGTGTCCGCGCACGCGCTGGCGCACGATGAGCGCACCCCGTCCGCGTCGCGAAAGGCCCGCCCTTGCCCGAGATCACCATCCGCCCCCTGCGACCGGAGGACCGGGAGGACTGGGCCCGGCTCTGGAACGCCTACCTGGACTTCTACGAAACGTACGTCACGCCAGAGGTTTACGAAACGACCTTCACGCGGCTTCTGCACGGCGGCGCCCCGTGCATGGGCGGTCGGCTGGCGCTGGCCGGCGGCTGCCCTGTCGGGCTCGTTCATTTCATCTTCCATCGCCACTGCTGGAAGCCCGAGAACGTGTGCTACCTTCAGGACCTCTACGTGGCCCCCGAGGCACGCGGCAAGGGCGCCGGGCGGGCGCTGATCGAGGCGGTCTACGCGGTGGCCGACGCGCGCGACGTGCCGACCGTCTACTGGACGACCCAGGCCGACAACGCGCAGGCCCGGGCGCTTTACGACCGGATCGGCCAGTTGACCCCATTCATCAAGTACCAGAGGGCCTGAGCGCATGCGCCGCCTCGCGCTGATCGGATGCGTGGCGCTGGCCGCCTGCACCGCGCCGGTCGCGGAGGCGCCGACGCGCCTGCCCCCCTCTCCCGCGGCGCTGCCGCCGATGAAGACCTTCCCGGCGCGGCGGGGCGCGGCGCCGTTGCGATCGAACGCGGCGATCGCGCGCGATTTCCTGGACCTGGCCTTCCAGATGGAGAGCGGCCGCCCGCTACCGGCCCTGACCCGGTTCGAGGCCCCGGTCGCGGTGCGCGTGACCGGACGGCCCCCGCCCAGCCTCGGCCCCGACCTTGCGGCACTGCTGGCCCGCCTGCGCAACGAGGCGGGCATCGACATCGCCCGCGTGCCCGCCGACCGTGACGCCGAAATCACCATCGAGGTGCTGCCCCGCGCCCGGCTGCAGGGGCTGGTCCCCGAGGCGGCCTGTTTCGTTGCGCCGCGGGTGTCGAGTTGGGGCGAATACCGCCGGGCCCGTCGCTCGCGCGTGGTGGACTGGACGACCCTGACCACCCGCGAGCGCGTGGCGATCTTCCTGCCCGGCGATGTCAGCCCGCAAGAGGTGCGCGACTGCCTGCACGAGGAACTGGCCCAGGCACTGGGGCCCTTGAACGATCTCTACCGTCTGCCGGACTCGGTATTCAACGACGACAATTTCCACACCGTGCTGACTGGGTTCGACATGCTGATCCTGCGCATCTACTACGCGCCGGAACTGCGCTCGGGCATGAGCCGGGCCGAGGTCGCGGACATCCTGCCAGGGCTCCTGGCGCGGCTGAACCCGCGCGGCCAGGGCCGGGGCACGGCGCCGGTGCCGCACACGACGCGCGACTGGATCGACGCGATCGAGACCGCGCTGGGCCCCGGAACCGCGCCCCGCCGCCGCCTGGACGCCGCAGCGGAGGCGGTTGCCATCGCGCGGGCCCGCGGCTGGCGCGACACCCGGCTGGCCTTCAGCCTGTTCGCGCTGGGCCGGCTGTCGCTGGGCCGCGACGGCGACCTGGCGCTGGCGGCGTTCCTGGAGGCGGGACAGGTCTACGCCGCCCGCCCCGATACGCGCATCCAATCGGCCCATGTCGCGATGCACCTGGCCGCGTTCGCGCTGTCGGCCGGGCAGGCGGAAACCGCGCTCGGCCTCGTCAACGGCGCGCTGGACGAGGCCACACGCGCGCAGAACGCCGCGCTTCTGGCGACCATGCTGCTGATCGAGGCCGGGGCGCTGGACGCCCTGGGCCGGGCGAACGAGGCGCGCGCGGTGCGGGGCGACGCGCTGGGGTGGGCGCGCTACGGCTTTGGCGAAGACGCCGAGGTGCGCGCGCGGCTGGGCGAGATCGCGGCGCTGACGCCCCGGCGCGGCATCTGAGACGGCGCGCGGAGATAGTCCCGTCTTGCCCCTTTCCCGGGCGCCCGCCCCGCCCTATCCTTCGCCCATGTTCCTGCCGTTCTTCCAGACCCTGCGCGCCGCCGGTATTCCCGTCTCGATCCGCGAGTATCTCGGCTTTCTCGAGGCGGTGAAGGCCGGGCTCGCCACCTATGACGTCGAGCGCTTCTACTATCTCGCGCGCACCGCGATGGTAAAGGATGAGCGCCTGCTGGACCGGTTCGACCGTGCCTTCGCCGAAAGCTTCGCCGGGATCGAGGAGATCGGCCCGGGCGAGGTGCTCGAGGCACTGGACCTGCCCGAGGACTGGCTGCGCAAGATGGCCGAGAAGCACCTGAGCGAAGAAGAGCGCGCCGAGATAGAGGCGCTGGGCGGCTTCGACAAGCTGATGGAAGCGCTGAAGGAGCGGCTGAAGGAACAGCAGGAACGCCACCAGGGCGGCAACAAGTGGATCGGCACCGCCGGCACCTCGCCCTTCGGCGCCTGGGGCTACAATCCCGAGGGTGTGCGGATCGGCCAGGACCGCTCGCGCCACCGCCGCGCGGTCAAGGTCTGGGACCGGCGCGAGTTCCGCAATCTCGACAACAGCGTGGAACTGGGCACCCGCAACATCAAGGTCGCGCTCAAGCGGCTGCGACGCTGGGCGCGCGAAGGCGCGCATCACGAGCTCGATCTCGACGAGACGATCCGCGCCACCGCCGATCACGGCTATCTCGACGTGAAGACCCGACCCGAGCGGCACAACGCGGTCAAGGTGCTCTTGTTTCTCGACGTCGGCGGGTCGATGGACGACCATATCGGCGTGGTGGAGGAGTTGTTCTCGGCCGCGCGGGCCGAGTTCAAGCATCTCGAATACTATTACTTCCACAACTGCCTGTACGAAGGTGTCTGGCGCGACAACCGCCGGCGCTGGAACGAGGTCACGCCCACCTGGGACGTGCTGCATACCTACGGGCCGGACTACAAGTGCATCTTCGTGGGTGACGCCAGCATGAGCCCCTACGAGATCGCCTTTGCCGGCGGCGCGAACGAGCATTGGAACGCCGAGCCGGGCCGTGTCTGGCTGGAACGCGCCCGCGCGAAATGGCCGGACAACCTCTGGATCAACCCGGTGCCCGAGCGGCATTGGGACTACACCCAGTCGATCGGCATGATCCGCGAGATCTTCGGCGGGCAGATGGTGCCGATGACGCTGGAAGGGATCGAGCGGGGCATGAAGGCGCTGGGGCGCTGACGGCTTGCAACGACTCGGGGCCCCGGGCGGTTGTTGGGGGACGAACCGCAACCACGGAGGTATCCCCAGATGATCGAGAAGAAAGGGTCCGCCACCTGGACGGGCGATCTGAAATCCGGCCAGGGGCATCTGTCGACGGAATCGGGCCTGCTGCGCGAGGTGCCCTACGGCTTCGACACCCGGTTCGAGGGCGCGGCCGGCACCAATCCCGAGGAACTGATCGGGGCGGCGCATGCCGCCTGTTTCTCGATGGCGCTGTCGATGATCCTCGGCGAGCATGGCGCGACACCCGAGGAGATCACCGCCACCTCGACCGTGACCCTCAACAAGGAGGGAGAAGGCTTCGCGATCAAGCGGCTGCATCTCGACCTGACCGCCAAGGTGCCAGGGCTTGACGAGGCCGCGTTCCGCACCGCGGCCGACGCCGCGAAGGACGGCTGCCCGGTCTCCAAGCTCTGCGCGGGGGCCGAGATCACGATGGACGCGCGGCTTGCCTGACGCGGGCGTGACGCCGCGCGGGTTGCCTGCGGGACCGCGCGGCGCCATATCCGCATCATGCTGAAGCTCACGCCGATCCTTCTGGCCGTCCTCTACGCCGTCGCGATGTATCGCTTTTCGGCCTGGCGCACGGGCCGCGAACTCGATGCGCGCTCGACGGAACTGGCCGACAAGCGGCTGAAGGCGATGACCGACCGTATGGCCGAGGCGCTGGATGTGCCGCGCATCCGCGTCCATATCTACGAGATCGATCCGGTCAACGGGCTCGCCGCGCCGGACGGGCGCATCTTCGTCACCCGCGGGTTCTACGACCGGTACCGGGCCGGCGAGGTGACGGCCGAGGAGATGGCCAGCGTCATCGCGCATGAACTCGGCCACGTGGCGCTTGGCCATGCGCGGCGGCGGATGATCGACTTTTCCGGGCAGAACGCGATGCGGACCGCGCTGGCGATGATCCTGAGCCGGTTCCTGCCGGGGATCGGCATCTATATCGCCAACGCGCTGGCCTCGCTGCTGGCCGCGCGGCTCAGTCGGCAGGACGAATACGAGGCCGATGCCTATGCCGCCGCGCTGCTGACCAAGGCCGGCATCGGCACAGAGCCCCAGAAATCGCTGTTCCACAAGCTCGACGAGCTGACCAAGGGGCGCGGCGGCGTGATGCCGGCCTGGCTGATGAGCCACCCCAAGACCGCGGATCGCGTGCAGGCCATCGAGGCCCTGGAGACGCGTTGGCGGGCGGTGACGCCGGACTGAGGGGCGGGCGCGTTTCCTGACGGGGTCGCGCAGGACCGCCGGATCAGACCTGTCGGGACGACGTGCCGATGCCTGAGCCGAGCGCCTTGCCGAGTCGCGGCAGGCGCGCGCGTTTCAGAAGCGCGCGCGTTTCCTGGGGGGCGCCCGACAGCCGCGCGGCCTCCGCCCGGACCCGCTCGACCGTGTCGCCCACCGCCGCCGGATGCGCCAGCCACAACTCCATCAGGAACCCGTCCGGCCCCTCCCGCTGCAGCCCCTCCTCTGCCAGCACATGGCGCGGGAAGTCGCGGGCATTGAAGGTCAGGATCAGGTCCGCGCCCCCGGCGATCGCGGCCGCGAGCACGTGGATGTCGGCCGCATCCGGCAGCCAGAGTCGCGCCTCCAGGCCGTCGCGCGGCGCCACCTCCGCGGCCGGCCAGGCGGCGCGCACCAGCGCGATCTCGGCGCGGGCCTGCGCCTCGCCGGTGGGCCCGATCTTGCGCGCCGCCCGCGCCCATTCCTCGAGGATGCGCGGCGACCAGAGCGGCGTGAACAGCCCCTGCCCCGCGATGCCCAGCAGGATTTCCCTGAGCACCGTCGGATACAGGACGCAGGCGTCCAGCAGCACCTTCATGGGGACAGCCGGAAGACCAGCGCCTTGAGATAGGAGGATTCCGCAAGCTGCGGCAGCACCGGGTGATCAGGCCCGGCGAACCCGGTATGAAGCAGTTGTGCCCGCCGTCCGGCCTTGCCGATGCCGCGGGCAGACGCCGCCCGGAACCGGGCGAGGTCGGCGGCATGCGAGCACGAGCAAAGGCAGAGGAAACCGTCGGCCGCCACCAGCCCCGCGGCCAGCCGCGCCACCCGTTCATAGGCGCGCAGCCCCGCCTCCAGCGCGGGCTTCGACGGCGCAAAGGCCGGCGGGTCGCAGATCACCAGGTCGAAGCGCTCCCCCTCTTCGGCAAGCGCGGCCATCGCGGCAAAGGCGTCGCCCTGCCGCGTCGCGAAGCGCGCGGCCACGCCCGTAGCCTCTGCCCCCGCCGCGGCGAGGTCCAGCGCCGCGGCCGAGGAATCGACCGCAAGCGCCCGCGTCGCGCCGCCTGCAAGCGTGGCCAGCGCAAACCCCCCCACATGCGAAAACACGTCCAGCACGCGCGCATCCCGCGCCAGCCGCGCGGCAAACGCGTGGTTCGGGCGCTGGTCATAGAACAGCCCCGTCTTCTGCCCGCCCAGGAGGTCGGCCATGTAGGTCGCGCCGTTCATCGGGACCGGCACCGGCCGCTCTGCCGCGCCGCGAATCACCGCGGTCTCCTCGGGCAGCCCCTCCAGGCTCCGGGCGCGCCCGGTTCCGTTCTTGATTACCGTCTCGACCCCGGTGACCGCGACCAGCGCCTCGGTCAGCGCGTCGAAACGCGTCTCGGCCCAGGCGGCATTGGGCTGGACTGCCGCGACCGCCCCGAACCGGTCGATCACCACGCCAGGGAGCCCGTCCGCCTCGGCATGGACGAGCCGGTAGAACGGCGCGTCGTAGAGCCGTTCGCGCAGCGCAAGCGCGCGGGACAGGCGCGCGCGCAGCCAAGCCGACCCAATCTCGGCCTCCGGGTCGCGGTCCAGCACCCGCGCGATGATCTTCGAGCCGGGATTGACCGTGACCAGTGCCAGGGGCCGCCGCTCGGCATCCTCCAGCCGCGCCAGAGCCCCGGGCGCCAGCGCCTTCGTGCGCCGGTCGGTGACCAGTTCGTCGGCATAGACCCAGGGAAAGCCGTGGCGGATCGCGCGGGCTTCGGCCTTGGGCCGCAGCCGGACGGTGGGAAGAGTATCGCTCATGCCCTCCCCTTACGCCGCGCCGCGTGCCGCGAAAAGCCGGAATCGGGACGGCCAGCGCGCGGACGGGGTTTCTTTGTTAGCGCTAACCGCCTATATCCGCCGCAAGGCCGAGCCGACCCGAAGGAGACAGCCGATGCCGCTCAACCCCGCGCTCGAAGAGGTGACCGCCGCGATCGTCGAACGCTCCCGCCCAACGCGCGCCGCCTATCTCGACCGGATCGCACGGGCGGCTGCGGACGGGCCGGCCCGCGCGCACCTGTCCTGCGGCAACCAAGCCCATGCCTATGCCGCCGCGGGCGCGGCCAAAGACACCCTCGCCGAGCGCCGCGCGCCGAACCTGGGTATCGTCACAGCCTATAACGACATGCTTTCGGCGCATCAGCCGTTCGAGCGGTTCCCCGATCTCATTCGCGCCGCGGCGGCCGAGGCCGGCGGCACCGCGCAGGTGGCCGGCGGCGTACCGGCGATGTGCGACGGGGTCACGCAAGGCCAGACCGGCATGGAACTGTCGCTGTTCTCGCGTGACGTGATCGCGCTGGCGGCGGGCGTTGCGCTCTCGCACAACTGTTTCGACGCGGCGGTCTATCTCGGCGTCTGCGACAAGATCGTGCCGGGGCTGGTGATCGCCGCGGCCAGTTTCGGGCACATCCCGGCGGTGTTCCTGCCCGCGGGGCCGATGACCAGCGGCTTGCCCAACGACGAAAAGGCCATGGTGCGCCAGCAATTCGCCGCTGGCGAGGTCGGTCGCGACGCGCTGATGAAGGCCGAGATGGAAAGCTATCACGGGCCGGGCACCTGCACATTCTACGGGACCGCCAACTCCAACCAGATACTGATGGAGGTCATGGGCCTGCACCTGCCCGGTGCCTCCTTCGTCAACCCGAACACGCCGATGCGCGACGCGCTGACCGCGGCCGGCGTCAGGCGGGCGCTGGAGATCACCGCGCTCGGCAACGCCTACACGCCGGCGGGCCATGTCCTCGACGAGCGCGCCTTCGCCAATGGCATCGTCGGACTGATGGCGACGGGGGGCTCGACCAACCTTGTGCTGCACCTGCCCGCCATGGCGCGGGCGGCGGGAATCGTCCTCGACATCGAGGATTTCGCGCGCCTGTCCGAGGTGACGCCGCTCATGGCGCGGGTTTATCCCAACGGGCTGGCGGACGTGAACCATTTCCACGCCGCCGGCGGGCTGGCCTACATGATCGGCGAACTGCTTGAGGCGGGCCTGCTCCACCCCGACACGCAGACCGTGGCGGGCGGGGGCCTTGCCGCCTACACGACGGAGCCGAAGCTCGTGGATGGCGCCCTTTCCTGGGCCGACGGACCCGGCGAAAGCCTTAACGAGAAGATCCTGCGTCCCGCCGCCGACCCGTTCCAGGACACCGGCGGGCTCCGGTCGCTTGACGGCAATCTTGGGCGCGGCATCATCAAGACCTCCGCCGTGGCGCCCGAACGCCGCGTGATCGAGGCGCCGGCGCGCATCTTCCACGACCAGCAGGCGGTGAAAGACGCCTTCAAGCGGGGCGAATTCACCGAGGACACCGTGATCGTGGTCCGGTTCCAGGGGCCGAAGGCCAACGGCATGCCCGAGTTGCACGCCCTGACGCCGACGCTCGCGGTGCTGCAGGATCGCGGGCTCAGGGTGGCGCTGGTCACCGACGGGCGGATGTCGGGCGCGTCCGGCAAGGTGCCCGCGGCGATCCATATCGCGCCGGAGGCGGCCGAGGGCGGCCCGCTGGCGCGGCTGCAGGACGGCGACGTGATCCGGCTGGACGCCGAGCGCGACACGCTGGACGTGACCACCGCGGGCGCGCTCGACCGCACCCCCGCCACGCCCGACCTGTCGGGCAACGAGACAGGGCTTGGCCGCGACCTCTTCGCCGCCTTCCGCGCCCATGCCGGCCCCTCGACCGCCGGAGCGAGCCTCGTTGTCTGACAGGCGGTTCCGCGCCAGACTGCCCGCATCGCGTATCGCCCGAGGAAGGACCGCCCATGACGCCCCATGCCGCCAGCGAGATCACCGAGGCGCTTTGCCGCCGGGCGCCCGTGATCCCCGTGCTCGTGATCGAGGACGCGCGCCATGCCCGTCCATTGGCCGAGGCGCTGGTCGCCGGGGGGCTGCCGGTGCTGGAGGTGACGCTGCGCACACCCGCAGCGCTCGACGCGATCCGCGAGATGGCGGGCGTGGCGGGTGGCGTCGTCGGGGCGGGCACGCTGCTCACCCCCGAAGATGTCGAGGCGGCGCAGGGGGCCGGCGCGGGCTTCGGCGTGTCCCCCGGGGCGACGCCGATGCTGCTGGACGCGGCGCGCGCGGGCGATCTGCCGCTGCTGCCGGGCGCGGCCACCGCCACCGAGGCGATGTCCCTGCTCGAGAAGGGCTACAGCGTGCAGAAGTTCTTTCCGGCGGAGGCGGCGGGCGGGGTCGCCGCGCTGAAGGCGCTGGCCGGCCCGCTGCCGCAGATCCGGCTCTGCCCCACCGGGGGGATCGGACCTGCCAATGCACGCGCCTACCTCTCGTTGCCCAACACGCTTTGCGTCGGCGGGTCCTGGGTCGCCCCGGCCGTTAAGGTGAAGGCGGGCGACTGGGCGGCGATCACCGCGCTGGCGCGCGAGGCCGCGGCACTCGCCGCGTAACGCCGGCGCGGGCGGTGTGTTGCGATGGCGCGGGGCACCGCGGCGCTGTGCTCGGTCGAGACGCGCCATCCCTGCGCTCCATCGGTACGGGCGACCGAAAGTTCGGTGAAGGGCAATGCCACGCGCTTTTCGCCGAGCCCCAGGAACCCGCCGACCTCGACGACCACCCGCTCCATCTCGCCCGCATCACCGATGACAAGCGCGCCGATCTCGCCGATCTGCGCGCCGTCCGGCCCGAGCACCGGATGGCGCTCGAGACTCTCGGCACGCAGCGCGGCCCGGTCGCCCTCCGACATCCTCAGGCACTCGCCCGCCCCGCGGACGGCGGCGTCATCCATGGACGCCATTGCGGTCGCGCCGTCCCCGTCGGTGTCGCGGGCAAGAGACCGGCCGCCGGGCTCCATGTCCGCCCGGTCCCGCTGCTCGCGGGCCTCCAGCGCCGCGCGATTGCCCTCGTAGACGACGAAGAACGCGTCGGAGGTGTCGGGATCCGGCTTGAACCGGAACTTGCCGAGTTCGAACGCCACCTCGCGCGGCGCGGCATCGACCGCGCCGTCAATCTCGGTGACAATCCACTCGATCTCTTCCGCGCCGGAAACGTAGACATCCGCGATCTCACCGATCTCGGTCCAGCCGTCCGGCACCTCGGCGATCGCGCCGTCCTCGGTCACGCTGCCGTTCTCCACCATCTAGACGGGCATGCCGATCAGTCGCTCCGCGTGCACGGTTGTCTCGCCTACGTCGATCTGCGGGCTGTCCGTCTCTCCCATCCCGCCGTTACCTTGGCCGAGAGCCGGCATCGCGGCGAGTGTCGCGATTGCGGTGGTCATAAGAATGCGTTGCATCTTGTGCCTCCCTTCTGCCCGGGCGCGCCGTTCATTCGGTCAACGGCACGGTCCCGCCCGCGCACCCTGCCGCCCACGCACGATTGCTTGACTGGCCAGCCGACCGGCGGAACGTGCCCGGACCGCATGCAACTTCGGGCGCCGAGAAACGTTGTTTCCGTCAGAGACAGACGCAATGAAAGGAGACACGCCATGAATCTCGACCAGGTGAAAGGCCAGTGGAAGCAACTCAAGGGCCATGCCAAGGAGTTCTGGGGCGACCTGACCGACGATGAAATCGAGCAGGCCGAAGGCGACCGCGAGAAGCTCATCGGCATGGTGCAAAAGCGCTATGGCAAGACCCGCGAGGCCGCCGAGAAGGAAGTCGACGATTTCCTGAACCGGCTCTGAGGCCGTGGCCCGACAGGGTCCGTACAAAACGCCCCGCCCGAACCGGCGGGGCGTTTTTGTATCTTGTTTTCATCTTGACCGTTCTAGCGCGGCGCGGCCCCGTTGCGGGCGGCGCGCCCCGCCTGCATGCCCGCGGCAAACCCTTGGGCCAGTTCGAAATAGGGCATTCCGGTCTCGCTCTCGGGCTGTTTCGGGGCGGCAGGCGGGTCGCGCTTGACCAGCGCGAACAGCAAGGCCGACAGCGCCACATAAACGCTGCCGAGGACCGTCGCCGCGACCGGCGCGCCATGCGCCGCGGCCAGCACCAGCCAGGCGGCCGCGGTGAGGAACCCGATCCCGATCAGCAGACAGATGCCGATCAGCAACCGGAGTTCCAGCCGCAGCGCCAACGACTCGGCGCGGCGCTCGATCTGCGGCAGCGGATCGAACCCCATCAGCGCCGCCCCGTCATCAGCCCCACGAGAAAGCCGAGGCCGACGGCCAGGCCGACCGCGGTGGCGGGCTGGCGGCGCACCGCGTCCAGCGCCTCGTTACCGGCCGCGACGCCCCGGTCGCGCGCCTCCGTCGCCGCGGCCTCGCCGCGCGCGCGCATCTCGGCCGCCTCGCGCTGCACCCGGTCGAGCGCCGCATCGCGTTGCGCCCCGCCCATTTCGGTCAGGATTTTCGAAATACCCGCAACATCGTCCTTCAACGCCTCGATCTGGCGCGCCAGATCTTCGCTGCTTGCCGCACCGTTTCCACTCTGTGCCATGGGGCATGCTCCTTTCTTTGCTGTCACATGGTTGCGGGACACCAACGCTGCCGGCCCGCGACGGTTCCCGAAGCAGCCGTTCCGACCACCCGGGCGCGGCGGCGGAACATCGGGCGCCATGGCGCGTTGGTGAGGGCGTAGCAAACGCGAAAGGACAGGACATCATGCTTTATTGGGCCCTACTCTTCCTGATCGTGGCGCTGGTCGCCGGCGTGCTCGGCTTCGGCGGCATTGCCGCAGCCTCGGCGGGGATCGCACAGATCATCTTCTTCGTTTTCCTCGTGCTCTTCGTGGCGACGATCCTCGTGCGCCTCCTGCGCGGCCGCGCGCCCTGAGCGGCGCGCCCCCGCACGACCGGGCAGCGCCAGCGCCGCCGCCTGCAACCCTTGCCCCGGCACCCCCTGTGAAGGCGCCGGGAGCACTTTCGACGCAAATCAAGACGGAGGTCTCATGATCCGCTTCGCCCTGCTTTCCGCCACGCTCCTTTTCGGCCTCGCGGCCTGCGAAACCGTCGAAGGGGTCGGGCAAGATCTCGAAACCGCCGGCGAGCAGGTTTCGCAGGAGGCGCGCGAAGCCCAGAACTGAGGCGCCTTCTCGCCCCCGGCCGTGCAGTACAAGCGCGCGGGCGGCGGCCTCAGTTCCGCCGCCCGCGCGCGCCGCCGCGCCGGCGCGGCGGCGCCTCGGTGTCGAGCCCGGCCCGAAGCACACCGGTCATCGGGTGGTCCGGCGCGGCGGGCGCATATTCCGCGATCAGCCGCTTGAGGGCCGCCTTGGTGTCCACCCCCACCGGCAGCGACAGCGCCCAGTCGAGGAAGATCGACCGGCATTCCCCGGTGCCGATCTCCTCGATTCGGTAGGCTTCCCGCACCAGGCCCTTTGGGTCTGCCGCTTCAATCCGCATCTTTCTCCTCCACCGGGCCACGCGCGATCACCGTCTCGATCACCTCGGCCGCCGCGCCGCGCGCCCGCGCCAGCAGGTCTTCCAGCGCGCCGGCATCGGCGGCGCCGGTGCCCCTCAGCAGGAAGGTCAGCCCGCCTTCGCCCAAGTCCGGCGGGTCGAGCGGCCCGTCCGAAATCAACTTGGCCGCCCCCTGCACCTTGCGCAAGAGCGCGTAGCTTTCGCACAGCGTGCGCGCCTCTTCCGCGCACAGCCACCCCGCCGCCACGCCCGCCTCCAGTTGATCGGCCACCGCCGTCGCCGGGCTCGCCGCGATCAGCGCCGCGGCGGAGGCGATCAGTTCGATATCCTGGCCACGCCCCGGCCCCTGCTTGCCGTCCCAGGCCGATTTCGCGGGCTTCGCCTCGGCCAGCCGGCGACGCATGTCGACCACGCCCGTCAGCGTTCGGGCGATGTCGGCCTTGTCCCGTAGCAGGTCCTGCCGGAACGCCTCCACCTCCACGCCAAGCGTGCTGTCGCCGGCCACCGGGCGGGCACGGGTCAGGGCGAGATGCTCCCAGGTCCAGGCCTCGTCGCTCTGGTAGTTGCGAAAGCTCTGCAACGCGGTCGCCACAGGGCCCTGGTTGCCCGACGGCCGCAGCCGCATGTCGACCTCGTAAAGCTTGCCCTCGGGCATCTGCGCGGTCAGGGCCGTGACCAGCGCCTGGGTCAGCCGGGCATAATAGGCGCGCGCGGCCAAGGGGCGGCGGCCGTCCGAGCTTTCCACCCCGTCGGCGTCATAAATCACGATCAGGTCGAGATCGGAGCGCGCGGTCAGCAGCCCCGCCCCCAGCGAGCCCATACCCAGCACCACGGCGCCCTTGCCCGGCGGGTCGCCATGCTTTCCGGCGAAATGAGCCACCACATGCGGCCACAGCGCGGCGAGCGCCGCCTCGGCAAGGTCGGCGTATTCGCGCCCCGCCTCGCCGGCGTCGATCAGGCCGCGAAGGAAATGCACGCCGACCCGGAAATGCCACTCCTTGGCCCAGGCGCGCGCGGTGTCGAGCTTGCGCTCATAGTCGTCGATGGCCGCCAACCTCTCCGCAAGGGCCTGCTCGAGTGCCGGGCGGCCCGGCCAGTCGCGGAAGAAATCGCCGCCGATCACCGCATCGAGCACGCCGGCATTGCGCGACAGGTACTGCGCAAGCTCCGGCGACACGCTGGTGATGTCGATGATCAGGTCGATGAGCTGGGGGTTGGCCTCGAAAAGCGAGAAGAGCTGTACCCCCGCCGGGAGCCCGCGCAGGAAGCCGTCGAAGGCGGCGAAGGCCTCGACGGGGCGCGGCGCCTTGGTCAGCCGGCCCAGAAGGTCGGGCTTGAGCCGCTTGAAGATCTCGCGCGCCCGGGCCGAGCGCAGGCAGGGATAGTCGGGCCAGCGCTCGACGATCTCTTCGGCGTTCTCGGGCAGGTCGGCCACGTCTGCCTCGGCGGCTCCGCCCTTGCCAGGCTGGAAGAACCCCTCGGTCAGCCCGTCGACCCGCTCCAGCCGCTCCGTGAGGTCGGCCCGCCACAGCGCGACGTCGTCGGCGCCGCAGAACCGCGCGATCCGCGCGATTCCGTCCGCGTTGCCCGGCAAGGCGTGGGTCTGCGCGTCGTTCACCATCTGCAAGCGGTGCTCGACCTCGCGATGCGCCCGGTAGTCGGCGCTGAGCGTGTCGGCCACGTCCTGCGGCACCCAGCCCTTGTCGGCCAGCCGCGCGAGCCCCTCCACCGTGCCGCGCACCCGCAGGTCGGGGTCGCGGCCGCCGGCGATGATCTGCCGGGTCTGGGTGAAGAACTCGATCTCGCGGATGCCGCCCTGGCCCAGCTTCATGTCATGGCCTTCGAGCGTCAGCGCCCCGTGCAGCCCCTTGTGGCTGCGGATCTTCAGCCGCATGTCATGGGCGTCCTGGATCGCCGCGAAGTCCAGGTGCTTGCGCCAGACGAAGGGGCGCAGCCGGTCGAGATAGGCCCAGCCCGCCTCGATATCGCCCGCGCAGGGCCGCGCCTTGATATGCGCGGCGCGTTCCCAGGTGCGGCCGAGGCTTTCGTAATAGCGTTCCGCCGCCTCCATCGACAGGCAGACCGGCGTCACGCTGGCATCCGGCCTGAGCCGCAGGTCGGTGCGGAACACGTAGCCCTCGCCGGTCATCTCGGACAGAAGCTGGCTCATCCGCCGCGTAACCTTGACGAAGACGGACCGCGCCTCGTGGAAATCGGCCTCGGCGAACCGGTCCTGGTCGAACAGCACGATCAGGTCGATATCGGAGGAATAGTTGAGTTCGTGCGCGCCCTGCTTGCCCATCGCCAGCGCCACCATGCCGCCGGCGGTCGCGGCGTCGTCCTCGGTCAGCCCCGGCAGCTTGCCCCGACCGATCTCTGCGGCGACCAGGCGCCTGAGCGCGGTGTCCACGCAGAGATCGGCGAAGTCGGTCAGCGCGCCGGTCACGCGCTCCAGCGGCCAGACCCCGCCCAGGTCGGCCAGCGCGATCAGAAGCGCGGCGCGCCGCTTGGTCTGCCGCAGCCCGGTCTTGAGCGCGTCGAGCGGCAGCGCGCGCACCGCGTCCAGAAGTGCCGCGAAGGCGTCGTCGGGATCGCCCGCCAGCGCCGCGTCCATCCACTCCGCCTCCCGCGTCATCAGGCCCCAGAGATACGGGCTGCAGCCCGCGGTCCCGGCCAGCAAGGCGCGAATTTCCGGCGGCTGGGCGGAAAAGCGGTCCTCCGCCTCGGTCGCCCGCTCGGGCTCGTGGGGGATGGGCGTGCGGGTCAGGCGCGATGCGAAACTCATGGCGTCTTGATGACGCCGGCCCGCCCGGCGGTCAACGGCTTGCGCGCCGAAGCCGCGCCCCCGATAGTCCGCGCCAGGCAAGGAAAGGACCTGAGGATGAGCAAGAGCCGCGCGCGCGTGCGCCGCGCCCTGGACGCGGCCGGGATCGCGGCGGATATCCGCGAGCTCGGCCAGACGCGAACCGCGCAGGAGGCGGCCGACGCGGTGGGCTGCCAGATCGACCAGATCGCCAAGTCGATCATCTTCCGCGGGATGGACAGCGGCGCGGCGATCCTGTTCCTGACCGCCGGCGGCAATCGGGTCTGCGACGACCGCGCCTCGGCACTGGCGGGGGAGCCGCTGGGCAAGGCCGATGCCGCGCTGATCCGGTCGCGGACGGGGTTCGCCATCGGCGGCGTCGCGCCCGTCGGGCACCTGACCCCGATCCGCGCCTTTCTCGACCCCCGGCTTCTGGAGTTCGACACGGTCTGGGCGGCCGCGGGCACGCCCCGCCATGTCTTCCCGCTCGACCCGCATCTCCTGCCCGGTCTGACAGGCGCGGAACCCGCCGATTTCACGCGCTGACCCGCTAATGTGAAAAACCTTCACATCCCCCCTTGAAACCGCGCGGCCGGGTGCCGACCTGAGTGAATGTGAACACCCTTCACATCCGACCACGACCACAGGAGAACCCACATGTCTTCCGCCGCCACCTGGCCCGGCCGGGCCGAAACCTGGCTCGACGAACGCGGGAAAGGGGCCTGGATCGCCGCCATGGTGATCGGCTTCATCCTGTTTTGGCCCATCGGCCTTGCCATCCTGTTCTACATGATCTGGAGCAAACGCATGTTCAGCGGCAGCTGCAAGTCCCGCCACGCCCGCCTGCGCCACGTCCACGGCGCCTATCGCTCGTCTGGCAACACCGCCTTCGACGCCTACAAGCACGCGACCCTGCGCCGCTTGGAGGACGAGCAGCGCGCCTTCGAAGAGTTCCTCGAACGGCTGCGCAAGGCGAAGGACCAGACCGAGTTCGACCAGTTCATGGAAGAACGCGAGCGGGGCGCGCGCGAAACGCCCGATACGCCGGCCGCCACCTGAACGACCGCAGCGCGCGCCCGTCCGCCGGGCGCGCGCCCTTCCCCCTGACGCCAAGGCCCCCTACATCAACGACATGACAGACCAGACCGACCGCCACTGGGGCCTACCCGATCCCGACCTGCATGCCGCCTTCTACGACGGCATCCCCACCAAGCGTCTCGTCGCCTGGGTGGTTGACACGGTCATCGTGATCCTGCTCGCGCTGCTCGCCCTGCCCTTCACCGCCTTCGCCGCGGTCCTGTTCCTGCCCTTCTTCGCGGCAATCGTCGGGTTCGCCTACCGCACGGTCACGCTCGCCCGCGGTTCGGCCACCTGGGGCATGCGGCTCGTCGCAATCGAGATCCGCAACGGCCGAGGCGAGCGGCTGGATACGGGAACGGCGGCGCTGCACACGTTGATCTACTCGGTCTCGGCGGCCTTCGTGATCCCGCAGGTAGTCTCGATCGTGCTGATGCTGACCGGGCCGCGGGCCCAGGGGCTGCACGACTTGATGCTGGGTACCGCCGCGATCAACCGGCCGGCGCAAGCCTGAGGGCCCTGCAACCGACCCCTTGGCATTTGCGCGAAACCGATGTTAGCTTTCGTGTCACACGCGGAAACGACCCCTCGGACCGATGCGCCACACGCTCCCGCTCGCGCCTCAATTCTATGTCACGGCCCCCCAGCCCTGCCCCTATCTGCCCCGGCGGATGGAGCGCAAGCTGTTCACCGCGCTCCAGGGCGAAACCGCCGAGACGCTGAACGACGCGCTGTCCAAGCAGGGCTTCCGGCGCTCGCAGAACGTGCTCTACCGACCGGCCTGCGCCGATTGCGCCGCCTGCCTCTCGGCGCGCATCCGGGTGGCGGACTTCAAGCCCAGCCGCAGCCAGCGCAAGGCGTGGAACCGCAACGCCGACCTGAAGCGGCAGGCGAGTTCGCCCTGGGCCACCGAGGAACAGTACACGCTGTTCCGCCGCTACCTCGACAGCCGGCACGCCGATGGCGGGATGGCCGACATGGACATCTTCGAATTCGCCGCGATGATCGAGGAAACGCCGGTGCGCTCGCGCGTGGTGGAATACAGCGCCGAGCCCGAGCCCGAGCCGGGCAGCCGGCACCGCCCGCTGGCCGCGGTCAGCCTGACCGACATCCTCGATGACGGGCTTTCGATGGTCTATTCCTTCTACGACCCCGAGCGCACCAAGCTGTCGGTCGGCACCTACGTGATCCTCGACCATGTCGAGATCGCGCGCGAGGCGGGGCTGCCTTACGTCTATCTCGGCTACTGGGTGCCGGGCAGCCCGAAGATGGGCTATAAGTCGAGCTTCTCTGCCCTCGAGATCTACAAGAACGGCCTATGGCAGGAACTCGGCGACCCGACGGATCACGAGGGCGAGACCCATCCGCTTTCGGTCGCGCCGATCGCCGAGCAGGTCGCCAAGATCACCCTGCCCGACAGCCGCCCGACCAAGGGCTGAGCGCCGCGTGCCCCGCAACGACCGTCGGCATTTTCCCCCGCTGCGTGCCGTGACACGCGGTCGGCCGACGCTCGCGCACCGGACCGTCCCCACGAAAAACGCGCCGCTTTCGAGGGCGCGTCGTGCTATACAGTAAATCTATTCCAGTTCGAATTTGGTTTCCTGTGCAGAAATTTTCCTTTTTTGGAGAGGCAAAGCTTTGTCATACGCCATTAATCTCAACCCGCATCACGGCGGCGCGGGCCGGCACCCGACCCGCAACTCTCTCAACACGCTGTCGGGCCATGACGACCCGGGCAAGTTCGGGCGCATGTTTCCGGGCCTGCCCGGCCTCAATGTCGACGACGACCGCCTGCAGGCCCTGTCGCAGGCGATGATGGACGACGGCAGCCTGAGCGGCGACAACCCGCGCATTCCGGCGGGCTTCACCTATCTCGGGCAGTTCGTCGACCACGACATCACGCTCGACCTGACCTCGCTCGGCGAGAAGATGCGCGACCCGACCGCGGTGCAGAACTTTCGCAGCCCGAGCCTGGATCTCGACAGCATCTATGGCCGCGGGCCGGATGGCAGCCCGCACATGTATGCCCGCGATCCCGGAACCGGAAAGCCGACGCCCAAGCTGCTTGTCGGGCGCAACATCACGGTCGATTTCGGCGGCATCACCGGCGAGTTCCGCAACGACCTGCCGCGCAGCCCCGAGGGCCAGGCCCTGATCGGCGATCACCGCAACGACGAGAACCTGGTGGTGGCGCAGACCCACCTGGCGTTCCTGAAGTTCCACAACAAGGTGGTGGACATGCTCGCGGATCAGGGCGTCGCCGACGAGGCGCTGTTTCTCGAGGCGCGCCAGACGGTGACCTGGCACTACCAGTGGATCGTGCTGCACGACTTCCTCGGCCGGCTGACCGCGCCGGGGACGGTCGACCGCATCCTGCATGACGGGCGCAAGTTCTACCGCTTCAAGCGGCTGCCCTACATGCCGGTGGAATTCTCCGGCGCCGCCTACCGGCTGGGGCATTCGATGGTGCGGCAGGACTACGATTACAACCGGGTCTTCCCGAATGCCGATTTCTCGCTGCTGTTCGGCTTCACCGGGCTGTCGGGCCAGATCATCGGCGATCTTGCGCCGCAGCCGCCCACCGGGCCGCTGCCGGTCTCGCACCTGCCGTCGAACTGGATCATCGACTGGCGCCGGTTCTACGACCTCGACGACACCGTCACGCACAGCCCCTCCCGCAAGCTCGACGGCTTCCTCGCCGCGGAACTGCACACGCTGCCGGGCGGCGGCGGCAACCTCGCCTTCCGCAACCTCAAGCGCGGGGTGCAGATGGGCCTGCCGTCGGGACAGTCGGTCGCCGAGGCCATGGACATCCACGACCGCATCACGGCGGACGAACTGGCCAGCGGTCCCGACGGGCAGGTCGCGGCGCAGCACGGCCTGCACACCCAGACACCGCTCTGGTACTACATTCTCAAGGAGGCGGCTGTGAAAGGCGACGGCGAGCGGCTGGGCCCGGTGGGCTCCGCGCTGGTGGCCGAGGTGCTGGTCGGCCTCGTCCATGGCGACCAGCAATCCTACCTGTGGCAGCGCGGCCCCGGCTGGCGGCCGACCCTGCCCGGCGCGACCGACGGCGATTTCACGATGGCCGACATGCTGCGGCTGGTCGACGAGTTGAACCCGATCGGCGACGGCTGAGGACAGCCCCCCGATGCCGGGCGGGCACCCGGCGCCCGGCTCACCCCCCCGGCAGCAGGTCCGGCACGATGGTCACGATCCCGGGGAAGGCCCAGAGCAGCGCAAGCCCGACCACCTGGATCAGGACGAAGGGCAGAACGCCGCGATAGATCTGCAGCGTCGTGACCTCCTTCGGCGCGACGCCGCGCAGGTAGAAGAGCGCGAAGCCGAAGGGCGGCGTCAGGAAGCTGGTCTGCAGGTTCACCGCGATCATGATCGTCACCCATTTCGGATCGAAGCTTCCGCCATAGATCACCGGGCCCACGATGGGCACGACGATGTAGATGATCTCGAGGAAGTCCAGCACGAAGCCAAGGATGAACAGCACCAGCATCACGATCAGGAACACCGTGAACTCGTTGTCGAAGCTGCGCAGGAACTGCTGGATGTAATGCTCGCCCCCGAAGGAGATGACGACCAGGTTCAGAAGCTGCGAACCGATCAGGATGGTGAACACCATCGAGGTGACCTTGGCGGTCTCGCGCACCACCGGCGGCAGAACGCCGGACCGGAACAGCACCCAGCATGCGTAGAGGATGCCGAACATCGCGAAGTGATACGCGCCCTGGGCGACGAAGAAGGCCACCCAGTCCTCGAAGGGCACCGTGTCGCGGCTGACCCGCAGGTCGAAATTCACGCCGGCCAGGATCATGATGACGATGGCGAAGGACGCCCAGATGATCAGCTTGCCGCTGCGCTGCTCTTCCTTGAGCTTGCGATAGGCCGCGAGCATCAGCGCCCCGCCCGCCCCCAGCGCCGCCGCGGGCGTCGGGTTGGTGATGCCCCCGAGGATCGAGCCGAGCACCGCCACGATCAGGACGAGCGGCGGGAACACCACGCGCAAGAGGTCGGACTGGCCGAGCATGCCCACCGCCACGCGCACCCCGTAAAGCGTCAGGGCCAGCGGGATCGCCAGGATCAGGAAGCTCGCGCCCGACGATGTCAGTGGCGAGATGAACAGCGCATCGGCGAGGAAGGCCAGCGCGACGCCGGCCGCCCCGATCAGCAGCGGGCGCGGATCGGCGCCCGGCACCACGCCGCGCGCGGTGGTCAGCAGCAGCGCCAGCAACACGAAGCCGGTCACGATGGAAGTCGAGAGCGGCGCGGCTGCGGCGATCTTCTCTGCGCGTGCCACGGCCAGTTCCTCGGCGCTGCGTTCATGCGCCTCGACGGCCCCGCCCGACTCGTCGATGGCCCGTTGCTGGGCGACCGCGCGGTCCCATTTCTCCTGCCCGTGCAACTCGATCATCGCCGCGCGGCACCGGTCGGAGACATTGGTGCGCAGGACGGCCGCCTCGCCGCGGTCGGTGTAGCTGCTGACGGTGATGTCCTGGCTGCCGACAAGACCCACGGCGCCCGCCAGCAGCGCGCCGCCGATCAGCGCGACCGGCGCGCCCAGAAACCACACCAGCGCCTCGTTGCGCGACTGCGCGGGCCTGCCCGCCGCGCCGCCGTCGATGACCGGCGGCGCCTTGGACGGGTTGAAAAGCGCGAAGCCGAAGGCATAGGCGGCGTAGAGCCCGGCCAGCAGGATGCCCGGCAGGATCGCCGCCTGGAACAGCGTGCCGACCGAGACCACCGCGGCTTCGCCCAGGTAGGTCAGCGCGTCGGAACAGCCCACCTCCTGCGCCCGGGCTTCCTGCGCGGTGGCGTAAAGATCGCCCGCCAGCGTGCCCAGAAGAACGATGACGATCGAGGGCGGGATGATCTGGCCCAGGGTCCCGCTCGCCGCGATCACCCCGGTGGCCAGTTCCGGCGAATAGCGGTTGCGCAGCATGGTCGGCAGCGACAGCAGCCCCATCGTCACCACGGTCGCCCCCACGATGCCCGTGGACGCGGCGAGGAAGGCCCCGACGACCACGACCGACACGGCCAGCCCGCCCGGCCAGGGGCCGAAGACCCGCGCCATGGTGGTGAGCAGGTCGTTGGCGATCCTCGACCGCTCCAGCGTGATGCCCATCATCACGAACATCAGCACCGCCAGCAGCGTCTCGATCGACTGCCCCGCCAGCACGCGCTCGTTCATGCGGTTGACGATGAAGCTGATGTTGCGGTCCAGCGCCATCTCCCAGCCCTGCGGGAACAGCGCGGTCCCGTAGCGGGGCAGTTCCGGGTATCGGAAGACCGAGATCTCGTTGGGATGGATGCCCTGCGCGACCAGCGTGTCATAGGCCGCGCTGCCGGTGTCGATGGCCTGGTGGATGAGCAGCCCCGCGCTGTCGAGCGCGGCGATGATCCCGAACGAGATGACCGCCGCGCCGCCGATGGCGAAGGCGACCGGGAAACCCGACAGGATGCCCGAGAACAGGCAGAGAAAAACGATAATCAGGCCGATCTCGATGCCGTCTAGTCCGAAAAGCATGTGACTCGCCCCGCCCCTTTAATGCGCGCCTTCATAGGCGTCGTCGCCTGCCCCGAGGCTGTCCCTGTCGAGGTATTTCCCCGCGCTCTCTTCCCCTTCGACATATTCGAGGAACGAGCGGTAGAAGAACGCGATGGCCTGCAGGAACACCAGCGCGGTGAAGGCCACCAGCAGCACCTTGAACAGGAAATAGCCGTTGAAGCCGTTGGGCGAGAACCCGATCGTCTCGACGTTCCACCGCAGCGCGCGCGCCTTCATCATCAGCCGGTCGAGCGACTCCGAGGCCGAGGGCTTGGGCGTGATGAGATGCCGCCACAGGAAGTACCAGCCGTACATCCAGGTCAGCACCGCGGCCGGCACCATGAAGAACAGCGCCCCGAACATGTCGATCAGCCGCTTCGTGCGGTGGCTGACGGCGGAATAGACCAGGTCCACGCGCACGTGGCCCGACTGCACGAAGGTGTAGGACACGCACAGGCACACGATCATCGCGTTGTAGAACTTGAGCTCTTCCGACCACCAGCTGAGGTCCTTGGCAAAGGAATAGCCCAGCGGCCCAAGCTGGATCTCGGCCACCCGGAAGATGCGCTGCAGGAACACGATCATGATCTGCTGCAGCACCATCAACAGGCCCGCCCAGGCGAAGAACCGGCCCACGGTGTTGGCGAAGCCCTCCAGCACCCGCACGGTGCCCCACATGATCGACCGCCGCCACAGCCCCAGCGCGGTCAGCACCAGGAAGGCCGCGAACACCACGAAGAAGAATTCGACCGAGCCGCCGTAATAGACGACGCGCATGATCGCTTCCTTGTTCGACCAGTCCAGCCACAGCCCGGGATGCGTCACCGCGTAGCCGAAATTGTAGAACGCCATCGCGATGTTCGTCAGAATCCAGAGCCCCCCGTCGACCAACGCGCCCAGCGCGCCGGGCGATGCCGCGTCTTCCATCTTCGCCCCCCTGTCGCTTAGGCGTCGCGAATCGGGCCCGATGCCCCCGCGCCCGATGCAAAACGCCGAAGGTGGCGCCCCCGCGCATGGGCGGGGGCGCGCCGGTTCCGGCCGCGTCGGCTCAGAGGCCGATCACGCGGTCGCGCTGTTCGGTGAAGATCGCCTGCGAGCGGCTGTTCCAGCCGGCCGAGCTCTTCAGCGAGGCCATGTAGCTTTCATGGCACGTCGCGTAGATCTCGTCGTCCATCGACTCCTGGATGACCTCCTGCGCGGCGGCGCCGAAGGCGTCCCAGACGGCGTCGGGGAATTCCATGACCTGCACCCCGGCGGCCTGCAGACGCTGCAGCGCGGACGAGTTGTTGGCCATGAACTGCGACATGTTCCAGCCGTGGCAGGCGGTCGCGACCTGCTGAACCGCGGCCTGCTGCGCCGGCGTCAGGCTTTCCCAGGTGTCGAGGTTGAGCGTCAGGTTCAGAACCGGGCCGGGCTCGTGGAAACCGGCGGTGTAGTAGATTTTGGTGATCTCCTGGAAGCCGGCCTTCTCGTCGGCCCAGGGGCCGATCCATTCGGTGCCCTCGATCGCGCCCGAGGCCAGTGCCTGGTAGACTTCGGCGCCCGGCAGGTTCTGGACGCTCGCGCCCAGCTTGCCCAGCACCTCGCCGCCCTGGCCGGGCATGCGGAACTTGAGGCCCTGGAAATCCTCGGGGCTGTTGATTTCCCGCGAATACCAGCCGCCGGCCTGCGGGCCGGTATTCCCCGCCGGGAAGGCCTTGAGACCGAAGATGCCGTAAAGCTCGTCCGCCAGTTCGCGGCCGCCGGCATGGTAGAACCAGTTGTTGAATTCCTGGAACGTCATGCCGAACGGGATCTGGCTGAAAAACGACAGCGCGGGGTGCTGGCCGAGGAAGTAGTAGTCGACCCCGTGATACATGTCGGCCTGCCCGGCCGAAACGGCGTCGAACACCTCGAAGGCGCCCACGAGTTCGCCGGCCGCCTTCAGGTCGACCGTCAGTTGCCCGTCCGTGACCGCGGTGATCCCGTCGGCGCAATACTGCGCCGCGTCATGCACGCCGGCCAGCCCGCGGCCCCAGGTGGTGACCATCGTGAGCGTGCGCTTGCCCTGCGCATAGGCCGGCGCGGCCAGCGTCGTGGCGGCGGCGGCCGAACCGCCCAGCGCGGACGTTCTCAGGAAAGAACGGCGATCCATAGGTTATCCTCCCAGATTTAGGCCCGCCATCGACGGGCGGATCGTTTGAATGCACGCAATCTAGCCGCAGCTTCCCGTCAATTAAATAGCCGGAATGGTCCGCGTTGGATTTTCCCGATGTCGAAGACCGGCCGCCTGGACGCAACACGAGCAGCCAGGGCGCCCGGCGCCGCCGGATCGTTCACCGCCGCCGGACCTGCGCGGGACGCCCGCCCCAAGGCACGGTCGGGTTTGCGATCCGTGCGCCGAGACGCCCCCGGCCGCAACAAATGCAAAGGCTAACTTGTCGCGGAGCACGAAAATTATGGCTTTTGCAGCTTGACCCTGCACCGGTGCACTCCTAATGTCCCGCGCACGCGACCCGAGGAGTGCCCGATGGCGATCGTACTCGTAGTGACGGAAGACAGGCGCATGGGCCGGTAGGACGGACCCTGGGTTACCCCCATGCGCCCCCGAAACCCGGGGGCTTTTTTGTGCGCGACAGGATGCAGGACCGGCGGAGAGCACGGAGAGACAGATGACACAGATGACCGGCGCGAAAATGGTGGTTCAGGCCCTCAGGGACCAGGGCGTCGAGGTAATCTTCGGCTACCCGGGCGGCGCCGTGCTTCCGATCTATGACGAGCTGTTCCAGCAAAGCGACATCCAGCATGTCCTCGTCCGACACGAACAGGGCGCGGTCCACATGGCCGAGGGCTATGCCCGCTCGACCGGCAAGCCCGGCGCGGTTCTGGTCACCTCGGGTCCCGGCGCCACGAACGCCGTCACCGGGATCACCGACGCGCAGATGGACTCGATTCCGCTGGTCGTGCTGTCGGGCCAGGTGCCGACCTTCATGGTCGGCAACGATGCCTTCCAGGAGGCCGATACGGTGGGCATCACCCGGCCCTGCACCAAGCACAACTGGCTGGTGAAGGAGACCGACCGGCTGGCCGAGACCATTCACCAGGCGTTCCATGTCGCGACCAGCGGACGCCCCGGCCCGGTGCTCGTCGACATCCCCAAGGACGTGCAGTTCGCCCAGGGCACCTATGTCGGCCCGCGCGCCGCGTCGGACGGTCATTACCGCCCGCAGGTGAAGGGCGACCGCGAGATGATCACCCGCCTCGTCGAGGCGATGGAGAGCGCCGAGCGCCCGATCTTCTATACCGGCGGCGGCGTGATCAACTCGGGCGACGCGGCCACCCAGTTGCTGCGCGAGCTGGTGGAGGCCACGGGTTTTCCGATCACCTCCACGCTGATGGGGCTCGGCGCCTACCCGGCCTCCGGCAAGAACTGGCTGGGCATGCTGGGGATGCACGGGCTCTACGAGGCCAACCTCGCGATGCACGACTGCGACCTGATGATCAATATCGGGGCGCGGTTCGACGACCGGATCACCGGGCGCGTCGCCGATTTCAGCCCCGGCTCGCGCAAGGCGCATATCGACATCGACCCCTCGTCCATCAACAAGACGATCCATGTGGACTTCCCCGTGGTGGGCGACGTCGCCCATGTGCTGGAGGACATGCTGCGCATCTGGAAATCGCGCGGCCGCAAGGTGAACAAGGAAGGCCTGAACCGCTGGTGGGGCCAGATCGAGGAGTGGCGCAAGGTGGACTGCCTCCGCTACACGGGCTCCGACAAGGTCATCAAGCCGCAATACGCCGTCCAGCGGCTGGAGGCGCTGACCAGGCATCGCGCCGACCGCTACATCTGCACCGAGGTCGGCCAGCACCAGATGTGGGCGGCCCAGTTCATCGGCTTCGAGGCCCCGAACCGCTGGATGACGTCGGGGGGGCTGGGCACCATGGGCTACGGGTTGCCCGCCTCGATCGGGGTGCAGGTCGCCCACCCCGACGCGCTGGTCATCAACGTCGCCGGCGAGGGCTCTTGGCTGATGAACATGCAGGAGATGGGCACCGCGGTGCAGTACCGCCTGCCGGTCAAGCAGTTCATCCTGAACAACGAGCGGCTCGGCATGGTCCGCCAGTGGCAGTCGCTCTTGCACGGCAACCGCTACTCGCATTCCTGGTCCGAGGCGCTGCCCGACTTCGTCAAGCTGGCCGAGGCCTTCGGCTGCAAGGGCATCAAGTGCGAGGACCCGGCCGATCTGGACGAGGCGATCCAGGAGATGCTGGCCTATGACGGCCCGGTGATCTTCGACTGTCTCGTGGAAAAGCACGAGAACTGCTATCCGATGATCCCGTCCGGCGAGCCGCATAACAAGATGCTGCTCGGCGAAGACACCGGCGAGGACGCGATCAAGGCCGGCGGGGCGGTGCTGGTGTGAGCCGGGCGCTGGCCTTTGCCGCGTGCCTGGCGCTTGCGCCGCTGCCGGGCGCGGCGCAGGATTTCGCCGGGCTCGACATCGGCCAGAGCGCGGCCGCCTTCGGGACGCTCGGGCCGCCGGTTTCGGCGGGCGCCGCAAATCCGGGCTACATGGCGACGCTGTGGCACCAGCCCGGCGGCAACCAGCTTTCGGTCACGACCGACAGCGCCGGGCGCATCGTCTACATGGAGAATTTCCGCGGGCCGGCGGCACCGCCCTCGGTGGGCATGGGCCTGCGGTTCGGCGCCACGACGCGGGGCGAGGTGCTCGCGCTCACCGGGTCGGGCGGCATGGTCTTCCCCGGCCGCGGCGCGCAGGTGGCGACGGGCGCGGAGACCGTGCATTTTCACACCTACGGGCTGACGGGGCGGCCGGGCGTGCTGGCGACCTTCGCCTTCGTCGGGCCCAGCGGCGCCCCGCCCGACGGCGCGCTGCTCGACTCGGTGATCCTGTCGGACGCCAGCTACCAATCGATGATCTGGGGCGGCCCGCCGGTGCCGACGCCCGGCTATGCCGAGATCGACATGCGGTTCTGAGGCGATAACCTCGGGCGACACACCCCTGAACGGGACAAGGACGACGGAACGGACATGGCAGCAGCACTCAACATCCAGAAGGGCACGTCGAAGCATTCGGCCTACGACCTGCGCGACCCCAATGCCGAGACGGTGGAGCGGCACACGCTCGCGGTGATCGTGGACAACGAACCCGGCGTGCTGGCCCGCGTGATCGGGCTGTTCTCCGGGCGGGGCTACAATATCGACAGCCTTACCGTGGCCGAGGTGGACCATACCGGCCACACCAGCCGCATCACCATCGTCACCACCGGCACGCCCGCCATCATCGAGCAGATCAAGGCGCAGCTCGGGCGCATCGTGCCGGTCCACGACGTGCACGACCTGACCGTCGAGGGCCCCTCGGTGGAACGCGAACTGGCGCTCTTCAAGGTGAAGGGCGAGGGCGAGAAGCGGGTCGAGGCGCTGCGCCTGGCCGACATCTTCCGGGCCAACGTGGTGGATTCGACGCTGGAAAGCTTCGTCTTCGAGATCACTGGCACGCCGCAGAAGGTGGACGCCTTCGGCGAGCTGATGCGCCCGCTGGGCCTGATCGAAATGGCCCGGACCGGCGTCGCGGCGCTGGCCCGCGGAAGCTGAGCGCAAACGCGAAGGCCCCGCCGCATCGGGCGGGGCCTTGCGCCGCCGGGCCGCACCCGGCCGGCCGCGTGGGGCGCGGCCTCAGCTCTCGGTCGAGACCATCCCCGCGTCGAGCCCTTGGGCAACCTCCCGTTCGGAGATCTCGCCGTCGTCGTTCATGTCGAGCGACTCGAACTCCGCCTCGGTGGCGGTGGGATACTCGCTCTGGAATTCCGTGAACGACACCTCGTCATCGGCGTTCTTGTCGAGAAGCGGCGGCACGTCCTGCGCGAACGCGGCCCCGCCGCCCATGCCGACACAAAGGATCGTGGCGCAAAGGGTGTTCCGTTTCATGATGGGTCTCCTTGGCTTTGGTCTGTCGTTCCTTCGAACGAAGGCCACGGTTCGTCGCGGCCCTCGACCACATCAACGCACGCGGCGCCGCTTGTCTCCGTAACCTCTCGAAATCGCGATCAATTCTGGAACACTCGTGAAAAGCGCCCGGGCGGCGCCCGCCGCGCATACGGGAGAAGACCCCCGGGGGATGCAGGGGCCTTCTCCTCCGGGCGGGTGCCCGGACGGGCGCGGGGACGCCCGCGTTCTCAGCCCTCGGACGGGATCAGACCGACCTCCTCGGCCGAGGCCAGTTCCGCCTCCGACACCATCCCGTCACCGTCGGAATCGATGCTTTCGAAGGTTTCCTCGGTGGTCGAGGGATAGACGGCCCGCATTTCCTCGAAGCTGACCATCCCGTCGCCATCCGCGTCGAGGCTCTGGGCGAACGCCGCGCCCCCGCCGAGGGTCAGGCCGAGAAGGGCGGCGCAAGCGGTGATACGTTTCATAGTTCTTTCCTCCGTGAGTCGGTTTGTGTTGTCGGTCCCGTCGCTCTGCGCGGAACCCGCCTTCCGGATACACCCGGAAACCGCAGGCGGAAGGGCCAAGGCAGCATGGCCACGACGCCGGGCGGCGGGCCGCCAAAACAGGGACTTGGCGGGCGCGGAGGGCTGCCGGCGGGTCGGCGGGGGGACGCCGACGGCAAAAGCCCACCGTCGCGCACGACCGGTCCGGGCGGCGCGGCGCCGACGGGCGCGCCCGGCAGGCGACGGCGACTCGGCCCCGCGAACCCACCGGCATCGCGTGCCCCGACCCGGCCCCAAAGACTGGCCGACAGCGGGGCCGGTCATGTCGGGGGTGAAAGCCCCCGTTCGGCCGCGCGCCCCGCTTTCGGCCACCGACCGCAGCGCCTATAGTGGCGCGGAACCGGGCAAAAGAAACGGATGCTCATGGCCCAGGCACGGGCGGACCGAACCGAATTTAACATCGTGATCGTCGCCCAGAACGGCCGCCTGCAATACGAAGCCGTCCTGTTCGCGGCCTCGCTCCGGGCCTCGGACCCGGGCTTCGCCGGTCGACTGCTCGTGGCGGAACCGCAGCCGGGGCCGCTCTGGGACAGGGACCCGCGGATCGGCGATCCGGGCGTGCGCGACCTACTCGGCGGGCTGGGCGCGGAGATCGTGCCCTTCGAGTGCCGCGCCTTCGGCGCCGCCTACCCCCAGGGCAACAAGATCGAGGCGCTTGCCGCCCTGCCCGAGTGCGAACCCTTCGTGTTCTTCGACACCGACACGCTGGTGACCGGCGCGCTTTCCGGCGTGCCCTTCGGTTTCGACCGCCCCGCCGCCTCGATGCGGCGGGAGGGCACATGGCCCGAGATCGCGCTTTATGGGCCGGGCTACACCGCGACATGGCGGGCGCTCTACGACCGCTTCGGGCTCGACTTCGAAAGCTCGCTCGACCTGTCCCACCCCGACGAATACTGGCAGCGCTATCTCTATTTCAACGCCGGCTGGTTCTTCTTTCGCTGCCCCCGCGCCTTCGGCAGGCGCTTTCTCGATTATGCCACGGCGATCCGCGACGACCCGCCGCCGGAACTCGTCTGCCAGTCCCTCGACCCCTGGCTCGACCAGGTGGCGCTACCGCTGGCGATCCATTCTCTCGGCGGCGGGCGGCCCGGGCCGGAGCTCTGCGGGCTCGACGGAGAGGTGACCTGCCACTGGCGCACCCTGCCCCTGCTCTATGCCCGCGAGAGCGACCGCGTCGTCGCCGTTCTGGAAGACATCTGCGCCCCCAACAGGGTCAAGAAGGTGATCAAGGCGCACGAACCTATCAAGCGCTTCGTCTACCAGGGCAAGGGCGCCCGGGCGCGCGCACTCTTCGACCGCGCCGCCCTGCCCCGACGCGAACAGGCGATCCGCAACCGGTTGAAGAAACACAATCTCTGGATGCGTTGAGGGAAAGAAAGATGGACGGATTGCACGGGGTCATCCCCTATATAGCCACCCCCCTGAAGGCCGATGGCCGTGTGAACCGCGAAGTTCTGACGCGGCTTTGCGAGCATCTGATCGCGCAAGGGGTGCAGGGGCTCTGCCCGCTGGGCTCCACCGGCGAGTTCGCCTATCTGACGCGCGAGCAGAAGGCCGAAGTGGTGGAAACCGTGGTGCAGGCCGCACAGGGGCGTGTGCCGGTGATCGCCGGCGTGGCCTCGACGGCGACCGCCGACGCCGTCAGCCAGGCCCGCGACTGGGCGGCGCTGGGGGCGGACGGCATTCTCGCGGTGATGGAGGCGTATTTCCCGATCCCCGAGGCGGGCGTCGTAGACTATTTCACCGCCGTGGCCGAGGCCACCGACCTGCCCGTCACGATGTACACCAACCCCAATTTCCAGCGCTCGGACCTGTCGCTGTCCGCGATCGGGACGCTCAGCCATCACCCGCGCATCGCCTATCTCAAGGATGCCTCGACCAATACCGGGCGTCTGTTGTCGATCATGAACCGCACCGAGGGGCGCATCGGCATCTTCGCCGCCTCGTCGCATATCACGGTGGCGGTGATGATGATCGGGGGCTTGGGCTGGATGGCGGGCCCCTCCTGCATCGTGCCCGCGCAAAGCGCCGAGCTGTACCGCCTGTGCCGGGCGGGCGCATGGGACGCGGCCATGGACCTGCAACGCCGCCTCTGGGCGGTGAACGAGGCCTTCGCACGCTTCAATCTCGCCGCGGCGATCAAGGCGGGTCTTGCGCTTCAGGGGTTGGATTGCGGGCCTCCGGTGCCCCCGCAGGCGCCGCTGACCGAGACCCAACTGGCCGAGTTGCGGACGATCCTGCAACGCCTCGATGCGCTTTGACCGGGGCGGGTGGCGCCACGCTTGCGGCGGATCGCCGCTAAACCCGCCGGTTTTCCGGACCGAGACTAAAGAAGCACTTGCGGTTTCCGAAACGCGCTATATACGTCCCGCCCGAAGCTTTGCCTGTATCGGTGGACGCGGTCCCGAGTACAAAGCAGGACGGTGCACGGTGTCGGTCCGTGCATGCCATCCAGCCACCTTGCTCACTCTGGAACGCTTTGAAATCCATGCCCCAAGATTGCCAAGACGCCCTGTTCGAGGTCCTCGAGACGCTGGTGGGCCTCGACACGTTCCTCGCCGCGTTCGCCGCCCGCAACGGGACCGGCGGCCTCGATTTCGAAGAGGTCAGACGCAAGCTTGCCGAGGCCGAGCATAGCGTGCTCAAGGCGGCCGACCTGCCAACCGGCGGGTCGGGCTCGCGGCTGCACTGACCGCACGCCCGGCCGCGGCCTGCAGCCCCCGATCGCGCGGCCGTCCCGCAAGGCGCCGCGCAGCGCGAACGGAATTCCTGTCCCGCCGCGCCGCGCGCACCCGCGTCCTTTCCCCCTGCGCCGTGTTGTGGGGTCGGCGACGATGCCGTAAAGCTGACGCAAACGGGAAAGAGGGAGTTCCGATCCGATGAGCGAGGGTCCTACCTACGGCTTCGACACGCTGCAGATTCACGCCGGCGCCCGGCCCGACCCGGCGACCGGGGCGCGGCAGACGCCGATCTACCAGACCACGTCCTACGTGTTCCGCGACGCCGACCACGCGGCGGCGCTCTTCAACCTGCAGGAGGTGGGCTACATCTATTCCCGCCTGACCAACCCGACGGTCGCGGTGCTGGCCGAGCGCATCGCGACGCTGGAGGGCGGGGTCGGCGCGGTCTGCACCTCGTCGGGGCACGCGGCGCAGATCCTGGCGCTGTTCCCGCTGATGGGGCCGGGCAAGAACATCGTGGCCTCGACCCGGCTTTACGGCGGGACCGTCACCCAGTTCAGCCAGACGATCAAACGCTTCGGCTGGTCGGCGAAATTCGTCGATACCGACGATCTCGACGCGGTCAAGGCGGCCATCGACGACGACACCCGCGCGATCTTCTGCGAGGCGATCGCCAACCCCGGCGGCTATGTCACCGATCTGGACGCCATCGCCAGGATCGCCGAGGAGGCGGGCCTGCCGCTCATCGTCGACAATACCTCGGGCACCCCTTACCTTTGCCGCCCGATCGAGCACGGGGCGGCGCTGGTCGTCCACTCCACCACGAAGTACCTCACCGGCAATGGCACGGTGACCGGCGGCGCGGTGGTCGATTCCGGCGCGTTCGACTGGTCGGCCTCGGGCAAGTTCCCCTCGCTCTCCGAGCCCGAGCCCGCCTATCACGGGCTGAAATTCCACGAGACCTTCGGCCCGCTCGCCTTCACCTTCCACGGCATCGCCGTGGGCCTGCGCGATCTCGGCATGACGATGAACCCGCAGGCGGCGCATTACACGCTGATGGGGATCGAGACGCTGTCGTTGCGCATGCAGCGCCACTGCGAGAACGCGGTCAAGGTCGCGACCTGGCTGGAAAACCACCCCAAGGTCGCGGCGGTCACCTATGCCGGTCTGCCGTCCTCGCCCTATGCCGAGCGGGTGCCGCGGATCTGCCCCAAGGGCGCGGGCGGGCTGTTCACCTTCGCGCTGAAGGGCGGCTACGAGGCCTGCGTAAAGCTCGTGGACGCGGTGCAGCTGTTCAGCCATGTCGCGAACCTGGGCGACACGCGCTCGCTGATCATCCACTCGGCCTCGACCACCCACCGCCAGCTGACCGAGGACCAGCAGGTCGCCGCGGGCGCCGCCCCTGACGTCGTGCGCCTGTCCATCGGGATCGAGGATGCCGACGACCTGATCGCCGATCTCGAACAGGCGCTGGACCAGCTCTGAGGCCCGCGCCTCACTCGCCGAGCGCGTAGACCACGGTCACCCGGGCAGAGAACGAGACCTCGCCCGGGGCGACCGGCACCCCGCCGCCCGCGGCCGCGGCGGCCTCCAGGCGCATCGGCTCGGGGCGCTCGGCGCCGCCCTCGCGGATGGAGACGACCGCGCCAAGCGCGCGGCCCGCCGCCCCGGCATAGAGCGCGGCCTTCCGCGCCGCGTCGGCCACCGCCCTGCGCCGGGCCTCGTCCTCGACCGGCGTCGGGTCCTGCAGCCCGAAGCGCAGCCCCTCGAACAGGTTGGCGCCATCGGCCAGCACCGCGTCGAGCGTCGCGCCCAGCCCGTCGAGATCGCGCTGGCGCACGCGCAGGGTGTTGGACGCGCGAAACCCGGTGATCTCCCGGCGCTGGCCCTGGTCGGCCAGGCTCCGGACCGGCGCGAGGCGCAGGCCCGCGGTCTGCAGGTCGCGCTCGGCGATGCCGACCGCGCGCAAGCGCTCGAAGATGCGCGACAGGTCCGCCGACACCAGGCCCATCGCCTCCTCGGCCGTCACGGCGTTGTGGGTCACGCCCAGCGTGAGCGTCGCCATGTCGGGCGCGGCCTCGGCCCGGCCCTGCCCCGTGACGGTCAGCTGCGCGCCCCCCTGCGCCGCGAGCGGCTGGGCCAAGAAGAATAATAGGGGCAGAAGCAAGGCGATGCGCATGGGGTCGGCCTTTCGTTGCAGTGTGCTCGGGGTCACAAGCATCGCGCCTCTCCGCCGATGCGGCAAGGAATTCCAGGCCGCCCCTTATGCCGCCCGGGGTTTTCCTGCTATACTTCATTAATCCCGGTTTCGCGCCGGGACGGGGCTGGTTAGAAAGCGGTAATGAGACCAGGGTTTGCGCTGACGCTCTCCGAGGACGGGATCGGCCTGCTGCACCGCGCCAAGGGCGGATGGCAGAGGATCGGGGACGTGTCGCTCGACGATCCCGGCCTGGGCGAGACGCTGCGGCTGATGCGCGGCACGGCCGAAGGGCTGGCGCGCGGCAAGCTGCACACCAAGCTGGTCATTCCCGACAGCCAGGTGCTTTACACCACGCAGCCGTTGCGCGGCGAGACCCCGGCAGAGAAACACGCAAGCCTGCTGAACGGGCTCGACGGCCTGACGCCCTACGCGGTCGACGAGATCGTGTTCGACTGGCAGGAGACCGGCGACGGCCGGGCCCGCCTTGCCGTGGTCGCGCGCGAAACGCTCGCCGAGGCGGAAGCCTTCGCCGACCAGCACGCGTTCAACCCGGTCTGCTGCGTCGCCGCGCCGCCTGCCGACCAGTTCGGGGGCGAGGCGTTCTTCGGGCCGACCTCGGTGGCTGGCCGTGTCCTCGAGAATGGCGAGTCGCCCGAACGCGACAGCGCGCCGGTGCGGCCCGGCGCGATGGCCGATTACGCGGCCGGCGACGAGCCCGCGGCCCGTCCGAAACCCGCCGGCCCGGCCAAGGCATCGGCGGGCGAAGCCGACCGCCCGAAAGCCGCACCGGCCAAGCCTGCCCCTGCGGAACCCGAACCGGAGCCGGCCGAAACAGCGCCGGAAACGCCTCCGGCCGCCCCCCCGGACGAGGACGCACCGCAGGACAGGACGCCGCCCTCATTCTCCACGCGGCGGGCCGGCGACGCCCCCGCCCAGTCCGACGACAGGTCGTCCGCGACGGTGCCCTCGCGCCTGACGCTCGGCACCGAAGACGGCGGCACGTCGGATGCCGACCCGACGCCGGAGCAGGCGCCGTCGGCGACCCCGAGCGAGGCGCCGGAACAGGCGCCATCCGCGGCAGCGCCCGCGGCGCCGAAACCGGTGACGCCGGCGCCGCAGCCCCCGCGCCCGCAGGAGGCCGCCCCGGCCACGGCAAGCGCTCCAAAACTGCCCCCCGCTCCTCCGCCCTTGACCGCCCACCGCCCGGCGGCAGCGCCGCCCAAGATGCCGAAGCCGCACCCTGCGGCCACCGGCCGGCCGCCCGACAACGGCGAGGGCATGCAGGGCTTGGCCGCGGCGTTGCGCCGCCCGAGCCCGGGTCTGCTGGGCGGCCTTGTCCTGAGCGTCCTTCTGCTGGTCGCGATGGCCGCCATCGGGCTCTGGTCGCTCGGCGACGACCCAGGCGAGATTGCCGCCACCGTGCCCGACGCCACGTCTCCCGACAGCGCGGCGCAGCCGGACACGGCGGCCACGGCCTCCGCGCCCGGCACGCCGCCGTCAGCCCCCGAGACGCCCCCCGCCATGGCCGAGACCGCGGCGATCGAAGCCTATGCCAGCAGCGGCCTGTGGCAGCGCGCCCCGGAACCGCCCGCCGCGCCCGGCCAGGACCGGATCGAGGAGCTGTTCATCGCGGCGCTCGAACCTGGCCTCCGCGCCCCTGTGGCCCCGCCCCTGCCGGACCCCGCCGCAACGCGCGCCATCGACGCGGAACTGCCGCAGCAGGCGAACCCGCCGGCGGCGAACGACATCGCCGCGCGGCAACCGCGCCCCGGGGCGGACGCCACGCCCGGCGGTGCGACCGAACCGGTGGTTGCGGATATCCTGCCCGCCCCGGACGAGCCCGGCGACGCGGCCGCCCCCGCCCCGCAAGTCGTCCTCGGCCGGCCCGAGATTACCCCGCCGCCGCGCCCGACCTTCGTCTTCCCCGTGACCGAGGGACGCCCGCCGGCGGTGCCGCCCGCGCGCCCCGCGCCGAACGCCGCGCCGGCACCGGAGGCCGCCCCGGCCGGCGATCCCGCCTCCGACGCGCAGACCGACACGCGCCCACCGGCTCCGCCCGTCGATACCGCGCCCGCCACGGAAACGGCGGCGGCGCCGGCAGAGCCCGCCCCGCTGCCCGAGGGCGTCGTCATCGCCGCGAGCCCCGAGATCGCCGCGCGCCTGACGCCGTTCCGGCCGCGCCTGCGCCCGGACGGGATCGCACCCGCCGCGCTGGCGCCCGCCCCCGACCCGGCGGCGCAACCCGGCCCGCGCCCGCTCCCGCGCCCCCTCGAACGGGTGGCGCTGCCCGGTGCCGAGAACGGCCCGGAAGGCCCGGTCGAGGAAGACGTCGCCGCCGCCGTCGCCGCGGCGCTTGCCGCGAACCCGCTGCCCGCGAATGCCATCGTCCGCTCGATCCGGCCGGTCTCCCGCCCCGAGGACCTGGCCGCCCGGGTGGCCGCCACGGCCCCGGCCGTGCCGCAGACCGCCACGGTGCGGCCGTCGATTCCGACCACTGCCTCGGTCGCCCGGCAGGCGACGGTGTCGAACGCGATCAACCTGCGACAGTTGAACCTGATCGGGGTCTACGGCTCGTCCAGCGACCGCCGCGCGCTGGTGCGTCTGCCGAGCGGGCGCTACGAGAAGGTCAAGGTCGGCGACCGCATTGATGGCGGCCGTGTCGCCGCAATCGGCGAAAGCGACCTGCGCTACGTGAAAAACGGGCGGAATATCGTGCTCGACCTTCCGGGCGGCTAGCCGGGGCGCCGCATCGCTGGACATCGGCGAGGGCGGCGTAGACCCTGGGATCACCCATTTCGAACGAGGCGCCCATGGAATTCGCCCTGCTGCAAGCGACCGTCTATCTCGGGGCCGCGGTGATCGCGGTGCCGCTGGCCGCGCGGCTGGGGCTGGGGTCGGTGCTGGGCTACCTGCTGGCCGGCATCGCCCTGGGGCTCGTGCCCGGCCTCGGCGCCGATTCCGAGAGCCTGCAACATTTCGCCGAGTTCGGCGTGGTGCTGATGCTCTTCCTGATCGGGCTCGAACTGGAGCCGCGCGCGCTGTGGGAGATGCGCCACAGGCTGATCGGCCTCGGGGGGTTGCAGGTGCTGCTCACGACGGCCGCGGGGTTCGCCGTGGCCTCCGCGCTGGGGCTCGAATGGCGGGCGGCGCTGGCGGTGGGCATGATCTTCGCCCTGTCCTCGACCGCGATCGTCCTGCAGACGCTGACCGAAAAACGGCTGATGCCCACCCAGGGCGGCCGGGCGACCTTCTCGGTGCTGCTCACCCAGGACATCGCGGTGATCCCGATGCTCGCCCTGCTGCCGCTTCTGGCCGTCGCCCCCGCGGCCCACCTCGGGCCGGACGGGTCGGTGGTCCGCTCCGGGCTCGACGCCGTCGGCGACGCCCACGGCGCCGTGACCATCATCGAGGGCCTGCCGGCCTGGGGCGTCACGCTGGTGACGCTCGGCGCAGTCGCGGCGGTGATCCTGGGGGGCCATTACCTGACCCGGCCGCTCTTCCGCTTCGTCCACATGGCGCGGCTGCGCGAGATGTATACCTTCATGGCGCTGTTGATCGTGGTGGGCATCGCCGTCCTGATGAGCGCGGTGGGGCTTTCACCCGCGCTCGGCACCTTCCTGGCGGGCGTTGTGCTGGCGGATTCCGAGTTCCGCCACGAGCTGGAGAGCAATATCGAGCCCTTCAAGGGGCTGCTGCTGGGCCTCTTCTTCATCACCGTCGGCGCCGGCATCGATTTCGGCGTGCTGTTCGGCGAGCCCGCGCGCATCCTCGGGCTGACGCTCGCCATGGTGGCGATGAAGGGCGCGATCCTTTACGGGCTCGCGATCCTCTTCAAGCTGCGCGGCCGCGACCGGTGGCTGTTCACCCTCGGCCTCGCGCAGGCCGGTGAATTCGGGTTCGTTCTGGTCAGCTTCTCACTGCAGCAATCGGTGCTCACGACGCAGCTCGGCCAGACACTTCTGATCGTGATCGCCCTGTCGATGCTGCTCACGCCGCTGTTGTTCATCCTGCACGACGTGCTGGCGCGGCGGATGCACGTGGACGGCGCAAGCCCGGCCAAGCCCGACGCGATCGACGAACAACGCGCGGTGATCATCGCCGGCGTGGGCCGCTTCGGGCAGGTGGTCAACCGCATGCTGCAGATGTCGGGCTATCGCGCGACGGTGCTCGACAACGATCTCAACCGGGTGCAGCTGTTGCGGACCTTCGGCTTCACCGCGTTCTTCGGCGATCCGACCCGGCCCGAGATCCTCAGCGCCGCCGGGCTCGACGAGGCGCAGGTGCTGGTCGCCGCGCTGGAGGATCCGCAGGACACCACCAAGCTGGTGCGCTACGTCCGCCAGGTGCGCCCGGACCTCAGCATCGTGGCCCGCGCCCATGACCGGGTGCATGCCTACGAGTTGTACCGCGCCGGCGCGACGCAGATCGTGCGCGAGATGTTCGACTCCAGCCTCCGGGCGGCGCGCTACGTGCTGGAGGACCTGGGCGTTTCGGATTACGAGGCGCACGAACTGGAATTCGCGTTCTACAAGCACGACCGCGCCACCTTGCGCGAGCTCGCCGAACTCTGGGTACCCGGCGTGCCGACCGACGAGAACCCCGATTATCTCAAGCGCGCGCGCGAACTCAACAAGGAGCTGGAGACGGCGCTGGCCAGCCGCGAGGACATCTCGCAGGTCGAGGACGGCAAGGCGGACGCGGACGCAGCCACAGAAAAAGGCCGCGGCGCGGACGCCACGGCCTGAGGTAACCGATCCGGCGAGTGCTCAGGCGGCGCGAGAGACCAGCACCTCGTCCACCTGCTTCTGCGCGGCCGCCTCGTCGGCGCCGGAAACCGCGGCGACCTCGCGGGTCAGCCGTTCCAGCGCGGCCTCGTAAAGCTGGCGCTCCGAATAGGACTGCTCGCGCTGATCGTCGGTGCGATGCAGGTCGCGAACGACCTCGGCGATCGAGATCAGGTCGCCCGAGTTGATCTTCTGTTCGTACTCCTGGGCGCGGCGCGACCACATCGCGCGCTTGACCTTGGCCTTGCCCTTCAGCGTGGCCATCGCCTTGGACACGACATCCGGGGTCGAGAGCGAGCGCATCCCCACCTCGCTGGCCTTGTGGGTCGGCACGCGAAGGGTCATCTTGTCCTTCTCGAACGAGATCACGAAGAGCTCGAGCGGAATTCCCGCGATCTCCTGCTCCTCGATCGAGACGATCTTGCCCACGCCATGGGCGGGGTAGACGACGAAGTCGTTAGGACGGAACTCGGCTTTCTTGGTTTTGGACATTCATTCTTCCTCGCATGGACCCCCGACACAGCGCCGTAACATGTGTCCGGAGTGTCTATTTCCGGAGACATGGATACTCAGGCGCTGAAAATCCACCCCGCAGACGAAAGTCTGCGTGTGGCACGTCAGGACTCGGTCGGCCAATTTATGAAGAGACCATAACAGAAAAATGCCGCGCGGGGAAGCGCCGCGACAGAGCGACCGCCGCAAGTCCCTGTCCGGAAATGCGATTTCCTGCCCGCAGCTTGTGCAGCCGGGCCGAATCGGAGGTTAACCGCCCTCGCCGGGCGCCTCCGAGAAGTATTTCTCGCGCTTGCCGGTCTCGCCGTCACGCTCTTCGGCCTCGGGCAGCGGGTCCTTGCGGGTGATGATGACCGGCCAGATTTCCGAATACTTGCGGTTGAACTCGACCCATTGGTCCATGTCGGGTTCGGTGTCGGGGCGGATAGCGTCGGCGGGACATTCGGGCTCGCACACGCCGCAATCGATGCACTCGTCGGGGTGAATCACCAGCATGTTCTCCCCCTCGTAGAAACAGTCCACGGGGCAGACCTCGACACAGTCCGTATACTTGCAGGCGATACAGTTGTCGGTGACGACATAGGTCATTTGCAGACTCACATTATCCTTGTTGTTCAGGAACTAGAACACAGGGCCACATCATTCAAGCGGGGGTTTGCGTCGCTGCGCGATCTCCCGGCGGTCTTTCTTGGTGGGGCGCCCGCGGCCCTCGTATCGCGGATTTTCGGGGGGGCGTTCCTTGATCGGGGTCAAGTCCTCGTAGAGGCTGCGCGCCTCGGTCGCGGGCCCTCTGCGCGCACCCGGCGCGAGGATGCGCACCACTCGGATGTCGCGCCCCTGCGGAAAGGTCAGCGTGTCGCCCGGGCCGACGCGCGCGCCCGGCTTGTCGGTCTTGGCGGCGTTGACCCGGACATGCCCGCCCGAAACGGTCCTGGCCGCCAGCGTGCGTGTCTTGAAGAAGCGCGCCTGCCACAGCCACTTGTCCAGCCGGATCGTCGGGCGGGGGCCGCCGTCGCTCACGCCGTCAGGACTTGTCCCGCAGGCCCATCAGCGCGGCGGCGAAGGGATTGTCGGGATCGATCGGCTTGTCCTTCCTGGGCGGGCGCGACTGAAAGCTCGCGGGCTTGTCGTGGCGGGGGCCGCCCTTGCCCTTGGGCTTGCCGCGCGGCTTGCCCTTGCCCTGGGGCCGGTCGCCGCGCGAGGGGCGTCCGCCGCCCTTCCGCCGGGGCGCCCAGGAGAAGGTATAGAACACCTCGGTCTCGGGCTCGTCCCCGGCCGGCGCATCCGTCGGGCCGTCTTCCGCCGGGTCTTGCGTCGCCGCCTCGGGAGCGGCCTCCCCCTCGGCCGGGGCGGCGGGCGTCTCCGCGGCCGGGACCTCGGTCGCCTCCGGGGCCGGGTCCGCGTCGGCCGTCGCCTCGCCGTCGCTTGCCTTTTCGGGCGTGATCGCCGGCGCGCCCTTGACCTTGGGCCGCTCGCCGCGCTCGGCCTTGTAGCCGAGTCCCTGCATCAGGTCGGCGAACTGCTCCAGCGTCGTGCCGGTGATCGAGAGCATGTCGGGCTTGGCCTCGAAGCCGCCGCGCGTGTCCTCGGCGCGCAGAAGGTCGGCCAGCCGCTCCAGCATGTCGATACGGATCGCCCGCGCCCCGGCGGCGCGGTACCCTGCGAGCGTGTGGATTTCCGGCGTCACGCCCTCGCCCGACGGGATCGTCACCAGCCCCGGCGGCGGGCTTTCGGGGAACTCTTCGAGTCCCTTGGACAGCGACCACAGCACCAGGCGCAGCCGCGTCGGCGCGGGCTTCAGCAGCGTCGGCATGAAGATCGTGAACTGCCCGAACCGGATGCCGTGCTTGCGCAATTGCCCGCGCGCCTCCTGGTCGAGTTGCTTGACCTCCTGGGCCACGCCCTCGCGCGGCAGGATGCCCAGCGCCTCGACCATGCGGAAGGCGAAGCCGCGGGTCAGCCCGGTCAGGGTCTCGTCGCGCTGCAGGTTCACCAGCGGCTCGAACAGGGTGGCCACGCGGCGGTCGATGAAATGCTGCAGCCGTCGGCGCACCTTCTCGGCGACGTCCGGGCCGGCCTCCTCGTCGACGAAGGGCTCCACCAGCGGCTTCAGCGGGTCGGCGCCGGGCACCAGCTTGCCCACCGCGTTCCCGCCCCACATCAGGCCGCCCTGCTCGGTGAAGTCCAGCTCGGTGTCGGGCGCATTGTAGAACCGGTCGGCCCGCAGGTGGAACTCGGGACCGAGGGCCGCCAGCGCCGCCTGGCGCAGGGTGCGCGCCTCGTCCGGGCTGGCGGACGCGTCCTGACGGAATCGGAAGCCTTCGAGGCGACCCACATGTTGTCCCTCGACCGTCACCTCGCCCTTGTCGTTCACCTCGGCCACAAGGCTCTCCTTCTGCTTCAACCGGCGAAGCAGCACGCTCGTCCGCCGGTCAACAAATCTCTGCGTCAGCGCGCCGTGCAGCGCATCGGACAGGCGGTCTTCTACCGCGCGGGTGAGGCCGCGCCAATGCTCTTCGTCCGCCACCCAGCCCGTGCGCTGTGCGACATATGTCCAGGTGCGGATATAGGCCAGACGTTTCGAGAGCGTGTCAATGTCGCCATCTGTCCGGTCGATGCGCTTCACCTGCCTGGCCAGCCAGTCGTCCGGCACCCGGCCCGACTCGTTCAGATAGCCGAAGATGCGTTCGAGCAGGCCGGTATGCTCGGTCGACGAGATGCCGCGGAAATCCGGGATTCGGCAGACGTCCCACAGCAGCTTGACGTCGCGCGCGTCGCGCAGGCGGTCGCGCAGATCGGGCAGCGCGACCAGCGTCTTGAGGGCATGCAGGTCGTCGGCCTCGCGCGCACGGGTCAGCCAGTCGCCCTCGGCGCGCGCCTCCAGCGCGGCGATCAGCCGCTCGGGGCTGCCGAAATCCAGCCGCGCATTGCGCCATTGCAGCTTGCGCACCGGCGCAAAGCGGTTCTCGACGATCGCTTCGGCCACCTCGTCGTCCAGCGGCCGCGCCTCGCCGGTGACGCCGAAGCTGCCGTTCTGGGTGTGCCGCCCAGCGCGTCCCGCAATCTGCGCCAGTTCGTTGGGCTGCAGGGGCCGCATCCGGCGGCCGTCGAATTTCGACAGCGCCGAGAAGGCGACATGCTTGATGTCGAGGTTCAGCCCCATCCCGATCGCGTCGGTCGCCACCAGGTAATCGACGTCGCCGTTCTGGTAGAGTTCCACCTGCGCGTTGCGGGTGCGGGGCGACAGCGCCCCCATCACCACCGCGCAGCCGCCCTTCTGCCGGCGGATCAGTTCGGCGATGGCATAGACGTTCTCGACCGAGAATCCCACGATGGCCGAGCGCGGCGGCATCCGGCTGATCTTCTTCGAGCCGGTATAGACGAGCTCCGAGAACCGCTCGCGTTTCATGAAATGCGCCCCTGGCACCAGCGCCTGGATCGCGCCGCGCATCGTCTCGGCGCCGAGGAACAGCGTCTCGTGCAACCCGCGCGCGTGCAGCAGCCGCTCGGTGAAGACATGCCCCCGCTCGGGATCGGCGCAAAGCTGGATCTCGTCCACCGCCAGGAAGTCGGCGCCGGTGCCGGTGGGCATCGCCTCGGCGGTGCAGACCCAGTATTGCGCGCGGTCGGGCACGATCCGCTCTTCGCCGGTGACCAGCGCCACCACGGACGGCCCGCGCAGGGCCACGATCCGGTCATAGACCTCGCGCGCCAGAAGTCGCAGCGGCAGGCCGATCACGCCCGTCCGGTGGGCCAGCATCCGCTCGATGGCATAATGGGTCTTGCCGGTATTCGTCGGCCCGAGGACCGCGGTGATCCTCGCCTGCTCTGCCATTCCCTGCCCTTTCGCCCGATCTCAGAGCGAGCGGCCGGAGGTCATGAGTTCCAGCCGTGTCACGGCCTCTTCTAGGTCAGGATCGTGCGGATGTATAGCATGGGCACGCTGATACGCCTCCAACGCGGCGTCATACCGCCCGGTTTCCTCCAGGATGGCGCCAAGCCCCATCAACGCCCCGAAATGCCGGGGGTTAAGCTGCAGCGTGCGGGCGAGATCCGCCACGGCCGGGCCGAACCGGCCGGTCTTGAAATAGGCCAGCGCGCGGGCGTTGTACCCCTCGGCGAAATCCGGCGCATGATCGGTGAGCGCCGTCAGATGCTCGATGGCGGTTTCGAACGCGCCCTCTTCCACCGCCTCGCGACCGCGCCGCAGCAGCAGGTCCATCGCGGCCGAGCCCGATCTGGACCATTCCTCCCAGATCGAGTCCTCGACATTCTTCCAGTTCGGCAGGTCGGGCTGCTGCAACTCGTCCAGCAGAGCCTCGGCCCGCGATCCGTCCGCCAGGGCGGGCGCGGCGGCCAGGAATGCCGTGACGACAGCATTGAGAATGTGACGCGAGATGCCCATAACACATTTGAGATTAGCGCAACGCGCGGAAAATGCGACAGCCCGCGCAATCACAATCGGAGGACCGAGATGAGCGAGATGATCGACAAGGCCGTCGAGACCCTGAACGAGCGGATGAACAACGCGGTCGACGGCGTCGTCAAGTTCGTGATCGAGGACGAGGGCTCGGTGATCATCGACGGCGAGGGCGCCCGCCCCGGCGACGAAGAGGCGGATGTCACGCTGTTCGCCTCGCTCGAAACGTTCCGGGGCATGATGGATGGCGAGGTGAACCCGACGGCCGCCTTCATGACCGGAAAGCTCAAGATCGAGGGCGACATGGGCAAGGCGATGCAACTTGCCCAGATGTTCTCCTGACCCAAGTAAAGGATCGATGGAGGAGGCACCGCTTTACAACGACATCGCCGAGGGCCCCGGAGACGCCGGGGCGTTCTGGATCATGGCCGCGGATGGCATACGGCTGCGCCTCGCCGTCTGGGGGGCCACGGGCGCGCGGGCGACGGTGCTCCTGTTTCCCGGCCGCACCGAGTATGTCGAGAAATACGGCCGCGCGGCCGCCGACCTGGCCGCGCGCGGCTTCGCCACGGTGGCGATCGACTGGCGCGGACAGGGGCTGGCCGACCGCCTGCATGACGACCCCGTGCTCGGCCATGTCGACCGGTTCGCGGCCTATCAGCGCGACGTGGAGGCGATGGCGCGCGCCGCCGGCGCGCTGGGCCTGCCCCGCCCCTTCCACCTGCTGGCGCATTCGATGGGCGGCTGCATCGGGCTGCGCGCCCTGCACGGTGGGCTGGATGTGGCCTCGGTCGTCTTTACCGCGCCGATGTGGGGCATCCGGATGCCACCCCTGATGCGGCCGGCGGCCTGGATGATCAGCGCCGCGAGCCGCCCCCTGGGCCTGGGCAGCCGGGTCACGCCGGGCCGCGGCGCCGCGGCCTATGTCGAGGCCAGCGACTTCGACGACAACGAACTGACCGGCGACGCCGAGATGTACGGCTACATGCGCCGGCAAATCGCCGCGCGGCCCGAGATGGCGCTGGGCGGCCCGAGCCTCAGCTGGCTGCACGAGGCGCTGCGCGAGACCCGCGCGCTGGTCCGCATGCCGCCGCCGCCCCTGCCCGCGCTGACCTATCTCGGCAGCGACGAGCGGATCGTCTGCCCGAACGCGATCCGCACGGTCAAGGGCGTTTGGCCGTCCGGCACCCTTCGCGAGATCGAGGGCGCGCGCCACGAGGTGATGATGGAAGGGGCGTCGGTCCGCGACCGCGTCTTCGACGAGGTGGCCGAGCATTTTCTCCGCCACGCCGCGCCGCGTGCCCCGCTCGGCGGACCGGGAACCGGGCCGGCCTCCGCCGTCTCCGTCTGACATGCGGGCGCCGTGGCCCCGGCCGCGCCCGGCCCTATACTGCCCAGCATGGCCGTCCTGACCTTCACCGAGCGCGGCATCTACTGCCCCGCGGCCGATGTCTTCATCGACCCCTGGGCGCCGGTCGACCGTGCGCTCGTCACCCATGGCCATGCCGATCACGCGCGGCCGGGCCACGGCCGTTACCTCGCGACCGACACCGCCGCCCCGGTGATCCGCCACCGCCTGGGCGACATTCGCCTCGACACCGTCCGCTATGGCGAGACGCGCCGGATCGGCGACGCCACCGTGTCGTTCCACCCGGCCGGCCATGTGCCCGGCTCGGCCCAGATCCGGGTCGAGGTGGGCGGCGAGGTCTGGGTGGTCTCGGGCGATTACAAGCTGGAGGATGACGGGCTCTCCGAGCCGTTCGAGCCTGTCGCCGCGCATGCCTTCATCAGCGAATGCACCTTCGGGCTGCCGGTGTTCAAGTGGCGCCCGCAGGCGGAGGTGTTCGCCGAGATCGACGCCTGGTGGGCGCAGACCGCGGCCGAGGGCCGGTTCACGCTGCTCGGCGCCTACGCGCTGGGCAAGGCGCAGCGCCTGCTCGCGGGCGTGGACGCGGGCATCGGGCCGATCCTGACCCATGGCGCGGTCGAGGCGACCTGCGCGGTGATGCGCGCCCAGGGGATAGCGCTGCCCGACACCGTGCAGGTCACGCCCGACACCGATCTCAAGGCCCATGCCGGCGCGCTGGTCCTCGCGCCGCCCTCGGCGCTGGGCGGGCCCTGGGCCCGGCGATTCGGCAAGGCGGCCACCGGCTTCGCCTCGGGCTGGATGGCGCTCCGGGGCGTGCGCCGCAGGCGGGCCGCCGACCGCGGTTTCGTCCTGTCCGACCACGCCGACTGGGCCGGGCTGAACGACGCGATCCGGGAGACAGGCGCAAGCCGCGTCTTCGTGACCCACGGCTATACCAGCGTCTTCCGCCGCTGGCTGGCCGAGCAAGGCTACGACGCCGAGATCGTCCAGACCGCCTTCGAGGGCGAAAGCCTCGACCGCGCGGACGGGGAGGAGGAATGAAGCGCTTCGCCGCCCTCTTCACCGCGCTCGACCGCACCACAAGGATCACCCCCAAGGTCGCGGCGCTGGCCGACTATTTCACGCAAGCCCCCGAGGACGACCGCCTCTGGACCGTGGCGCTTCTGTCGGGGCGCCGCCCGCGCCGGGCGGTCAACACGACGCGGCTTCGCGAATGGGCGGCGGAACGCGCCGGGCTGCCGCTATGGCTCTTCGAGGAATGCTACCCCGTGGTGGGCGACCTGGCCGAGACCATCGCGCTGGTGCTGCCCCCCGCCACCGGCGACAGCACCGCCAGCCTCTCGGACTGGATGGCCGAGATCGTCGCGCTTGCCGATCTGCCCGAGCCCGAGCGCAAGGCCCGCATCCTCGCCGCCTGGGACGCGCTCGACGGCACCGAGCGGTTCCTGTTCAACAAGCTGATCACCGGCGGCTTCCGCGTCGGCGTCAGCCAAAAGCTCATGACGCGCGCGCTGGCGCAGGCCACCGGCATCGAGGAGGCGGAGCTTGCGCACCGGCTGATGGGCGACTGGACGCCCGCGACGACCAGTTGGGCGGGGCTCATCGAGGCCCCCGACCCCGCCGCGCAGCTTTCGCGGCCCTACCCGTTCTACCTGGCCTACCAGGTCGAGGAGGGCGCCGAGGGGCTGGGCGACGCGGCCGACTGGCTTGCCGAATACAAGTGGGACGGCATCCGCGGCCAGCTGATCGTCCGGGGGGCCGAACATTTCGTCTGGTCCCGCGGCGAGGAACTGATGACCGACCGCTTCCCCGAACTCGTGGCCGCCCGCGACTTCCTGCCCGAGGGCACGGTGATCGACGGCGAGATTCTCGCGTGGATGGACGGGCGCCCCCTGCCCTTCGCCGCGCTCCAGAAACGGATCACCCGCAAGACCGTGCCGAAGAAACTGCTGGCCGAGGCGCCGGTGGTGCTCAAGGCCTACGACCTTCTCGAACACCAGGGCCGCGACATCCGGCAAACGCCGCTTGCCGAGCGCCGCGCGCGGCTGGAGGACCTCTTCGCCGGGCTCCCGGAGGACAGCCCCCTGCGCCTGTCGCCGCTCCTGCCCTTCGACGATTGGCCGGCGCTGGCGTCTATCCGCGAAGGCGCGCGGGCCGAGGGCGCCGAGGGGGTGATGCTGAAACGCCGCGACGCGCCCTATCTGGCGGGGCGCAAGAAGGGCGACTGGTGGAAATGGAAGCTCGACCCGCTGACCGTCGACGCGGTGATGATCTATGCCCAGGCCGGCCACGGCCGCCGCGCCACGCTCTACACCGATTTCACCTTCGCGGTGTGGGACGGCGCCGACCTCGTGCCCTTCACCAAGGCCTATTCGGGGCTCACCGACGCCGAGTTCCGTTCGATCACCGCCTGGGTCCGGCGCAACACGCTCCAGCGTTTCGGGCCGGTGCGCCAGGTCCGGCCCGAGCAGGTCTTCGAGATCGCCTTCGAGGGCATCCAGGAAAGCACCCGCCACAAGTCGGGCGTGGCGCTGCGCTTCCCGCGCATGGCACGCTGGCGCCGCGACAAGCCGCCGGCCGAGGCGAACACGCTGGACGACCTGAAGGCGCTCTTGGCCACCTATGGCTGAGGCCCCTTGCATTCGCCGCCCGGTCGCGGTTCACCGGGGCGCGTCACCCAGACAGGAGGTCCCCATGAGCGCCCTTTCCGACCTCGCCGACCTGCTCGGCCCGCGCCTGTCGACGGGCGCCTCCGTGCGCGACCAGCACGGCCGGAACGAGTCGCATTTCCCGCCGGCCCTGCCCGACGCCGTCGCCTTCCCGGAATCGACCGAGGAGGTGGCGGCCATCGTCCGGGCCTGTGCCGCCGATGGTACGCCGGTCACCGTCTTCGGCACCGGTACCTCGCTCGAAGGCCAGCACCTGCCCGTCGCGGGCGGGATCAGCCTGGACATGTCGCGCATGAACCGGGTGCTGGCGGTCCATGGCGGCGACATGGACGCGGTGGTGCAGCCCGGCCTGACGCGCACCGGGCTGAACGACGCGCTGCGCGACTCGGGGCTGTTCTTTCCGGTCGATCCGGGCGCCGATGCCTCGCTCGGCGGCATGGCGGCCACGCGGGCCTCCGGCACGACCACCGTGCGCTACGGCACGATGCGCGACAACGTCATGGCGCTTGAGGCGGTGATGGCGGACGGCAGCGTGATCCGGACCGGCAGCCGGGCGCGGAAATCGGCCTCGGGCTACGATCTCACGCATCTGCTGGTGGGCTCGGAGGGCACGCTCGGCATCATCACCGAACTCACGCTGCGCCTGCACCCCCTGCCCGAGGCGGTCGCGGCCGCGACCTGCCGGTTCCCGAGCGTCGCCGAGGCGGTGGCCTGCGTGATCGAGGTCATGCCGGCGGCGATCCCCATGGCGCGGATCGAGCTCGTCGACGAGATGATGGTGCGGGGCTTCAACCTCCACGCCGGCGCCGAGATGCCCGAAATGCCGCATCTCTTCCTGGAGTTCCACGGCGCGCCCGGCGCGGTCGCCGACCAGGCGGCGCTGTTCCGCGAGATCGCCGAGGATCACGGCGTGTCAGGCTGGCAGGACGCGACGACGACCGAGGCGCGCAGCGCCCTCTGGCGGATGCGCCACAACGCCCACCACGCGACCGGCGCGCTGGAGCCCGGCAAGCGGACGCTCGCCACCGATGTCTGCGTGCCGATCTCGGCGCTGGCAGAGGCGGTGGCCGACGCGCAGGCCGGTGCACGCGATCTGGGCCTGACCAGCGCCATCGTCGGCCATGTCGGCGACGGGAACTTCCATTGCGGGGTGCGGCTGAACCCCGAAGACGCCGACGAGATGGAACGCGTCGCGGAATTCTCGCGGCGGCTGGCGGAGACCGCGCTGCGCCTCGGCGGCACGGTGACGGGCGAACACGGGATCGGCCTGGGAAAACGCAAATACATGCGCGCCGAACACGGGAACGCGCTCGACTGGATGCGGCGGCTGAAGGCGGCCTACGACCCCAAGGGCATCCTGAACCCCGGCAAGCTGCTGCCCGACGCGGAGTGAGAGCCCCGCGCGGCGGCGCGGGCCGGCGTCAGGTGTTCTCCGGGTAGAAACAGGCGGCCTTGTGCCCGTCGCCCTCCAGCACGGGGCGCTCGGCCCGGCATCGGTCCTGCGCCTTCCAGCAGCGCGCGGCGAAAGGGCAGCCCGGCGGAATGTTCAGCGGCGAGGGCAACTCGCCCGACAGCTTGATGCGTTCCTTCTCGCGCACCGGGTCGGCCACTGGCGTCGCGGACAACAGCGCGACGGTATAGGGGTGGCGCGGCCGCTCGAACACCTCGTCCTTGGTGCCGGTCTCGACCGCCCGGCCGAGATACATCACCATCACCTCGTCGCAGACATGGCGGACCACCGACAGGTCGTGCGAGATGAACAGATAGGTCAGCCCCAGCCGCTCCTGCAGTTCCAGCAGCAGATTCAGGATCTGGCTCTGCACCGACAGGTCGAGCGCCGAAACGGGCTCGTCCAGCACCAGCACCTTCGGTTCCAGCATCAGCGCGCGGGCGACCGCGATGCGCTGACGCTGCCCGCCCGAGAACATGTGCGGGTAGCGGTCGTAGAATTCCGGGCGCAGACCCACCAGCCGCATCACCTCGCGCACCTTTTCCTCGCGCTCGGCGCGGGACATGTCCTTGCGGTTGATCTTCAGCGGCTCGGCCAGGATGGCACTGACCCGCTGGCGCGGGTTGAGCGAGCCGTAGGGGTCCTGGAACACGATCTGCACGGCGTCGCGATGCGCGTCCCACTGGTCGGGCGTGATCCCGATGCCCTCGATGGCGAAGCCGCCTTCGCTGGGCGGCTCGATCATCGTGACGACGCGCGCGAGCGTGGACTTGCCGCAGCCCGACTCGCCGACAACCGCAAGCGTGCGCCCGCGCGGAATCTCGAAACTCACTTCCGAAAGCGCGCGAATCTCCTGCGGCTTCGACAGCAGGCCGCCCCCGACCTCGTAGAAGCGCGACAGGCCGCGGGCGCTGACGACGGGTTCGCTCATCCCCGGCCCTCCCCGTGTGGCAGCGGATAGTGACAGCGTGCCCAGCCAAGCCCCGGCGGCTGGACGACGGGCGGCACCTGCCGGCATGTCTCGTCGGCATACTGGCAGCGCGGCGCGAAAAGGCAGCCCCTCGGCCGGTCGAACTGGCCGGGCACCACGCCCGGGATCGTCGGCAGGATACGCGTCGTGGCGCGTTCGGGCAGCGCGGCGAGCAGCGCCGCGGTATAGGGGTGGTGCGGGGTCGCGAAAAGCGGCTCCACCGGCTGTTCCTCGACCTTCTGGCCGGCATACTGGACGCTGACGCGCCGCGCGGTCTCGGCCACCACGCCCATGTCGTGGGTGATCAGGATCAGCGCCATGCCGGTTTCGGCCTGCAACGCGGTCAAGAGGTCCAGGATCTGCGCCTGGATCGTCACGTCGAGCGCGGTGGTCGGTTCGTCCGCGATCAGCAGGCGCGGGCGGCAGGCGATCGCCATCGCGATCATCACCCGCTGGCTCATGCCGCCCGACAGCTGGTGCGGAAAGGCGTTCAGCCGCCGCGCCGGATCGGGGATGCCCACCATCTCCATCAGTTCCAGCGCGCGGGCATGGCGCGCCTTGGCGTCAAGGCCGAGATGCTTCTTCAGCCCCTCCTTGATCTGGAAGCCCACGGTGAAGCACGGGTTCAAGGACGACATCGGCTCCTGGAAGATCATCGCGATGTCCTTGCCGACGATCTTGCGGCGGGTGCGCGGCGCGAGATCGCGCAGGTCCTGCCCGTCGAAGCTCATCTCGTCGGCGGTGACCGTCGCGGTCCAGGGCAGAAGGCCCATCAGCGCCAGCATCGACACCGACTTGCCCGAGCCGGACTCGCCCACGATGGCCAGGATGTCGCCCGCCTCGACGGTGATGTCCATCGCGTCGACCGCGCGGAACTGGCCCGACGCGGTGGCGAAATCCACCGAGAGGTTCCGGATGGTGAGCAGCGCCATTCGCTCAGCTCCGCTTGAGCTTGGGGTCGAGCCCGTCGCGCAGCCCGTCGCCCATCAGGTTGATCGCCAGCACCGTCACCAGGATCGCGACGCCGGGGAAGGTGACGACCCACCAGGCGCGCAGGATGAACTCGCGCGCCTCGGCCAGCATGGTGCCCCATTCGGGCGTGGGCGGCTGCGCCCCCATGCCGAGAAAGCCCAGCGCCGCGGCATCCAGGATCGCGGTGGAAAACGACAGCGCCGCCTGCACGATGATCGGTGCCAGGCAATTGGGCAGCACGGTCACGAACATCAGCCGGGGCAGCTTGGCCCCCGCCACGCGGGCCGAGACCACGTAATCGCGGGTGCGCTCGGCCATCACCGAGGCGCGCGTGAGGCGCACGTAATGCGGCTGCAGCACCAGCGCGATGGCGATCATCGCGTTCAGCAGCGAGGGGCCCAGGATCGCCACCAGCACCAACGCCAGCAGGAGCGACGGAAACGCCAGGATCACGTCCATCAGCCGCATGATCAGCGTATCGAGCCATTTCGGCGCGAAGCCCGCGATCAGCCCGATCAGGATGCCGCCCGAGGCCGCGACGACCACCACCACGATGCCGACGAAGAACGAGAACCGCGCGCCGTGGATCAGCCGCGAGAGCATGTCCCGCCCCAGCGGGTCGGTGCCCAGCGGAAAGGCCCAGGTTCCGCCGTCCGCCCAAGCCGGGGGCAGCAGGGTGTAATCGCGGAACTGCTCGGTGGGGTCGTAGGGGGCCAGCAGCGGCGCGAAGAGCGCCACGAAGACGAAGGCCACGAAGACGTAGAGCCCGATCACCGCGCCCCGGTTCTCGCGGAAATAGTACCAGAACTCGGCCAGCTGGCCCTGCCGCGCCGGCGCCGTTCCCTGTGCGTCGGTGTCTGCCGTCATTTCCGCGCCCTGATCTTGGGATTGATGAGCCCGTAGAGGATGTCGACCGTCAGGTTCACGACCATCACCATCGAGGCGATCAGAAGAAGCCCGCCCTGCACCACCGGGTAGTCGCGGCGGAAGATCGAGTCGACCATCCACTTGCCGATTCCCGGCCAGGAAAAGATCGTCTCGGTCAGGATCGCGCCGGCCAGCAGCGTGCCGACCGACAGGCCGATCACGGTGATGACCGGTATCATCGCGTTGCGCAGCGCGTGCATGCCGTTGACCCTGAGCGGCGACAGCCCCTTGGCGCGCGCGGTGCGGATGTAGTCCTCGGACAGGACTTCCAGCATCGCCGAACGGGTCTGGCGCGCGATCACCGCAAGCGGGATCGTCCCCAGGACGATCGCGGGCAGGACGAGGTGGCGCGCGGCCGAGGCGAACGCGCCATCCTGCCCCGACAGCAGCGTGTCGATCAGCATGAACCCCGTGACCGGCTCAAAGAAATACAGCAGATCGATCCGCCCCGAGACCGGAGTCCAGCCGAGATTGCCCGAGAAGATGATGATGAGCAGCAGCGCCCACCAGAAGATCGGCATCGAATAGCCCACCAGCGCCGAGGACATCAGCACGCGGTCGAACAGCTTGCCGCGGTTGACCGCGGCGATCACGCCCGCGGGCAGCCCCACGGCGATGGCAAAGACCATGGCGCAGATCGACAGTTCCAGCGTGGCCGGAAACAGCGCGAAGAACTCGTCCCAGACCGGGCGCTTGGTGACGTAGGACACGCCCAGGTCGCCCTGCAGCACCCCGGTGAGGTAGTTCCAGAACTGCACCACCAGCGGCTCGTCGAAGCCGAACTGTTCGTAAAGCTCCTGGTAGCGCTCCTCGCTCAGCCCGCGTTCGCCGGCCATCACGATGATCGGGTCGCCCGGCAGCACGCGGATGAACGCGAACGAGATCAGCGTCACCCCGATGAAGGTGGGCAAGAAGGTCAGCAGGCGTGCGAGGAGGTAGCGGATCATGAGGCGGTCACTATTAACTCGCGGGGAAAGGTGGTCAATGACTGGCAGCCGGTTTCCGTGACGAGAATGTCGTCCTCGATGCGCACCCCGAACCCGCCCGGCCGGTACAGGCCCGGCTCGTCGGTGAAGACCATGCCCGGCTCCAGCGGCTGGGGATTGCCGCGCATGATGTAGGGCGCCTCGTGCACCTCGCGGCCCAGCCCGTGGCCGGTCTTGGTGCGGATATGCTCGGCGAAGGGCGAGGATTCGAGCACCGAGATCACCGCATCGTCCACGGCGTGCGCGGTGACGCCCGGTTTCGCGATCTCGTGGCCCTTGAGATTCGCGCTGAGAACCGTGTCGTAGACCTCCAGCGCCTCGTCGGTGGCATGCCCGACGAACACCGTGCGGGTGATGTCGGCGCAGAACCCGCCCCAGCGGGCGCCGAAATCCAGAAGCAGCGCATCGCCCGCCCGGATAGCGTAGTCGGGACGGGCGGCGGCGTGCGGCCGCGCCGAGTTGTCGGCGGCCGCCACGATCGGCGGAAAGGCCAGGTCCTCGGCCCCCTCGGCGAACAGCGCCTGGATGAGCATCTGCTCGACCTGCTTCTCGGTCTGGCCGGGGCGCACCCGGTCCAGCACGGTGGCCAGGGCGCGTTCGGAAATCGCGATGGCCCGCTCCAGCGCGGCGATCTCATCGCCGGTCTTGCGCAGGCGCAGCGCAGAGATCTCGCGTTCGGCATCGACGAGGTCGAGCCCCGGATAGGCGGCCGCCAGCGCGTGATGGACGAAGACCCGCATCACCTGCCCCTCGACCGCCAGCCGCCCCAGCGGCATGTGCCGGGCGAGCGCCTCGAAGGCGGGCTGGTAGCCGTCCTGGTCGCGCCAGTCGAATACCGCGCCGGGAAAATCCAGAAGATCGAAGGACCGCAGTTCCAGATTCGGCACGATGGCCGCGGGCGGTCCCTCGGCCGGGACCACCACGACCAGCGGGCGTTCGTTGCTGTGAAAGCCGTGGCCCGTCATCCGGGTGAAGTTGGGGCCGGGCACCAGGGCCACGGCATCCATCCCCAGCCGGGACGCAAGCCCGGCATAGTCCGCAAGTTTCGACGCCATGTCGATGAAACCCCCATAAGCCGGGCGGGGCCGCCATCGGCCCCGCCCGCAGTCGTCAGGCCGTCACTCGGACAGCCCCACCTCGGTGAAGATGTGGCCGCCCAGCGGATGCACCTTGTAGCCCTCGACCTCGGGGCGCACCGGCATGAACACGACCGAATGCGCGATGGTCGCCCAGGGCGCCTGCTCCTTGAAGACGGCCTGCGCCTCTTCGTAGATCGCGGTGCGCTCGTCGCGGTCCGAGGTCACCTTGCCGGCCTCCAGGAGCTCCTGGAACGGCTCGTGGCACCATTGCGCGCGGTTGGCCCCGCCCACGCCGTCGCAGCCGAGCAGCGCCAGGAAGTTGTCCGGGTCGCCGTTGTCGCCGGTCCAGCCCAGCAGCACCGCGCCGTCGCGGTCGGCGTCCTTCGAGCGGTCGAGATACTCGCCCCATTCGTAGGTGACGATCTCGACATCGACGCCGATCTGCGAGAAGTCCTCCTGGATCAGCTCGGCCATGCGGCGCGCATTGGGGTTGTAGGGCCGCTGCACCGGCATCGCCCAGACCTTCATCGACAGGTCGCTGACACCCTCTTCCTCCAGCATCGCGCGCGCGGCCTCGGGGTCGAACGGGTCGTCCTCGACGTTGTCGTTATAGGACCACATGATCGGCGGGATCGGGTTCTTGGCCGCCGTCCCGGTGCCCTGGAACACCACGTCGATGATGGCCTGCTTGTCGATCGCCATGTTCAGCGCCTTGCGGACCTTCGGGTTGTCGAAGGGCGCCATCTGCGTGTTGTAGGCGAGGTAGCCGACGTTCAGCCCTTCCTGTTCGAGGACGTTGACCTCGGGGTCGTCCTTCATCGCCTGCACGTCGGCCGGGTTCGGAAAGGGCATGACATGGCATTCGCCCGCCTTCAGCTTCTGGTAGCGGACCGAGTTGTCGGTGGTGATCGCGAAGATCAGGTTGTCGACCTTGGGCAGGCCGTCCTTCCAGTAGTCGGGATTCGCGGCATAGCGGATCACCGCGTCCTTCTGGTAGGCGACGAACTGGAACGGGCCGGTGCCGATGGGCTGCTGGTTCAGCATCTCCGGCGTGCCCGCCTCCATCATCGCGTCGCCATATTCCTTCGACTGGATCGAGGCGAAATCCATCGCCATGTTGGCGATGAACGGCGCCTCCGGCCGGTTCAGGACGAACTTCACCGTGTAGTCGTCGACCTTCACGATCTCCTTGATGAGATCGGACATCCCCATGTACTCGAAATATTCCCAGGTGCCGCCCGAGACCTCGTTGTAGGGGTGGTCGTCCTTCCACTGGCGCTCGAAGGTGAAGATCACGTCATCGGCGTTGAAGTCGCGGCTCGGCGTGAACTGGTCGCTGGAATGGAACTTCACCCCCTGGCGCAGCTTGAAGGTGTATTCCAGCCCGTCCTCGGACGCCTCGTAGCTTTCGGCGAGGCCCGGCACGACATTCGTGGTGCCCGTCTCGAACTCCACCAGGCGGTTGAAGACCGGGTGCGAGGAGGCATCGAAGGTGGTGCCCGAGGTGTAGAGCGCCGGGTCGAAGCCCTCGGGCGAGCCCTCGGAGCAGTAGACGAGGGTCTGGGCGGCGGACGCGCCCGTGCCGAGAAGGGCCAGCACGCCGGCCGTGGCCATGAGGTTTCTGAGTTTCATGGTGATCTCCAGTTGGACCATGTGATGTTTGCCTGTGTCGTGGCTCGGGGCCTCGTCGCGTCTTGGAAAGCCGCCCGCCCCCGACGCGAGGGCACGGGCGTTATTGTCGTTCGGGACGGGGCGGCCCGCCGCCCGTATCGCCGTGAACGCGGCCAGAACGGTCGCGGCGGCGCCTCGGGCCGCTGCTTCGGGTCTGTGCGGGTGAATGACCGTCATCGGCCCTCGCCCCCCTCGTTCGGCCGGAGTGTTCACAAAATCGTCGCGGAGTTCAAACGCTTTCGGCACCTTCCGCGGCGGCAACGCCGCGCGACGCCGGGCGGTTTCCGGGCGCTCATACGAAATCCCGCGGCAGCGACAGATTCCAGCTCCGGCAGAAGACCCGGTTGCCGTCCTCCCAGGCATCGAGATCGGCGGAGATGCGAAACTCCGCGGGCGTCGAGGTCAGGACCGTGCGCGCCTCGGTGCGCACCGCCCAGTCGTCGCGCTTCAGCCCGCGCAGGAGGCGCGTCTCGCCCCGCGGCGAGAGGAAATCGTCGCCCTGGGCGGAATACCACTCGAAGGCGCGGTTCTCCACGTCGAGGTCGATCTCGTCGAGATGCAGGATGCCGTTGTCGTTGATCACCTCCAGCGTCGAGAGGTCCCGTGCAAGGTCGCGATGCACCAGCCAGTTGTGATGCCCGGTCTCGACCACGCGCCGGGGCGTGGGCGCCGCCCCCTCGGGGGGGCCGAACGCGCGCAGGCCGTCATCCGCGGGGCGCGGCGCGCGCACCGGCAAGTCGAGCGCGCTCTGCCGGGGATGGATCGTCAGGCGCACGGGCGCGGGCGAAGGCCAGGCCAGCGGCCAGTAGGAGGTCGAGACCGCCAGGCGCAGCCGGTGCCCGGCGGGAAAGGACTGGGCGATGTCGTTCATCCCGATCCGCACGGTATAGCGCTTGCCCGGTTCCAGCGGCTCGGGATGCTGGCGCGAGGTGCGGTGGGTCAGGTTCAGCATGCCGTAGGTGACGCGGGTGGCCTTGTCGTCCGGGGCGACATCGGACAGCCGCACCGCGACCATGGCCAGCGGCCGGTCGCTGGACAGGGTGAGTTCGACGCAGACCCGACCCAGGATTTCCAGCGGCGCGTCGAGCGGCGCGCTGTCGAAGATCAGCGCCCCGCCATCCTCCTGCCGCTGATCGTGCGCGAGGTCGGGACCGGCGGCGTAGGAACACCATTTGCCCGCGAAAAGCCCCAGCGTCAGCGGCGACTGGATCGGCAGGTCGGCCTCCGGCCCGGTGTCGCCCTCGGCCAGGATCGCCCCCGGCCCCAGCCCGCGGCGCACCGTCCTGACGTTCGAGGACGGCCAGTCCGGCTCGGCCACCCAGCGGCCGGGCCGGTGCGCGTACCGCGCGCTGGGCGGCACGCTGTCCTGCATCCAGACCCGCAGCATCGGGTCGTCGTCCACGCCGGCGTCGATGCCTTTCAGCCAGTGGTCCCACCAGCGCACGCATTCCTGCAGGAACCCGATGGCCGGGCCGGGCACGCCGATATGGGGGTACTTGTGGCTCCACGGCCCGATGAGCCCCTGGCGCGGCCCGTCGAGGTTGGCCAACAGCCGGAACACCGCGTTCGAATAGCCGTCCGCCCAGCCGCTGACCGCCATCACCGGGCAGCGCACCGCCGCGTAATCCTCGCAGACCGAGCCGTGGCGCCAATAGGCGTCGCGGCGCTGGTGCCGCAGCCAGGTTTCCAGCCACAGCCCGCTGCGCTCCAGCCGCTCGGTCCACATGTCGCGCCAGCGCGCGCCCACGACCTGCGGGTCGGGCGGCAGCGAGGTGTAGGAGAACATCACCGAGGCCCAGGACAGGTTGTCGCCCAGCAGGCAGCCGCCCATGTGGTGGATGTCGTCGGCATAGCGGTCGTCGGTGGAACAGGCGGTGATGATCGCGCCCAGCGCCGGCGGCTGGCGCGCGGCGATCTGCAGCCCGTTGAACCCGCCCCAGGATATCCCGATCATCCCCACCGTGCCGCTGCACCAGGGCTGCGCGGCCAGCCACTCGATCACGTCGCAGCCGTCCTGCAACTCCTGTTCCAGGTATTCGTCGCGCAGAACGCCGTCGGAATCGCCGCTGCCGCGCAGGTCGACCCGGACGCAGGCATAGCCGTGGCCGGCGACGTACGCGTGCATGACCGAGTCGCGCGCGCGGGTGAAATCGCGCCGCCGGTAGGGGATGTATTCCAGCACCGCGGGCACCGGGTCGGACTCGGCATCCTCGGGCAGCCAGATGCGCGCGGCCAGCCGCGCCCCGTCGCGCATCGGGATCCACACGGTCTCGCGGTCGCGGATGGCGCGGGGAAACGCGGTGCGGACGGCCGGCGCGCTCATTGCGGGGTCCGTCCCGGCCGGGCGGTGCGAATGTCCATCTCGTCGAACAGGCGGCGGAAATTGGCGTGCAGCGCGTCGCGGCTGTCGGCCCCCATGAAGATCGCCGCCAGTTCGTGGCTGTACTCGTCGTAATGGTGATCGTCCCGCAGCCGCATCCCCTGGTCGACATGCATCTTGATGTCGGTGCCGGGGTAGCGCGCCTCCAGCGCGCGGACCTCCGCCTCGGACGGGGCGTGGGTCACGATCTCGTCGTCGGAATGGCCGTAGAGCCGGGGCATGAACTTGGCGGCGTAGCGATAGGCGCCGCGCCGGGCGGGAAACTCGGGCCGGCGCCCCAACGCCACGTCGATCATCACCTCCTTGTGCGGCACGCCCTCGACCTTGTCGAAGATCGGGCTGTGCGACTTGGAGATGCGCGCATTGATCTCCAGCAGCGACAACCGCTTGTCCCGTGCTTGGTAGAAGAACTCCATGTTGAAGGGCGTGTCGTCCAGGCCGATCCGCTCCAGCACCGTCGCCGCGTAGGAGCGCATCCGCGCCTTGACCGGTTCGGGCAGCGCCGAGGGGTATTCGTAGCGTTCGAGGCTGGAGCGGTTGCGGCCGCGGATCGAGTCGACGATGCCGTAGACCGTCGTCTCGCCCTCGAAGACGTAGCCTTCCAGCGTGCATTGCCGGCCCGTCGAGATGATCTCCTCGGCGATGCATTGCGCGGCCCCCGCCGCCGCGATCTCGTCCGGCAGGTCGGCATACCCCATCAGCACCTCCAGCGGTCCGGCGAAGCGATGGATGCCGGCCCGCATCTCGGACAGAGCATGCGCGTAGTCGGCCCGGTTCCGGACCCGGAACCCCAGGATCGAGGAATGCGACGTGACCGGCTTGATCCAGAACGGATAGGGCAGCGGCGGATCGCCGGCATCGGCCTCGAAGGGATCGACCAGCGCGAATCGCGGCACCGTCTCGGGCACGGCCCCGGCCTGCTCCCGGCGGCTCCAGTACTTGTGCTGGCACCGCAGGACGCTTTCCAGGCTGGGGCCGGGCAATCCGATCTCGCGCCGCAGGATCGGCAGCATCACGATCGAGGGAAAATCCCAGTAGCCGACGATGGCGTCGACCGGCCCGTCGAAATCGCGCAGGATCGCCCGGCCCTTGTCCAGCAGCGCCTCGATGTCGAAGCTCGGCGCGTAGGTGATCTCCTCAAGCTCGTAGAGCGGGTGGAACGCGTAGCGATCGGCACGGCGCACGCTTTGCAGCAGGCGCAGGTTGAACGGATCCAGCCCCGCGACGAAGATGTTCGTCTTGCGTTCGGCGTCCATGCCTTCCCCCCTTCGGCAGGCTTTCACGCGACACACGACCTGTCAAACCCGCGCCGGCCGCGGCGCCGTCACACCGCCGGAAACCCCTCCGCGTGCAGCACCTCGGCCAGCAGCGGATTGGGGAACCGCCGCTGCAGGGTCACGGCGCAGAAGGCTTCGCTGATCCCGTCCAGCTGCGCGCATTCGACAAGCGTGCCCGCGGTCAACTCGTCCCGCACCACGATCGGCGGAATCACCGCCAGGCCCGCATCCTCGCGCGCAAGAAGCCGCATCATCGCCATGTCGTCGGCCTCGGCGGCGATCCGCGGCACGATTCCCAGCCGTTCGGCCAGCGCGTCGAAGCCCGCCCGCAGGGCGGATTCGGGCGTGGGCAGGATCACCGGCTCGGCGTTCAGCACGTCCGCCAGCGACCGCCCCCCGGCGCCGACCCGCGCCGGCGTGCCGATCAGCCCCACGGGCTGCTCCGCCAGCCGGTGCACGAGATAGGGGCTGGCGGCATCGCGGGCGGGAAGCAGGTCCGTCAGGACCACGTCCAGCGACAACGCGTCGAGCCCCCGAAGCAGCTCCGCCTGCGAGCCGGAGCGCAGCACGAGCTCGACATCCGCCCGCCCGACGAGCGGCCGCAGGAACGCCATCTGGAAGTTGCGCGACAGCGTGGCCAGCGCCCCGATCCGCAGCGCCCGCCGCGCCCGCCCCGCCTCGCGCAGGGTGGCGCTCAGGTCGTCGGCGGTGCGGAAGATCGCCTCGGCATGGTCCAGCGCGATCCGGCCCGCCTCGGTCAGCACGAGCCCCCGCCCCCGCCGCTCGAACAGGTCGTGGCCCAGCGCCGCCTCCAGCGTCCGTATCTGCGCCGACACCGCCGATTGCGACAGGTTGAGCGCGCGGGCCGCCCCGGTGAGCGTTCCGTCGCGGGCGACCGCCCGGAACAGACGCAGGTGATGCAGGTTGAGCATGCCGACCCTTCGATCAAAACGAACGTCTTTCCGCAAAATATGTAATTTTTTTGCGGCATGGCCAGCGCTAATTGCTGGGCGACCGCAACCGACAGGGAGGCCACGCCATGTCCTCGATCCCGCCGATGGGTTTTCTCGCGCCGCTCGTCCTGCTGGCCGTCGCCGCGCTTGCCCTCCGCCATCCCGGGCGCCGCCCCCGCGCCCTTCCGCGCCTCGCCGAGATCGCCGCCCTCGCCGCGCTGGCGCTGGCGGGGCTGGGGCTCGCGCAACTCCTCGTCGCCGGGCCCGCCCAGCGCGCCCTGTTCGACGGGCCGGTGCTCCTGGCGCTGCGCCTCGACGGCCTGGGCGCCACGATGGCGCTGCTCGTCGCCTTCATCGGCTGGATCGTGACGCGCTATTCGCGCAGCTACCTCGACGGCGAGGCGCGCGAAGGCGCGTTTCACGGGCTGATGCTGGCCACGCTCGCCGCGGTGCTGGTCCTCGTGCAGGCGGGCAGCCTCGCGACCCTGATCCTCGCCTTCGTCGCGATCGGCGCGGCGCTGCGGCGGCTGCTGCTGTTCTACCCCGACCGCCCCGAAGCCCGGCGCGCGGCGACGAAGTTCGCCCTGGTCTGGCACGCCGGCGACGCGGCGCTGCTCGCGGCCGCCGCGCTGTGCCTCGCCGCCTTCGGAACGGCCGACCTGGCCGCCATGGGCGCCGCGGTCGCGGCCGGGGGCCTGCCCCCCGCCGCGCAGGCCGCCGCGGCCCTCCTGGTCCTGGCCGCGGCGCTCAAGACCGCGGCCTTCCCGCTGCACGGCTGGCTGACCGAGGTGATGGAGGCCCCGACCCCGGTCTCGGCGCTCTTGCATGCGGGGATCGTCAATGCCGGCGGGGTGCTCCTGCTGCGCACCGCAGAGCTCGTGCAGGCAAGCCCCGGGGCGATGGCCGCCCTGGTGATGCTGGGCGGCTTCACCGCGCTGTTCGGCGCGGTCGTGATGCTGACGCAAAGCGCGATCAAGACGGCGCTGGCCTGGTCCACGGTGGCGCAGATGGGCTTTTTGCTGCTGCAATGCGGGCTGGGGCTCTGGGCGCTGGCGCTGCTGCATATCGTGGCCCATTCGCTCTACAAGGCGCATGCCTTCCTGGCCTCCGGCGGCGCGATCCGCGCGGTGGCGGGGATGCGGCGGCCGGGGCCCGTGGCGGTGCCGAGCCCCGGCGCGGTGGCGCGGTCCTTCGGCCTCGCGCTCGTCCTCTACGGCGCGGTCGCTGCCGTCTTCACCGTCGTCGCGGGCCCGAAATCGCCGCAGGCGCTGGCGCTCGGCGCGATGCTGATCTTCGGCGTCGCCTACCTCGTGGCGCAGGGGCTGGCCGATACCGCGCCCGCCGCGCTGACCCGGCGGACGGGCCTTGCCGCGCTGGGCGCGGCGCTCGCCTACTTCACCTTCCAGCAGGCGGCGCATTGGGTCTGGGGCCCCGCCCTGCCCCCGGCCCCGGCGCCCGGCCCGCTGGAATGGGCGCTGATCGCGCTGGCGGTGCTCTCCTTCGGCGTGGTCGCCGTCGCCCAGGCCCTGTTCCCGCTCTGGGCGCACCACCCCGCCACGGCCGGGCTTCGCGTCCACCTCGCCAACGGGCTTTACCTCAACGCGCTGCTCGACCGCCTGATCGGCGGCTTCCGGCTCGCGAAACACGACTGATCCACGGGAGACGACCCATGTTCCTGAACCACGCGCAGATCGCCCCCGCCCGCGTCTCCGGCCTGCTCGATGCCGCCGAGGCCGCCGCCCGCGCCATCCCGCCGGCCTTCCCGCTGGACGCCACCGTCGCGGTCAACCCGTTCCTCGGCCAGACCGGCGAGGACCTTGCCACCGCCGCCGCCCGGCTTGCCCGCGTCGCGGGGGTGCGGCTGACCCGGCCGCGCGCCGAGATGATGGCCGGGATCGCGGCCGGCCGGATCACCGAGGACGACCTCGCCGCCGCGCTGATCGCCTGCCCCTCGCCGCTGAAGCCCGCCGATCTTGCCATGCTCAAGGCCAAGGCGCGCGGCGAAAGCCCCGCCCCCCGGCCCCTGCCCACCGTGGCCGACCTCGCGGCGACGGCCACGGGGACGGACTGGCCCTCGGTCTTCGCCAAAAGCTTCGGGCTCTGGGCGGCGGGGCAGTTCGACCGGGGCCAGGCGCCCTGGACGCCCACGCCGGGGCGCGGCGCCTATGCCGCCTGGCGCGAATGGGCGACCCACGACCTGACGCCCGAGATCGCCGGGCTGGCGGGCTTCTGCGCGCATGTGGCGGACGCGCCCGACACCGCCGAGCGCGCGATCCTGCGCGCGGCCGAGCGGCTGGGGCTTTCGCAACCGGCCGCGCAAACCGCATTCCATCGCCTTCTGATGGATCTCCACGGCTGGGCCCAGCACGCGCGCTGGCTGCTCTGGCAGGCCGAACAGTCCGGCGGGACCGACCGCACGCTGGCCGACCTGCTGGCGATCCGCCTGGTCTGGGAGGAGGCGCTGCTGGACCGGTCGCCCGAGGTCGAGCGCCGCTGGGCCGAGACGGTCGACGCCCACGCCGCGCCGGTCGCCCCCACGCAGGACCAGGTGATCGACACCATCCTGCAGGACGCCGCCGAGCGCGCCCACCAGCGCCGGCTCGACGCGGCGCTGCAAGGCCCGTCAGCGGCCGGGCCGCGGCGGCCGGCGGTGCAGGCGGCCTTCTGCATCGACGTCCGGTCGGAAGTGTTCCGCCGCGCGCTGGAAAGCCAGAGCCCCGAGATCGAGACGATCGGCTTCGCCGGGTTCTTCGGGCTGCCGCTGGCGCACCGCGCGCATGGCTCCGACGTGGTCGAGTCGCATCTTCCGGTGCTCCTGAAACCCGCCATGACCTCCGAGAGCCGCGAAAGCGACGCGGCCGACCGGGCCCACCGCATCGCCGCGCGCACGGCCCGCGCCTGGGGCCGGTTCCGGCAGGCCGCGGTCTCGTCCTTCGCCTTCGTCGAGGCCGCGGGCCCGCTCTACGGCGCAAAGCTCGTGAAGGACGCGCTCGGCCGCCCCGGCAAGGCGGCGCCGGCGGACCCCGCCCCCCGGCTGACGGACGACATGCCGCCCGAGGCGCGGGCCGAAACTGCGGCGCGGGTGCTCACGGCGATGAGCCTCACCCGCGGCCACGGCCGCCTCGTGCTCCTGCTCGGCCATGGCGCGACCGTCACCAACAATCCGCACGAAAGCGCCTATCACTGCGGGGCCTGCGGCGGTCAGACCGGCGAGGTCTCGGCCCGGCTGCTGGCCCGGCTGCTGAACGATCCCGACACTCGCGCGGGCCTGCCCGCCCACGGGATCGACCTGCCCGCCGACACCCGCTTCGTGGCCGGCCTGCACGATACCACCACCGACGCGGTCACGCTGTTCGCCGACGACCTGCCCGCGGGCGACCGCGCCGGTCTCGACGCGGTGCGCACCTGGCTGGACCGCGCGGGCGCGCTGGCCCGCGCCGACCGCGCGCAGCGGCTGCCCGGCGCGGAGGCCGGAACGGTGGCGGCGCGCGCCCGGAACTGGGCGGAACCGCGGCCGGAATGGGGGCTGGCCGGCTGCGCCGCCTTCATCGCCGCCCCGCGCGCCGCGACCGCCGGGGTCGACCTCGGCGGGCGGGCGTTCCTGCACAGCTACGACTGGCAGGACGACGCGGGCTTCGCGACGCTGGAACTGATCCTGACCGCGCCGGTCGTCGTGGCAAGCTGGATCAGTCTGCAATATTACGGCTCCGCCGTGGCGCCAGAGGCTTTCGGCGGCGGCAACAAGCTGATCCACAACCCCGTGGGCGGCATCGGCGTGGTGCAGGGCAATGGCGGGCGGCTGCGCTGCGGCCTTCCCCGGCAGGCGGTCCATGACGGTACCCGGCTGGCGCATGACCCGTTGCGGCTGTCGGTGCTGATCGAGGCCCCGCGCCAGGCCATCGCGGACGTTCTGGACAAGCACCCCGACCTGCGCGCCCTGTTCGACAATGGCTGGCTGCACCTCTTCGCGCTCGAGCAGGGCCGCATCGCCGCGCGCTACCGCCCCGGCCTCCGCTGGCGCGACACGCCGGCGGCCGACCGCGCGGCATGACCCCGCGGCCAGAAGCGCGGGGCCGACCGGCAGCGGCCGGTCGCGCCCCTGGCCACAGACCCGCCCCGCGCGGCACGCCCCGGGCGACACGGCGCCGGCCCCTTGCCCGCTATGGGAGAGCAGGCTTGCCCGCGCGGACGGGCGGCCCGGAGAAGAATCCACTGACGTTAGGTAAGCGTAACGCGTCTTGCAACACGCGGGACGGGTGCCGCGTCAATCCTTCGCAAGGCGCGAATACATGATTTGTTCCAATACCTTAAGGGTGTTGCCCAATTATTGGGCGAGGCATATTAAGTATTTGGAATAGCGCCGTTTAATAAATTGGTAACGCTTGTGCTCACAGAGATATCCACACAATTTGTGGATGTATTTCGCTGCTCCAGAGGCCTTGAGGGTAGAGACGACCGTGACCGCCAGCGGCCTCCGGGCCCGGCACCGGCTGTCACGCCCCGCCTTCGCCGCCCCGGCCGCGGGCATCCTTGACCGGCACGTCCAGCAGGGCCCGTCGACGAGATGCGTGGTGCCCCCAGAGGGTTGTTCTATTCCCGTTACAGGCACCCTCGACGGGTCTCCCTTCAACGAAACAAGGGGTATCCGCTGCCGAGTCGTCCCGTCAAGAGGCGCCATTTGGTCTACGGTTTGGTCTACGGTGGCCTGCGACCTGCCCCCGGCGCTGGGCCGACCGAGGGAAGCGGTCGTCTCTCGTCTTCCGAGGCCTAGACCCTGCCACCGCCCGTGAGCGCGGTTTCGGATGCGATCACGCCGCGCGGCCTTTTTTTCACCATGTCGTGGACCAACGCTGTTCGAGTGGTCTCGTCCACCAGCGTGTGAAGAGCGAGGAAGTATCTGACCTGCCACGGGATTTTTCCTCCACCTGCGATTAGAGTCCGACCCAATGAGGGGACGGACAATGAAGCGAACGAGATACAGCGAAGAGCAGATTATCGGCATCCTGGCCGAGCATGAGGCCGGGGCGAAGTGTGCCGATCTGTGCCGCAAGCACGGCATGTCGGAGGGGACGTTCTACAACTGGAAAGCCAAATACGGCGGCATGACGGTGTCAGAGGCCAAACGGCTGAAGGCGCTCGAGGACGAGAACGCCAAGTTGAAGAAGCTGCTGGCGGAGCAGATGCTGGATCTGGCCGCGATGCGCGAGCTGGTTTCAAAAAAGTGGTGACGCCCGTCGTGAAGCGCGAGGCGGTCGCGCATCTGAAGGCCCGGTTCGGGCTGTCGGAACGACGGGCGTGCCAGATTGCCGGCGCGGATCGGAAGACGATCCGCTACCGGTCGCAACGCGCACCCGACACGGAACTGCGCGGCCGATTGCGGGAGCTTGCCAACGAGCGTCGGCGGTTCGGCTACCGGCGGCTCTTCGTCCTGCTCCGGCGGGAGGGCGAGCCCTCGGGGATCAACCGTATCTACCGGCTTTACCGCGAGGAAGGGCTGACCGTCCGCAAGCGGCGCGCGCGGCGCAAGGCCATCGGCACCCGCGCCCCGATCCTGGTCGAGGCGCGCGCAAATGCCCGTTGGTCACTGGATTTCGTCCATGACCAGTTCGCGTGCGGGCGGCGGTTCCGGGTGCTGAACATCGTCGATGACGTCACGCGCGAATGCCTCGCCGCGATCCCGGACACGTCGATCTCCGGCCGGCGCGTCGCGCGGGAGCTGACGGCGCTGATCGAACGTCGCGGCAAGCCGGGAATGATCGTGTCGGACAACGGGACGGAACTGACCTCGAACGCGATCCTGAAGTGGTGCGCCGAGAACCGGATCGAATGGCACTACATCGCGCCGGGCAAGCCGATGCAGAATGGCTTTGTCGAGAGCTTCAACGGCCGGATGCGGGACGAGTTCTTGAACGAGACGCTGTTTCGTAACCTCGCTCATGCCCGCGACCTGATCGCCGCTTGGGTCGCCGACTACAACACCGAGCGCCCCCATTCGGCCTTGGGCTATCAGACCCCGGCTGACTACGCGCAGACCCTGACCACCGCAATCGCCCGACCCGCTGCGCGAGATGAGAGCTCCGCGCGTCGGGCGATTGCTCAACCCGCGCCATTTGGCGTAAACACCAACCGGGCTCCGGTCGCGGCTGGATGAAAGATCAGTGGCAGGTCAAGATGATACCAGTGTTCGTCGAGCTGCTGTGCCGCCCGTTGCGCCCGCGAATTCGCGACAATGGCCGACTTGGTGCGCAGCGAATAGCAAATTCTGTCGGCGGTGTAGTGGTGGGAAAGGTCGCTCGGGACCCGTCGCGAAAAGTAGTAGATGCCCTGCTTCACAAATGTGAAGGGTGCAGATTTGGTCTCCAGCATGGTCTACGCCTCCAGCTCTCATTAGCGAAAACTGAAGGGAAACAGGAGGTTACCTGTTGGGATGGTGCCCCCAGAGAGACTCGAACTCCCGACCCTCTGATTACAAATCAGATGCTCTACCAGCTGAGCTATAGGGGCGCTGGCATTGATCTAGCGGGCCGGACGTGCCGGCGCAAGCGTTCGGATCAGCGGTTGGCCCGCGCCAGGAACCCCACGGCCACCAGGCCGACCGCGATCACCAGAAGCGCCGCGGGCGCGGCATCGCCCAGGTTCTCGAGGCTGGCCTTCTCGTAGACGCGCGTCGCCAGCGTGTTGTAGTTGAACGGGCGCAGCAGCAGCGTCGCGGGCAGTTCCTTCACGCAATCGACGAAAACCAGCAGGAGCGCGGTGCCGACCGAGGCGCGGATCAGCGGCAGGTAGACCGCCCCCAGCGTGCCCCGCGCGGTCCGGCCCAGCGAGCGCGCCGCCATCGGCAGGCTCGGCGCGATCCGGCCCATCGCCGCGTCCGCCGCCCCCTGCGCAATGGCGAAGAACCGCACCGCGTAGGCATAGACGATGGCAAAGGCGGTGCCGGTCATCATCAGCCCCGGATCGACGCCGAACAGCCCCTCGATGCCGTCGGCCAGCGCGTTGTCAGCCGCCGCCATCGGGATCAGGATGCCCACCCCCAGCACCGCGCCCGGCGCCGCATAGCCGATGGTGGTCACCGGCAACAGCAGCTTGGGCAGGCTGCGCCCGGTCAGCCGCACCCCGTAGACCAGGAACAGCCCGGCCGCGACGGTCACCAGCGCCGCCGCGCCCCCCACGAACAGCGTGTGCGCCAGCGCGCGGGTCAGCCCGGGGTCGAGCCAGGCCTCGGTATTGGCCAGCGCGTGCGACAGGATCACGCCCACGGGCAGCACGAACCCCACCGCGACGGGCAGCGCGCAGGCGGCGGTGGCGGCCCAGGCGGCGGGGCCGGTCAGGCGGGCGGGCACCAGCGGGCGGTGGTGCCGCCCGAGATTGTGAAAGCGCAGGTTGCGCCGGCTGATCTTTTCCAGCGCGACCAGCACCAGGATCAGCGCCAGGATCACGGTGGCGAGCTGCGCCGCGCCGCCCGCATTGCCGCTTTCCAGCCAGACCGAGAAGATGCCCGCGGTCAGCGTCTGCACGGCGAAATACTCGACCACGCCGAAATCGTTGACGGTCTCCATCATCACGATCGCCGCGCCGGCCGCGATGGCCGGCCGGGCGAGCGGCAGGCCCACCCGGCGGAACAGCGAGAACGGCCCTGCGCCGAGCGCGCGCGCCACCTCGTAGGCGCAGCCGGACTGTTCGCGGAAGGCGGCGCGCGACAGCAGGTAGACGTAAGGGTAGAGCGCCGCGGCCAGCACCACCACCGCCGCGCCGCGCGAGCGGATCTCGGGAAACCAGTAGTCGCGCGCGTTCTCCCAGCCGAACAGCGCGCGCAGCCCCGACTGCACCGGCCCGGCATATTCCAGGAAATCCACCAGCGCGTAGGCCCCCACATAGGCCGGGATCGCCAGCGGCATCAGCAAAAGCCAGTCCAGCCAGCGCACGAAGGGAAACCGGTACATGGACACCAGCCAGGCCGCCCCGGCCCCAACCGCCGCGGCCAGCGTCCCGACCCCGGCCATCAACAGCGCCGTGTTGCCCAGGTAGCGCGGCAGGGTGGTCGAGATCAGGTGCGGCCAGATGTTCTCGCTTGGATTGAACGCGATCCAGATCACCGAGGCGATCGGCATCAGCACCAGCGCGGCGATCAGCACGGCGCCCACGGACCACGGGTCGGGCAGCCCCCGGACCCGGCGGCGGGCGCGCCCGGCCGCCTCGGGGCGCTGTAGTTGAGTCAATTGCTCGACCATAGGTCGCGCTTACAGGAAAGCGGTTTTACTGTCCAGAATGGCTGCTATATCCCGTTGGTGAGGTAACGGCCGGAGCGCACCCTGCATCATGGAGATGGTCTATCACATCGGGGCCCATTGCACGGATGACGACCGGCTCCTGAAAGGTCTGCTCAAGAGCCGCGGCATCCTGGCGAAACAGGGCGTCATCGTTCCCGGGCCGAGCCGCTATCGCCCGGTCCTGCGCGAAATGATGGCCACGCTGCGCGGCGCGCCGGCGACGCCCGAAATGCAGCAGGTGATGCTCGACGCGGCGATGGACGAGGACACGGCCCGTCGACTGGTCTTCGCGCACCAGTCCTTCCTGTGCATGCCGCAGAAGGTGCTGGGCCAGCACATGCTCTACCCGATGGCCGGCGAGAAGGTGCACTGGCTCGCGCAGCTTTTTCCCGGCCAGCCCTGCGCCTTCTTCCTGGGCCTGCGCAACCCGGCGACCTTCATCCCCGCCCTGTTCGCCCGGTCGCGCGAGCTCGACTTCGCCGCCTTCCTCGCGGGCGTCGACCCGCGCGCGCTCAGCTGGGCCGATGTGGTGCGGCGCATCCTCAGCGCGGTCCCGCAGGCCCGGCTGACGGTCTGGTGCAACGAGGACACGCCGCTGATCTGGCCCGAGCTTCTGGCGCGGCTGTCGGATCACGCGCCCGGCACCGTGTTGCGCGGTACCGACGACCTGTTGGCCGCGATCATGCTGCCCGCCGGGTTCGACCGGATGCGCATCTACCTGGAGGAGAACCCGCCGGTCAACGAGGCCCACCGGCGGCGAATCGTGGCGGCCTTTCTCGACAAGTACGCCCTGCCCGACGCGATGGAGGAAGAACTCGACGCGCCGGGCTGGACCGGGGCGCTGGTCGAGGACCTGACCGCGCGCTACGAGGCCGATGTCGCGGAGATCGGCAGCATCGAGGGGGTGACGCTGGTCCTGCCCTGAGGCACCCGCCCGCGTCTCACATGCCGAGCGCCTGCTTGTAGAGTTCCAGCACCGCCTCTTCCTCGGCGATCTCGTCGCGGTCGCGCTTGCGCATCGCGATGACCTTGCGCATCACCTTGGTGTCGTAGCCGCGCGCCTTGGCCTCGGCCATCACCTCCTTCTGCTGGTCGGCGATGTCCTTCTTCTCGGCTTCCAGCCGCTCGAAGCGCTCGATGAACTGGCGCAGCTCGTCCGCGGTGACGCGGTAGCTGGCATCGGTCGCGGGGGCGTCGGGGGCGGTGTCGTCCATGGGCGAACTCCTTGCTCGGCTCGGGCACTCGACCTATCGCCCGGCCCGCCTCCCCGCAAGCCCCCTTGCGCGGGCGTCCCCCATCGACTAGGCGCGGGGGCGCTGGATCACCGGAGAGGACGCCATGGAGGCATTGGTCTGGATCGGAGCGGCGGTCTCGCTCGCGGGGCTCGTCTGGCTGGTGAAGGTGATCTTCGCGGTCCGCAACGCGCGCCGCGAGGGGTTGTCCGAGGACGAGATGCGCACCCGGCTTCAGGGCGCGGTGGCGCAGAACATGGCCGCGCTGGGGCTCTCGGCGCTGGGGCTGATGATGGTCGTCGTCGGAATCCTGCTCAGCTGAGCGGGGCGCCCCTGGCGGGTTCGGCCTCGGCGAGGCCGCGCCCCTCCTTGATGAGTTCGCCGATCAGCGGGTCCGGCATCCAGATTTCCGAGCCGCCCGGCGCCTCGGCCATCCCGCGCAGCGTGCGGCGCAGCCACAACAGGCCCCGCTCGTCCGCCGCGCGCATCGGCCCGCCGCGCCAGCGCGCCAGGCCCGCGCCATGCACCATCGCCAGATCCAGGTCCGCCGCCCGCGCCACGACGCCCCGGCGCAACAGCCCCGCGCCCGCCTGCGCCATCCCGGCAAGCACCCGGTCGCGGATCTCCTCGGCGGAAAACCGGCGGGGGCTCAGACCCAGGACCTCGCGCGCGCTGTCCAGAAGCGCGTCGATCTCGGGATCGGGCCGCGCGCCGCCCGCGTCGTGGCGGTAATACCCGCGGCCCTCGGCGCGCCCGCGGCGGGTCTCGGCCACCAGCTGCCCCAGCACCAGGATCGGCCGCGCCCGCGGATCGTCGCCGGCGGGCAGGCCCGCCCGCAGCGCAAGCAGGGTGTCGAGCCCCAGCCGGTCGGCCATCTCGTAGGGGCCGAGCCGAAACCCCCAGTCGCGCAGCGCGGCGTCCACCGCCTGGGGCGTGGCGCCCTCCTGCAGCATCGCGTCCCCCGCCTCCAGCGCGCCGACCAGCAGGCCCAGAAGCGGGCTCTCGCCGGCGGCGACCAGCGACACCCGCAGCATCCGCCCCATCAGCTGGCCCAGCGTGGCCAGCGCATCCGGCGCCGTGTCGCGGCCGCAGAGCAGTTCGGCCAGCCGCGCGCCGGGCACGAGGTCGGGCAGGCTGAGCCACAGCGTGTCGGCGGGGCGCCGGCCGGCGGCGGCCAGCGCCGCGGGGCTGCCCGGCGCCCCGGTCGCGGCCAGCACCGCCCGCCCCGGCGCGGCACTGGCCAGCGCCGCGAAGGCGCGCGCGCGCGCCGGCCACGGCCCCTGCCCCGCCTCGATCACGATCTCGCAGCGCGCCAGCGCCGCGACCCCGGCCGCCCCCGCGAACCGCGCCCGGCGCGCCGCACCGTCGCCCCCGGCCGCCGCCAGCAGCGCCTCCACGCGGGCGACGCCCCGGCTCAGGCTGGCCTCGTCGGGCGCGGCCATCCGCACCGCCGCGCCCGCGGTCAGCAGCGTCGCCGCCAGCGCCGCCGCGCCCGGCCCCCAGCCCCAGAGGCCGACGCTCTGCACCGGCCGCGCGGCCCCCTCCCAGGCGCGGGCCTGGCGCGCGGCCCGCGCCTCGGCCAGCGCGACGTGGCGCAGGGCACGGAACGCGGCGCTGTCGCGGCAATCCTCGTAGGCCGCGCCCTCGAAGGCGAAGGCCGTGTCCACCGGCAGCATCGCCGCAGCGTCCACGCAGTCGAGCACCCGCGCGGGCGCCTCGACGGGGCTGTCGGTCAACTCGGCCCGGCGCGCCGCGACGGCCGCGTGCAGCGTGGCGAAGTCCGGCAGCGGGCGCGCGGGCGCCGGGCGCGGCCCGGCCGCCTCGGCGATCAGCGCCTCGGCAAAGCGCAGACCCGCCCCGCCCGTGTCGTCCTCGACCACGGCATCGACCAGCCCCAGCGCCTGCGCCCGCGACGCCTCCACCGGCTGGCCCGACAACAGCATCTCCAGCGCGGTCTCGATATCGGTCAGCCGGGGCAGGCGCTGCGTGGTGCCCGCCACGGGCGGCAGCCCCATCGCGATGTCCGGCAGGCCGAGCCGGGCGCCGCGCAGCGCGACGCGGTAGTGGCAGGCCAGCGCCAGTTCGCAGCCCGCCCCCAGCGCCATGCCGTTCAGCAGCGCCACGACCGGCACCGCGGCCCCGTCGAGCCGGGCGCAGATCGCCGAGAGCGGCACGCCCTCCAGCGCGGCCTCGTGGTCCGGCGGCATGAGGCCCAGCGAAAACACCGGTCCCTCCGCCGCGATCAGCACCGCGCGCACCCCCGGCGCCGCCAGCGCATCGGCCAGCGCGGCGTCGAGCGCGGCGCGCGTCCCGGCATCCAGCGCGTTCGCCGGCCCGTTGCCCAGCGTCAGCCGGACGATGCCCGGCGCCGCCTCTTCCTGCGAAACACGACCCGTCATCCGCCCTGCCCCCGCGCTTTGCCGCGACGGCCGTGCCGCGCCCCGTCCCAAGGGACGGGACCGCATGCCGACCGGCCCCGCATCCTGCCACCATTAGGGGGCAGGCACGGCGAAAACGCAATATCTGGATGACCCCGTGGGCGGACCCGGCCCCATGGGGGCGGCGGGTCCCGCGCCTCAGACGGGCATGTTGTCGTACCGGTCGTCGGAGTCGTCGTCCTCGAGCTGCTGCTCGAGCCGCAGGATATCCTCGGGCACCGGCAGCCCGAGCGCCCGGAACTCCGCGATCTTCTCGCGCAGCTCCTCCTGCAGGATGTGTCGGTCTTCGGGACGCTTCTCGATCTCGTCGAGGATCAGAGCGATTCCCGCCTTGAGCTGTTCGAACGCCATCCGATCCTCCCGTAAGTGATGCGTTCCGCGGGCCGGGCGCAGGGCCTCGGCGCGCTTTCGGGGGCGCCCGCGTCCGCCTCGGCCCAGGGGCTGCGGCAGCCCTTCGTGTCAAGGCGGCGGCTGACCTGGCTGGCGACGGCGCCGCTGGTCAGCAAGGACTCGATCCGCGCACGCAGCAGGGCGCGCGACTCGTCGTGGTGGTGGCGGCTGTTGGCAAAGGTTGGCATACGGCTGATCTGGCTCGCTTGGCTCATCCTGGTCGTTCCCTTTACACCTGCCCTCACCGGGCGCAGATGCGACAAAATGGCGTGGCCGGAAGCACATCCAGCCGCTCGTCGGCGATCTCTTCGCCACAGCGCACGCAGAAACCGTAACTGCCGTCCTCGGTTCGCGCGAGAGCTGCACGAATCTGCTTCACCTCGGCCAAACCCGACGCGCCCATGCCTTCGAGCACCTCGTCTTCCTCCCGCTCGACGGCGAGCTCGCCCCAATCCTTGGACTGGTGGGCATCGAGTTCGGCGTCGATGTCGTGGAGCCGGTGGTCGAGTTCGGCCAATCGTTTCAGAAGCTGACGCTTTCTATCGCGAAGCGTTGCCATCTGTGTCTCCCGTTCGCTGCCCGTCGAGATTTGCATGCCCCGGCGGCGGCGCACATTGACCCACGTCAAATGACCGACGGGAAGGTTGCGGGGGGCCATTGATTCCGGGCGCGAAAGCCGGGAAGGTCTGGAACGATTCCAAAGAGAGGCTTGAGAATGCGCGACATTTCCGAACGGAAACGGAGCCGGCGGCCGCAGCGGGCCGGGGCGGGGCCGCGATGAGCGATCTTCCGCCGATGGTCTGGCTGACCGCCGATTTCGCGGCCGCGCCGCAGCCCGGCCCCGAGGCGATGGCGGCCCTGGCCGCGGCCGGGGTCCGCACGGTGATCTGCAACCGCCCCGACGCGGAGGTGCCGCCCGGCGAGCGCGCCGCAGACATGGAAGCGGCGGCCCGGGCGGCGGGCCTGGACTTTGCGGTGGTCGAGGTCACCCATGCCGGACTCGCGCCGGAAACGATCGAGGCGCAGCGCCGCGCGCTGGCCGAACTGCCGGGGCCGCATTTCGGCTATTGCCGCGCCGGGTTCCGGTCGTCGGTGGTCTGGGCGCTGGCCTCGGCCGGGGCGCGGGACACCGACGAGATCATGCAGGCGCTGGCGCGGGCGGGCTTCGCGATGCCGGGGCTGAAGACGCAGATCGAGGCGATGGCCCGCGCGCGCTAGTCGTTCGGCGGGGCCATCGCCGGGAAATCGGCGGCGAGGTCCTCGGGCAGGTCGGCCATGGCGGGGAAGCCCCCGGCCTCGGCCACGGGGAAGCCGCCGTCCTCTTCCTCCGGCGCGCCGGGCGCGGCGCTTGCGGGGAACGGCATGTCCGCGCCCGGATCGGCCGGCGCGGCGGCCATGGGCAGGTCGGGCTCCGGCGCGGTCAGGCCCGGCGCGGCGGACGGAGCGGCAAGGCCGGGCGGGTCTCCCTCGATCGTCTCGATCCGCACCGCGCGTTCGCCGTTGGCCTGCCCGAGCCGGCCTTCGGCCACGGCAACCCGGCCCGGCGCCTCCAGCCGGACGGCCGTCAGCGCGGCGGCCGGGATCGGCACCATGTCGCCGGGGCGCAGCTGGCCCAGCGCCGCGGCGGGCAGGCGCGTGCGCCACAGCACCGCCGTCAGCGCCAGTTCCGCCCCCAGCACGCCCGCGCGCATCGCCTGCGGCCAGGGCATACCCGCACCCTCGGCGGGCTTGGCAGGCGCGGGTGCATGCGACTCGGGCAGCGCCAGCAGCATCTCGCCGCCGCGGGTCCCGGCGCCCAGCGACAGGGTCATGCGGAAGCCGTGATACCCCCCCTCGGCGAGGATCAGCGGCACGTGGCGCGCATCCTCGACGCGGGCGCCCTGCCGGTAGCCCTGCGCCCAGTCGCTGCCCGCGCGCTCGGCCATGGCCGCGGCGAAGCGCGTCAGCCAGGGATCGACGAGATCGGCCAGGATCGCGGCATCGGTGCCGGTGAAGGGCCGCGCGGCCGGGGCCTCCTCGGCCAGCATGCCCAGAAGCCGCCACTCCAGCAGCGCCAGCGCCAGCTCGGGCGAGAGCACCAGAAGCCCGGTCCGCTCCTCGCCGCCGGCCAGCGTGATCGCCAGCCGCTCGGGCAGCACCTCGCCCTGCAGTTCCTCGAGCCGCGGGCGGAAGGGCGTGCAGGCCTCGACCACCGCGGTCAGGCCGAAATCCTCGCGCACCGCGCGCGCGGTTTCCAGTCGCAGGGCGATACGCCCGTCGGCCCCGCCCTCGCCGGACAGGGCGCGCGGCACCTCGACGCGGGAATCCCCCACGATCTGCCTGAGTATCGCGCGATGCGCGTCGTCGGTCATCTGGCGTCCGTCCGATCAGCCTCCCCGCCGTCTTGCCGCAACGAGGTTGATAAACCGTTTCCGCCGGCTCAGGCGGCCGCGGCGCGGTCCAGAGGCAGGGTCACCCGGAACGCCGCGCCGCCCTGCCCCGGCAGGTAGGCGATGGACCCGCCCAGCCGCGCCATGATCTCGCGGCAGATCGCCAGCCCCAGCCCCGCGCCGCCGGCCTTGCGCGGGTCGGTCAGCCGCGCGAATTTCTCGAAGATGATCGCCTGGCTCTTCTCGGGAATGCCCGAGCCGTTGTCGACGAAATCGACGGCGACGGTGCCGGGCCCCGCGCGCACCTGGATGGCCAGTTCCGGCGCCGCGGCGTCGCAATACTTGCGCGCGTTCGAGATCAGGTTGATGAAGACCTGGCTCAGCCGGTCGCCATCGGTGAACAGCACCACCTGCTCGGCCGCCGCGTCGCGCCGGATCGTCAGCCCGCCCTGCAGGCAGCCCGTCGCCGCCACCGCGCGGTCGATCAGCTCGCCCAGCGCCACGGGCTGCGCGTTCAGCGACACCTGCCCGTTCTCCAGCACCGACAGGTCAAGCAGGTCGTCCAGAAGCCGGGTCAGCCGCAGGCTTTCCTCGTGGATGATGCGCGAGTAGTTGCGCATGTCCTCGGCCGACATCCCGTCACCCGCCATCAGGATCTCCGAGAACGCCCGGATCGAGGTCATCGGCGTGCGCAGCTCGTGGCTGATCTGGCTGAGGAAGGCGTCCTTCTGCACGCTCAGCTCGGTCAGCTTCTCGTTCGCCTCGCGCAACTGCCGCGCGGTGTGGGCCAGTTCCTCGGACTTGGCCTCCAACTGGCTGGAATACTCCATCATCTGCGCGGTCTCGTCGGCCACCTTCATCAGGTCCTCGACCGACACCGACGAGCGGCCGACGATCTGGCCGACCATCGCATGCGCCGTGGCCGCGCCCACCGACCCGGCCAGCTCGCGCTCCAGCCGTTGCAGGAATTCCGGGGTGATGTCGGGCAGGTAGCCGCCCTTGCCCTGGTCGGCCGCCGCGCCCTGGAACAGGCCCTGCGCCTCGTCCGGGCCGAGGATGCGCTGCGCCATCAGCAGAAGGTCCTCGGCCTCGGCCCGGCCCTGGCTCCAGCCCTGCGCCGCGGTCGAATAGTCGAACACGTTGACGAACTGCGCGGCCTGCAGCCGTTCCATCGGGCCGGGAAAGGTCAGCAGCGACACCGTGGCGAAGGCCAGCGCGTTGGCGCCCATCGAGAACACCATGGCATGCAGCAACGGGTCGAGCCCGCCCAGCCCAAACAGCGCCTGCGGCCGCAGCCAGCCGAGGCCCCACGGCCCCTCGGCCATCAGCCGCGCGCTCATCAGCGCGTCGTCGCCGAAGCTGGGCAGGAACAGGGTATAGGCCCAGACCGCGAAGCCCACGCTCAGCCCCGCGATGGCGCCGGCCCGCGTGGCCCCGCGCCAGAACAGCCCGCCAAGCAGCGCGGGCAGCACCTGCGCCACGCCGACGAAGGCGATCAAGCCGATGGCCGCCAGCGCCTCGGACCCGCCGGTGAGCCGGTAATAGAGGTAACCCAGCAGCAGCACGCCCGCGATGGACAGCCGCCGCGCCCGCAGCACCAGCGTGCGCACGTCCCCCGACACCGTGGCCCCCGGGGCCTTGAGGTTGAGAAAGAGCGGCATGACGATGTGGTTCGACACCATCGTCGACAGCGCGATCGCCGCCACGATCACCATCGAGGTCGCCGCCGAGAACCCGCCGAGGAACGCCAGCGTCGCCAGCCCGTCCTGGCCCTGGGCCAGCGGCAGGGTCAGCACGAAGAGGTCGGGGTTGGCGCCCGCGGGCATCTCGGCCAGCCCGACCACAGCGATCGGCACCACGAACAGGCTCATCAGGAACAGGTAGGTCGGAAACGCCCAGGACGCGGTGGCCAGGTGCCGCTCGTCCTCGTTCTCGACCACCAGCACCTGGAACATCCGCGGCAGCGTCAGGATCGCGACGCCGGCGAGGAAGGTCAGCCCCATCCAGCGCCCCGGCGCGATGGGCATGCCGGCCAGCGGCGAGGCGTCGATCCGCGCCAGCATGTCGCCGACGCCCCCCGCCACGCCCCAGACCACGAAGACGCCGACCGCCATCAGCGCCACCAGCTTGACCACCGCCTCCACCGCGATGGCGGTGACAACGCCATGGTGGCGTTCGTTGGCATCCAGGTTGCGGGTGCCGAACAGCACGGTGAACAGCGCCAGCCCCGCGGCAACCACCAGCGCCGTGGCGTTCAGGTCGCCCGGCGCCCACGGCCCCTCGACCGACGGCGCGAAGACCGCGAAGGACAGCGTGACCGATTGCAGCTGCAGCGCGATGTAGGGCGTCGTGCCGACCACCGCGATCAGCGTCACGATCACCCCCAGCGTGTTCGACTTGCCGTAGCGCGACGAGATCAGGTCGGCGATCGAGGTGATGCGCTGGGTGCGGCCGATGCGGACCAGCTTGCGCAGGGTCCACCACCATCCGATCAGCACCAGCGTCGGCCCCAGGTAGATCGTGACGAATTCCAGCCCCGACCGCGCCGCATAGCCCACCGCGCCGTAGAACGTCCATGCCGTGCAGTAGACCGAGAGCGACAGCGTGTAGATCGCCGGAGAGCGCAGCCAGCCGCCCTGCCCCCGGTCCGCCCGCCGCTCGGCCAGGAAAGCCACGCCGAACAGGAACACCACGTAAAGCAGGCAGATCGCGACCAGCACGTCGAAGGGGATCATGGGCCCTCCTCCCGCGCCTCCGCCGCCTGGCCCGTCCCGGCCGAACGGCACAGCCGCCGGGCAAGCAGGCCCGAGGCCAGGATCAGCCCGCCCCAGGCCCCGAAAAGGTAGATCAGCATCGCCGCCGACAGCCCGTCCCGCGCGTCGAGCGCGGGCACCAGGAACAGCGCCGCGCCCAGCACCGGCAGGAACCGCGCCATGTCGGCCAGACGCCGGCGCCGGTAGCCCTCGCGCGCGAGGAAGAGCGGCGCCCGGCCCATGCCCTCAGGCCCCGGTCAGTTCGCGCACGGAGGCCAGCACCTCGGTGTTGGAAAACGGCTTGGCCATGAACCGGCTGGCGCCCATCCGCTCAGCCATCTCGCGGTCCTTGACCTGGCCCTTGGCGGTCAGCATCAGCACCGGCAGCCCGTTCAGCGCCGCCTCGGCGCGGATGTCGCGCAGGATGTCGAACCCGGACCGGCCGGGCAGCATCACGTCGAGGATCACGATATCGGGGCGCAGCTCGGTCACCTTGCGCACCGCCGTCGTGCCATCGGCATGGGTATCGACCCGCCATCCGTCCCGCGAAAGGATGAAGCGGATCGCCTCGATGATGTTCGGTTCGTCCTCGATCAGCAGGACGCGCTTGTCCATGGACCCGTGTTTCCTCCCCCTGCGGGCGTTTTCGCCCGGCTTTGGCCCGACTATCGGGCCAAAGCGCGCCGGTGTCAAAACCCCCCTCACAGCCCCTCGGCCAGGATCGAGGGCTCGCGCCGCGCCACGCAGTCGCGCCGCGGGCAGATCCGGCAGGAGGTGCCGATGGGCTGCGGCGCGGCCTCGGGAATCGGCGCGGTCTCCTCGGGCAGGATCAGCATCGCCGCCTCCAGCACCTGCGGCCCGTCGAAGCCCCCCGCAAGCGCGGGCTGGCACAGCGCGTAGGTCAAAAACCGCGGCGGCACCGGCGCGGCCAGTTCCACCACCGCGCGCAACGGCGCCATCGGCCGGGCCAGCGCCTGGTAGAGCGGCCACAGCGGACAGGCCGCGCCGAACCGGGGCAGCGTGAACCCCTCGACCGGCTTGCGGAAGGTCAGCGTGCCCGAGCCGTCGCAGGTCACCAGCCCCACCGGCCCGCCCGCCTTGCCCGGCGGCAGCGCGGCGAGCCGGCGGAACGCCGCGGCCGGGTCGACGCCGAACTCGCGGGCCAGCCGGCCGGGGTCGAGCCGGGCGCGGGCGGCGGCCTCGGCGAAGGGGTCGAGCGGCATGAACTCGGCATCGCGACGGTAGCGGCGCAGATGCGCCAGCGCCAGTTCGCGCGCCGGCGCCGAGGTCAGCTCCCCGGCCTCGGCCACGATGCGCTCGGGGTTGCGCGGCAGGCTGCGCTCCAGCTCCGGCAGGTGGTAGTCGCGGGCGCGCAGGAACGCCTCGACCTCCTCCTGCGGCGAGGATTGCGCGCCCTTGTCCTCGGCGCCCGCGTCCAGATAGGCGACCAGCGCCTGCGCGCCCTCGGCCAGCCGGCGGCTGTCGTCGCTGAGATTGCGGTGAAACCGGCGCTGCCAGTCGGGGTCGATATCCTCGGTCTCGGCCAGGATCGCCGCGGTCGAGCGGATCGCGGTCACCGTCGAGATCACCTCGTGCAGCGAGGCCGACAGGAACGGGTCGTGGGTCATCCGGTCGGTCAGCATCTCGACGGTGCGCTCCAGTTCACGCACCCGGCGGTGCCGGTCCGCCAGAAGCTCCGCCCAGCCCGGGAAGCGGCCGGCGAATTCCTCGATCCGGTCGCGCTCGGCCTCCGCGCCCTCCTGCCCGGCGGCGGCCTCGCGCAGCGTCTGGATCAGCGCCGCGCCCGCGCCCTCGGTCAGCGCCGAGGCCTCGACGCCCAGGTGGCGCGCGATCTCGACCAGGAGCTTGCCGCCGATTCTCCGGCGATTGTGCTCGATCAGGTTGAGGTAGGACGGCGAGATTCCCGAAAGGCGCGCAAGCTCGGCCTGGCGCAGGCCGAGAACGGTGCGGCGTTCGCGGATTCGGGTGCCCGTCAGCGCGCTGCGCGGCATCGAAAAACCCTTGTGCTGGCAGGACTTTCTGCACCTGCGGGATAATTTTTTTACATAGCCGCCATGCGACCTGTTCATACCTTTACAAAAAAAGTGTTTGAAGAAAAGCGCTTGTTGTCAGGTTTTCGCTGCCACTGCGATAATGCACAGGCTTTGTAAAGCACGCGGCCCGCGCCCCGGCCCGGGTCGCAGCCAACTTCACGGGAGGAAGTCCATGACGATTTCGAAGCTGACACGCCGCGGCGTGCTCAAGACCGGTGCCGTCACCGGGGCGGGGCTCGCCCTGCCGACGATGTTCACCTCGCGGGCCTCGGCCTTCACCAACGAACCCACCGGCAGCACCGTCACGCTCGGCTTCAACGTGCCCCAGACCGGCGCCTATGCCGACGAGGGCGCCGACGAGCTGCGCGCCTACGAACTCGCCGTCGAGCACCTGAACGGCGAAGGCGACGGCGGCATGCTCAACACCTTCAGCTCCAAGGCGCTGCAGGGCAACGGCATCCTCGGCAAGAAGGTCGAATACGTCACCGGCGACACCCAGACCAAGTCGGACGCCGCCCGCGCCTCGGCCCGCTCGATGATCGAGAAGGACGGCGCGGTCATGATCACCGGCGGCTCGTCCTCGGGCGTCGCGGTGGCGGTGCAGGCGCTCTGCCAGGAGGCGGGCGTGATCTTCATGGCCGGCCTGACGCACGCCAACGACACCACCGGCAAGGACAAGCGCGCCAACGGCTTCCGCCACTTCTTCAACAGCTACATGTCGGGCGCCGCGCTCGCCCCGGTGCTGGCCAACGCCTACGGCAACGACCGCAAGGCCTATTACCTGACGGCCGACTACAACTGGGGCTACACCACCGAGGAAGCGATCAGCACCGCGACCGAGGCGGTCGGCTGGGAAACCGTCGCCAAGGTCAAGACGCCGCTCGGCGCGGGCGACTTCTCGTCCTACATCACGCCGGTCCTCGGCTCGGGCGCCGACACGCTGGTGCTGGTGCATTACGGCGGCGACATGGTCAACTCGCTGACCAACGCGGTGCAGTTCGGGCTGCGCGAGGCGCAGGCCAACGGCAAGGACTTCCAGATCGTCGTGCCGCTGTTCTCGCGCCTGATGGCGCGCGGCGCGGGCGAGAACATCAAGGGCATCTTCGGCTCGACCAACTGGCACTGGTCGCTGACCGACGAGGGCAGCCAGACCTTCACCCGCTCCTTCGGCGAGAAATACGGCTTCCCGCCCAGCCAGGCCGCGCATACCTGCTACGTGCAGACGCTGCTCTATGCCGACGCGGTGGAACGGGCCGGCAGCTTCGAGCCCTGCGCCGTGGTCGAGGCGCTGGAAGGCTTCGAGTTCGACGGGCTGGGCAACGGCCCCACGCTCTACCGGGCCGACGACCACCAGTGCTTCAAGGACGTGCTCGTGGTGAAGGGCAAGGAGAACCCGCAATCGGAGTTCGACCTGCTGGAAATCGTCGAGATCACGCCCATGGACCAGGTCACCTACCCGGCGGATCACCCGCAATTCGCCGGCGGCGATCTCGGCACCTGCAACAACGGCGCCTGAGCGCGCCCTCGGCTTGCGCGAGGCGGCCCGCCCGCCTCGCGCTCCGGCCCGGCCGCGACGCCGGCGCCGGCCCCGCCCCCAGAACCACCGCAAGGACGTAACGCATGGACGGGATCATCCTGCAAATTCTGAACGGTCTCGACAAGGGATCGGCCTACGCGCTGATCGCGCTGGGACTGACGCTCATCTTCGGCACGCTCGGCGTGGTGAACTTCGCCCACGGCGCGCTGTTCATGCTGGGCGCCTTCGTCGCCGTGACGTTCCACCAGATCGCCGGCCTGTCCTTCGAGGAGATCGATCCGACCCGGACCGACTTCCTCGGCAACCCGCTGAAGGTGCAGGTGCCCTATGTCGAGGCCTGGTTCGGCGAGGCCGCCGGAGAATGGATCATCGACTGGTCGGTGCCGCTGTCGCTGCTGGTCGCGGTGCCGGTGATGGCGCTGATCGGGCTGGCGATGGAACGCGGCCTGATCAAGCATTTCTACAAGCGCCCCCATGCCGACCAGATCCTGGTGACCTTCGGCCTGGCGATCGTGCTGCAGGAGATCGTCAAGTATTTCTACGGCGCCAACCCGATCCAGATGCCCGCGCCCGACGCCTTCGTCGGCTCGTTCGACTTCGGCACGCTGCTGGGCTTCGAGCCGAACACGATCATGTATCCCTACTGGCGGCTGGTCTATTTCCTGTTCGCCGCGGTGGTGATCGGCGCGGTCTTCGCCTTCCTGCGCTACACGACCTTCGGCATGGTGGTGCGCGCGGGCATGGCCGACCGCGAGACGGTGGGCCTGCTGGGCATCAACATCGACCGCCGCTTCACGATCATGTTCGGCATCGCCGCCATCGTGGCGGGGCTGGCCGGGGTGATGTACGCCCCGATCCTCGCGCCCAACTACCACATGGGCATGGACTTCCTCGTGCTGTCCTTCGTCGTCGTGGTCGTCGGCGGCATGGGCTCGCTCGCGGGCGCGGTGCTGGCGGGCTTCGTGCTGGGCATCCTGCAAAGCTTCGCCTCCATGCAGGGCGTGATCGAACTGCTGCCCGGCATCAACCAGATCATCATCTACCTTGTCGCCATCGCGATCCTGCTGACCCGTCCGCGCGGGCTGATGGGGCGCAAGGGCGTGATGGAGGACTGAGACCATGTTCGGACTGAGCCCGAAAGACACCCGTTTCCTGCTGATCGTCGTCTTCCTGACGCTGGCGACGCCGATCCTGCTGCAACCCTTCCCCTCGGACTCCAGCCTCGCGCAGTTCAACGCGGGCTACCCCGACCTGATGCAGCGCTTCGCGATCTTCGGCATCTTCGCCATCGGCTTCAACATCCTGTTCGGCCTGACGGGCTATCTCTCCTTCGGCCACGCGGCCTTCCTGGGGGTCGGCTCCTACTCGGCGGTGTGGATGTTCAAGCTGCTCTCGATGAACGTGATCCCGGCGCTGGTGCTGGCCGTCGCGGTCTCGGGGCTGTTCGCGCTGCTGATCGGCTACGTCTCGCTCCGGCGGTCGGGCATCTACTTCTCGATCCTGACGCTGGCCTTCGCGCAGATGTCCTTCGCGCTGGCCTATTCGGTGCTCACCCCGATCACCGGCGGCGAGACCGGCCTGCAACTGTCGCTGAACGACCCGCGCTGGTTCGGCATCAGCCAGACCGAGGGCGGCAACATCCCCGCGCCGCACCTCTTCGGGCTGGAGATGCGCAACAGCGTCGAACTCTCGCTCGGCGGCTGGGACTTCACCTTCAACACCGGCTACTATTTCTGCGCGGTGATCGCCATCGCGGCCTTCTACCTGTCGATGCGCATCTTCCGCTCGCCCTTCGGCATCATGCTGCGGGCGGTCAAGTCGAACCAGCAGCGGATGAACTACACCGGGCTGAACGCGCGGCCCTACACGCTGGCGGCCTTCGTGATCTCGGGCATGTATGCCGGGCTCGCCGGCGGGCTGATGGCCTCCATGGACCCGCTGGCCGGCGCCGAACGCATGCAGTGGACCGCCTCGGGCGAGGTCGTGCTGATGACCATCCTGGGCGGCGCGGGCACCCTGATGGGGCCGGTCCTCGGCGCGGGCTTCATCAAGTATTTCGAGAACATCTTCTCGAAGATCAATGACAACGTCCTGCACGCCTGGTTCGCCTTCCTGCCCGACGGGCTGGAGGATTTCGTGGTCGCGCTGATCTACCCCTTCGTCGGCAAGGGCTGGCACCTCACGCTGGGCATCCTGTTCATGCTGGTGGTGATCTTCCTGCCCGGCGGCCTGGTCGAGGGCTTCCAGCGCCTCGCGCGGCTGTTCCGCAAGAAGCGCACCAAGGACGGCCCGCGGTCCAAGGACCCCGAGCATCGCCCCGACCCCGCCCCCCACGTGGCCGAGTAAGGAGGTCTGACAGATGGGAATTCTCGAAGTCAAAGGCGTCAACAAGCGCTTCGGCGGGTTGCAGGCGCTGGGGGACGTGAACCTCTCGGTCAAGGAGAACTCAGTGCACGCGATCATCGGGCCGAACGGGGCGGGCAAGTCGACGCTGCTCAACTGCCTCGTCGGCAAGCTGATCCCCGACACCGGCTCGGTCATGTTCGACGGGCAAAGCGTGCTCGGCCGCAAGCCGCACGAGATCAACCAGATGGGCATTTCGCGGGTGTTCCAGACCCCCGAGATCTTCGGCGACCTGACGGTGCTGGAGAACGTCCTGATCCCGTGTTTCGCCAAGCGCGACGGGGCGTTCCGCATGCACGCCTTCGAGACCGTCGGCCAGGAACGCGACATCGTCGACCGGGCGATGCACATGCTCGACGACGTCAACATGGCCGAGAAGGCGGAGATGCACGCCGCCAGCCTCTCGCGCGGCGACAAGCGGCGGCTGGAAATGGCGATGTGCCTGGTGCAGGAGCCGAAACTGCTGCTGCTGGACGAACCCACCGCCGGCATGGCGCGGGCCGACACCAACAACACCATCGACCTGCTGCGCCAGATCAACGAAAGCCGCGACATCACCATGGCGATCATCGAACACGACATGCATGTCGTGTTCAGCCTCGCCGACCGCATCACGGTGCTTGCCCAGGGGACGCCTCTGGTCGAAGATGTGCCCGAGAACATCAAGGGCCACCCGAAGGTGCAGGAAGCCTATCTCGGCCAGGCCAACTAGGGAGGGGACGCCATGAACGTCAAACCCGACTTCAACAAGCACGCCAACCAGGCGGCCACCGCGCCGGCCTTCCTGTCGGTCTACGACGTGCACGCCTATTACGGCGAGAGCTACATCGTGCAGGGCGTGAACTTCAACGTCCACGAGGGCGAGATCCTCGCGCTGCTCGGCCGCAACGGCGCGGGCAAGACCTCGACGCTCAGGGCCATCGCCCGGCTCGACAGCCCGCAGGTCACCTATGGCGAGATCTGGCTCGACCACCAGCCGCTGCACCGGATGGCCTCGCACGAGGCCAGTTCCGTCGGCATCGGGCTGGTGCCCGAGGACCGGCGCATCATCCCCGGCCTGACGGTCGAGGAAAACCTGCAGCTCGCCCAGATCGCGCCGCCCGTCGGCTGGACGCTCGACCGGCTCTACGACCTGTTCCCCCGCCTCGGCGAACGCCGCAAGCAGGAGGGCGTGACGCTGTCGGGCGGCGAACAGCAGATGCTGTCCATCGCCCGGGCGCTGGCCCGCGACATCAAGGTGCTCCTGCTCGACGAACCCTACGAGGGGCTCGCCCCGGTGATCGTGGACGAGATCGAGAAGACGCTGATCCACATCAAGGAACAGGGCATCACCACGGTGATCGTGGAACAGAACGCGATCCGCGCGCTCGAACTCGCCGACCGGGCGGTGATCCTGGATACCGGCCAGATCGTCTATGACGGGTCCGCGGCCGAGGTCTTGCAGAACGAGGCGCTTCGCTCGGAATATCTCGCCATCTGACCGCCGACGGCCCCGCCCCACCGGCGGGGCCTTTTTACATGTTGACGCATTCCACGGGAGGAGCACACATGACCGAAGAGCACATCTATCCCCCGAGCGACGAAATCGCGAAGGCCGCCCATATCGACGCGTCGCGGTATGAGGAGATGTATCGCGCGTCGGTCGCGGATCCGGAGGCGTTCTGGGGGGAGCACGGGCGTCGGCTGGACTGGATCAAGCCCTATACCGAGGTCAAGAACACCAACTTCAGGATGGGCGAGGTCGAGATCCACTGGTTCCGCGACGGCACGCTGAACGTCGCCGCCAACTGCATCGACCGCCACCTCAAGACCCGCGGCGACCAGGACGCGATCATCTGGGTGCCGGACGAGCCCGACGCGGAAACCCTGCACATCACCTACCGGGAGCTGCACGAGAAGGTGAACCGGATGGCCAACGTCCTGCTCAGCCAGGGCGTGATGCGCGGCGACCGGGTGGTGCTGTACCTGCCGATGATCCCCGAGGCCGCCTACGCGATGCTGGCCTGCGCGCGGATCGGCGCGATCCATTCCATCGTCTTCGCGGGGTTCTCCTCGGACGGGCTGGCCAACCGGATCAACGATTGCGGCGCCAAGGTCGTCATCACCGCCGACACCGCGCCCAGGGGCGGGCGCAAGACCAACCTCAAGGCCAATACCGACGCGGCCCTTCTGCACTGTTCGGACAAGGTGCGCTGCATGGTGGTCAAGCATACCGGCGACCAGACCACCTGGATCGACGGGCGCGACGTCGACGTGCTGGCGCTGATGGACCATGCCTCGCCCGACTGCCCGGCCCGCGAACTGGGCGCCGAGCATCCGCTGTTCATCCTCTACACGAGCGGATCGACCGGCAAGCCCAAGGGCGTGGTGCACAGCTCGGGCGGCTATCTCGTCTATGCCGCGATGACCCATGAATACGTCTTCGACTATCACGAGGGCGACGTGTTCTGGTGCACCGCCGATGTGGGCTGGGTCACCGGGCACAGCTACATCGTCTACGGGCCGCTGGCGAACGGGGCCACCACCGTGATGTTCGAGGGCGTGCCCACCTACCCCGACGCGGGCCGCTTCTGGCGGATCTGCCAGGACCTGAAGGTCAACCAGTTCTACACCGCGCCCACGGTGATCCGGGCGCTGATGGGCCAGGGCACCGAGTGGGTCGAGACATACGACCTGTCGTCGCTGAAGGTGCTGGGCACGGTCGGCGAGCCGATCAACCCCGAGGCCTGGGAGTGGTACAACACCCATGTCGGCCAGGGGCGCTGCCCGATCGTCGACACCTGGTGGCAGACCGAGACCGGCGGCCACCTGCTGACGCCCCTGCCCGGCGCCACGCCGACCAAGCCCGGCTCGGCCACGCGGCCGTTCTTCGGGGTGCAGCCGGTGGTGCTGGAGCCCGAATCCGGCAAGGAGATCGAAGACACCGTGGCCGAGGGCGTGCTGTGCCTGAAGGATTCGTGGCCCGGCCAGATGCGCACCGTCTGGGGCGATCACGAGCGCTTCCAGGACACCTATTTCAGCCATTACAAGGGCTACTACTTCTCCGGCGACGGCTGCCGGCGCGATGCCGACGGGTATTACTGGGTGACGGGGCGCGTCGACGACGTGATCAACGTGAGCGGCCACCGGATGGGCACCGCGGAGGTCGAATCCGCGCTGGTGGCCCATGCCGCGGTGGCCGAGGCGGCGGTCGTGGGCTACCCGCACGAGATCAAGGGCCAGGGCATCTACGCCTATGTCACGCTGATGAACGAGGTCGACCCCACCGACGCGCTGAAGAAGGAGCTGGAGAAGTGGGTCCGCACCGAGATCGGCCCGATCGCCAAGCCCGACCTGATCCAGTGGGCGCCGGGCCTGCCCAAGACCCGCTCGGGCAAGATCATGCGCCGCATCCTGCGCAAGATCGCCGAGAACGACTACGGCACCTTAGGCGACACCTCCACCCTCGCCGACCCCTCGGTGGTCGACGACCTCATCGAAAACAGGATGAACAAGTAGCGCGGGCGCCCGCCAAGCCGCGGGAACGGACGGGCCGGGATCGTCTCCCGGCCCGCCGTGTTTTCAGCCCTGGCCGAACGCCCCGCACGGGGCGGCGCGATCAGGACGGCGGCGGCGCACAGATCGTCGCCATCTCGCTCATCTCGCCCACGCCCGGCTCGCATTCCTCCACCAGCTCGGAAACGCAGCCCGCCAGCAAGCCCGCAAGCGCGATCCCGGCCGCCAGCCGGGCCCATCCCGTCATCCGTGTCATCGCAGTCTCCCTACTCCCTCCGGGCATCGGCGCCCGGCCATCTGAACTATCCGGTTCAGTTGGGGGCGGCATTGATCGTGATCAAGCCGCGCCCCGGACCGGATGCCCCATTCCTGCTTCGGCCTGCGGCGCCGGGCGCCGCGCCCCTAGTCCAGCGCCGCGTCGGTGATCGCGTGGGTCCAGGCGCCCTCGGGTTCGCGGGTGATCACCGGGTCCGACCCGCCGGACAAGAGCGAGGCCACCGTGCGGTCGTAATCGGCCGGGTCCAGCGCCCCGTTCGATCCCGCGGTCAGCTTGGCCACCTCGCCCATCATCCGCTTCTGGTGCTTTTCGGTCTGCGCCCCGGTCTCGTCGTTGTCGAGCACGATCATCGCCGCCGCGTCGGGGTTCTCCTCGGCCCATTTCCAGCCCTTCATCGAGGCCCGGACGAACCGCGCCAGCTTGTCGACCTCCTCCGGGTCGTCGAGCTTCTCTTCCAGCACGTAAAGCCCGTCCTCCAGCGTCGCCACGCCCCGGTCCTCGTACTTGAAGGTCACCAGCTCGTCGGGCGCGATCCCGGCATCGATCACCTGCCAGTATTCGTTATAGGTCATGGTCGAGATGCAGTCGGCCTGTTTCTGCAACAGCGGGTCGACGTTGAAGCCCTGTTTCAGCACGGTCACGCCCCCGTCCGACCCGTCGGTCGGGATGCCGAGCTGGCTCATCCAGCTCAGGAACGGGTACTCGTTGCCGAAGAACCAGACGCCCAGCGTCTTGCCGGGGAAGTCGTCCGGGCTCTCGATGCCGGTCTCCTTCAGGCAGGTCAGCATCATCCCCGACGCCTTGAACGGCTGGGCGATGTTGACCAGCGGCAGGCCCTTTTCGCGGGCCGCCAGCGCGGCGGGCATCCATTCCACCGTCACGTCGGCGCCGCCGCCCGCGATCACCTGGGTCGGCGCGATGTCCGGCCCGCCCGGCCGGATCGTGACGTCCAGGTCCTCGTCGGCGTAGAAGCCCTTGTCGAGCGCCACATAGTAGCCCGCGAACTGGGCCTGGGTCACCCATTTCAGTTGCAGGGTCAGTTCGTCGGCCGCCTGCGCCGCGCCCGCGGCCAGCGCCAGCGCGCTCGCGGCCAGGGTCAGTTTCAGTTTCATCTTCACCTCCGTTTTCACTTGTTATCCGCCCCGCTGCGAGGGGTGCCAGAAGGTCACCGCCCGCTCGGCCATCGCCACGAGGCCGTAGAATGCCGAGCCGGCCAGCGCCGCCACGGCAATTTCCGCCCAGACCATGTCGAGCGCCAGGCGCCCCACCTCGGTCGAGATGCGGAATCCCATTCCCTTGATCGGACTGCCGAAAAATTCGGCGACGATGGCCCCGATCAGCGCCAGCGTGGTCGCGATCTTGAGGCCGTTGAAGATGAACGGCATCGCCGCCGGAAGGCGCAGCTTCATCAGCGTCTGGCCGTAGCTCGCCGACCAGGTCTTCATCTGGTCCTTCTGCATCGCGCTTGCGGCGGCCAGCCCCTCGACGGTGTTCACCAGCACGGGGAAGAACACCATCGCGACGACCACCGCGGCCTTCGACTGCCAGTCGAAACCGAACCACATCACCAGGATCGGCGCGGTGCCGATGATCGGCAGGGCGGCGACGAAATTGCCCACCGGCAGCAGGCCGCGCTGCAGGAAGGGCGACCGGTCGATCAGGATCGCCGTCAGGATCGCCGCGCTGCAGCCCATCGCATAGCCCGACAGCGCGCCCTTGACGAAGGTCTGCACGAAATCGGTCCACAGGATGTCGGTGCTCGTGGCGATGCGTGCGCCGATCGCGCTTGGCGGCGGCAGGATCACGCCGGGCACGCCCAGCCCCCGCACCAGCCCTTCCCAGACCACCAGCACGGTGATGCCGAAGATCGCGGGCACGGCCAGCCGCACCGGCCAACTCCGGCGCCAGGGCGAGTTCGACAGCGCCACGTTCAGCGCAAGCGCCCCCGCCCAGAACAGTGCCGCGAAGACGAGCCAGCTCATCGCGCCAGCCCCATCCGCGCCAGCGTGATCCGCTGGATCAGCCCGATCAGGCCCACCAGCGCCGCGGCCAGGATCGCCGCGGCGAACAGCGCGCTCCAGATCTGCACGGTCTGGCCGTAATAGCTGCCCGCCAGCAGCCGCGCGCCAAGGCCCCGCACCGCGCCGGTGGGCAACTCGCCGACGATGGCGCCGACGAGGCTGGCGGCGATGCCGACCTTGAGCGAGGTGAACAGGTAGGGCATCGCCGCGGGCCAGCGCAGCTTCCAGAACACCTGCGCGGGGCTGGCCGAGTAGGTCGCCAGCAGGTCGAGCTGCATCCGGTCGGGGCTGCGCAAGCCCGCCACCATGCCCACCACGACCGGGAAGAACGACAGGTAGGCCGAAATGATCGCCTTGGGGATCAGCCCGGTCACGCCGACGGAGTTCAGGACCACGATGATCATCGGCGCGATGGCGAGGATCGGGATGGTCTGGCTGGCAATCGCCCAGGGCATCACGCTCATGTCCATCGCCCGGTTGTGGACGATGCCGATGGCCAGCAGGATGCCCAGCCCGGTGCCGATGGCAAAGCCCAGCAGCGTGGCCGACAACGTGATCCAGCCATGGAAGATCAGGCTGCGCTTGGAGAACGGCCGGCCGTCCAGCGCCATCGCGCCGGTCGTCTTCCACAGCTCCGCGCCCACCTGGTGGGGGGCGGGCAGCTTGGGCCGCTCCTGGGCCAGGGTGTCGGCCACGATCTGGCCGACCGTCAGTTCCTGCCCCGCCCGTTCCGCCTGGTCCAGCGTCCAGCGGCTGTTCATCAGCACCGCCGCGGCGTACCACAGCGCGACGATGGCCATGACGACCGTGAGGATGGGCAGAACGCTACGCATCGCGGCGCCCCCGCCATGAACCGAGCGCCCGGCCGCCCGCGCGTGCCGACGCGATCGACCGTCCCGCCAGCGCCCCGGCGGCCGGCCGCACGCCCCGCCGGGGCCGCGGAAGACCGGCGGGCGGCCTCCCGACCCATGCGCCACGCGCAAGACGCAAAGTCCGATGAAAGTCCGATGGAAGTCCGATGGAATTCCGATCGCGGGTCATGGGCTCAGTCGTCATAGGCATGTCCTGCGCGCAACCCTTCGCGGACCCGGTGCGCGACCTCCAGGAACTCCGGCGTGTCGCGGATATCGAGCGGGCGCTCCTTCGGCAGCGGGCTGTCGATCACGTCCGCGATCCGCCCCGGCCGCGGGCTCATCACCACGATCCTGGTGGACAGGTACACCGCCTCGGGGATCGAGTGGGTGACGAACAGGCAGGTCTTCTGCGTCCGCGCCCAGAGCGCCAGAAGCTGCTCGTTCAGGTGGTCGCGCACGATTTCATCGAGCGCGCCAAAGGGTTCATCCATAAGCAGAATATCGGCATCGAAGGCCAGCGCGCGGGCGATGGAGGCGCGCTGCTGCATGCCGCCCGAGAGCTGCCAGGGATATTTCTTGCCGAAGCCCTTGAGGTCGACAAGCTCCAGCACCCGGTCCACCCGCTTGTCCTGTTCCGCCCTCGAAAATCCCATGATTTCAAGGGGTAGCTTGATGTTCTTCGCAATCGTCCGCCACGGATACAGCCCCGCGGCCTGGAACACGTAACCGTAGCTGCGCTCCTGCCGCGCGTTGTCCGGCGTCATGCCGTTGACGCTGAGCCCGCCCCCGGTGGGATGCTCCAACGCCGCCACGCAACGCAGAAACGTCGTCTTCCCGCAGCCCGACGGCCCGATGAAACTGACGAACTCCCCCTTCATGATGTCGAGCGACACGTCGCTCAACGCATGCACGGGACCGTCATTCGTCTGGAACACCAGATCGAGGTGATCCGCCCTGATTACCGGTTGTTTCACGCCTTGCCCCTCGTGACCCGGCGCCCTGCCCGCGGGCGCCGGGATGGTCCTTGCCTCACACGCCGCTCGCCGGGATGCCCGACCGTTCCACCTTGCGCGGGGCGGTCAGTTCCTTCCACGACGACAGCGCCTTGTTGACCGGCCCGTCGGGGTCGCGCTTGACGAAGGCGCCATGCCCCTCCTGCCCGACGAAGGCGCCGTCATTCACCGCCACAAGCCCGCGCGTCAGCGTGAAGCGCGGCAGACCCTTGACCTTCTTGCCCTCGAACACGTTGTAATCGATGGCAGATTGCTGGCTGGCCGCGGTAATGGTCTTTTCCTTTTCGGGGTCCCAGACCACAAGGTCGGCATCGGCGCCCACCAGCACAGCGCCCTTTTTCGGATAGCAATTCAGGATCTTGGCGATGTTCGTTGATGTAACGGCCACGAACTCGTTCGGCGTCAACCGCCCGGTGCCCACGCCATAGGTCCAGAGCATCGGCAAACGGTCCTCCAGCCCGCCGGTGCCGTTCGGGATCTTGGTGAAATCGCCGACGCCATAGCGTTTCTGCTCGGTGGTGAAGGCGCAATGATCGGTCGCGACGACCGACAGCGACCCGCTCGCCAACCCGTTCCACAGGCTGTCCTGGTGGCGCTGGTTGCGGAAGGGCGGCGACATAACCCGGCGGGCCGCATGGTCCCAGTCGGGGTGCGCATACTCGCTGTCGTCCAGCGTCAGGTGCTGGATCAGCGGCTCGCCCCAGACCCGCTTGCCCAGCATCCGTGCGCGCCGGATCGCCTCATGCGCCTCCTCGCAGGAGACATGGACGACGTAAAGCGGCACGCCGGCCATGTCGGCGATCATGATCGCGCGGTTGGTCGCCTCGCCCTCGACCTCCGGCGGCCGCGAATAGGCATGCGCCTCGGGGCCGTTATTGCCCTCTTCCAACAACTTGCGCTGAAGTTCCGCCACCACGTCGCCGTTCTCGGCATGGACCAGCGGGATCGCGCCAAGCTCGGAACAGCGCTTGAACGAGGCATACATCTCGTCGTCGTTCACCATCAGCGCGCCCTTGTAGGCCATGAAATGTTTGAAGGTGGTGATGCCCCGGTCCTGCACGACGGTCTGCATCTCGTCGAAGACCTGCTCGCCCCACCAGGTGATCGCCATGTGATAGGAATAGTCGCAATGGGCGCGGGTGGACTTGTTGTCCCACATCTGCAGCGCATCGAGCAGCCCCTGCCCGTCCGGGTTGGGCAGCGCGAAATCGACGACCATCGTGGTCCCGCCCGAAAGTGCGGCGCGGGTGCCGGATTCGAAATCGTCGCTGGAATAGGTGCCCATGAAGGGCATCTCCAGATGCGTATGGGGGTCGATGCCCCCGGGCATGACGTAACAGCCGGTGGCGTCGAGGGTTTCGTCGCCGCTCAGGTCCGGCCCGATCTCGATGATCTTGCCGCCCTCGACCAGGACATCGGCCTTGTAGGTCAAATCGGCGGTGACGATGGTGCCGTTCTTGATGAGAGTGGTCATTCTTCGCTCCCTGTTGCGCATTCTCGGGCTTCAATTCTGCATCGCCGATGCATTCTCTTTCCGCTCCGCTTTGACGTGTTCCCTTCCACGCTCCTTTCTCGGTTGGCCGGCATCATGCCGCAAAGAGCGGCCGGCCCGCCGCGGTCATCGCCAGGAAATCCTTTTCGAAAAGCTCCTCGATACCGGGGGCGTCGAGCATCCCGGGCACCGTCAGCGTCATCTCCGGCGCGGTCTCCAGCCGCGACGCGCGCAGCAGAACCTCGCCCCCCGCGACCGCCCCCTTCGAGATATAGTCCCGCTCCCGCTGCAGCACGCCGCCGGCGAATTTGTAGTGGCGGATCAGGACGCTGGCCGGCGCGATGGTCAGCCCGGTGGTGACATGCGGATGCACCATCGGAACCACCCCGGCTGACGGCTTGAAGAACGGGTGTTTGGTCAGGCAGCACTCCTCGCCGAAGAGGGTGCGCCGCAGCCCGCCGAACAGCACCTGGACCGCGTCCGAGGTCAGCCTGTTCTGCCTGAGGTGGTAGCCCAGACGGATCGCGTCAGAATGGTAGGGCACGGCGGTGATGTCTTCGACGCTACACAGCGTATGGGTCCGGCGCACCTCCGAGAACGGCGCGTCCTGCACCGAGGAAAGCGGCGCGTCGGAGACGCATTCGAGCATCTGGCCCACCAGCCCGGTATAACCCGCCCGGTCCATGCGCCGCGCCAACTCCGGAAGGGAGAGCGTCTCGCGGCCCGGGTAGTCGAGGATCTCGTCGGAATCGAGGGCCAGCCGCCAGCCGCCGCTGAGAAAGCGCTGCATCGCGGTCCGGCGCATCATGCTTTCCCGGGTGGCGAAGTCGGCCCCGGTCGACACGACCGTGGTGTCGGGCAGCGCGGCCGCGATTTCGGCAGACCCGTCTTCGGACCCGTTATCGATGTAAAGAAAATGCCGGACGCCAAGCGCCATGTGGTAGTCGTAGAAGTCCCGAAGGTAATAGGCGACGTTCCGGCCCAGCATCACCAGCGCGACCTCGTTCTCGGCCAGCGTGACATGGTTCGGGCCGGACAGCACCCGCATCTCGCGAGCGAGCTTCCAGGTATCGAGGCGGCGCCGGCCCCTCGCGGCCAGCTTCCCGGCAAGACGGGATCGCCGCATCACGCCCCCCGCTCCATCGCCGGCACCCGGCCCCGCCCCCGCGCCGGACCCCGGCACGCGGTCGCAAGAGGCGCCGGGGGACGCCACGGTTGCCGGGGGGCGTGGGGCCTCATCACTCCACGATCCCCGCCGTTTCCACCACCGCGTGGAACAGGACGTTCGCGCCGGCGGTGGCCCATTCGGGCGAGATTTCCTCGGCCTCGTTATGGCTGAGCCCGTCGACGCAGGGGCACATCACCATCGCGGTGGGGGCCACGCGGTTGATCCAGCAGGCGTCGTGGCCCGCGCCTGAGATCAGGTCCCTGTGGGAATAGCCCAGCCGCTCGGCCGCGTCGCGGATGGCTTTCACGCAGGCCGGGTCGAATTCCACCGGGTCGAAGCCGCCGACCTTCTCGAACTCGACCTGCAAGCCCATCTCGTCACAGATCTTCTGCGCCCCCTCGCGCAGGCGCTGTTCCATGTCCTCGATCACGGCGAGGTCGGGCGAGCGGAAATCGACGGTGAAGACCGCCTTGCCGGGGATCACGTTGCGCGAGTTGGGTGAGATGTCGATATGGCCCGCCGCGCCCACCGCATCGGGCTTGTGCGACCAGGCGATCTCGTCGACCAGGTCCAGGACCCGCGCCATGCCGAGCCCTGCGTTCTTGCGCATCGGCATCGGGGTGGAGCCGGTATGGCTCTCCTTGCCGGTGATCGTGACCTGCGTCCAGCTGAGCCCCTGGCCGTGGGTGACGACGCCGATCTCCTTGCCCTCGGCCTCCAGGATCGGGCCCTGTTCGATATGCAACTCGAAGAAGGCGTGCATCTTGCGGGCGCCGACCTGCTCGTCGCCCTTCCAGCCGATCCGCTCCAACTCGTCGCCGAAGCTCTTCCCCTCGGCGTCCTGGCGCCCATAGGCCCAGCCCTGTTCATGCACGCCCGCGAAGACGCCCGAGGCCAGCATCGCGGGGGCAAAGCGCGTGCCCTCCTCGTTGGTCCAGTTCGTGACCACGATGGGGTGTTTCGTCCTGATGCCGAGGTCGTTCAGCGTGCGCACGATCTCCAGCGCGCCGAGGACGCCCAGCACCCCGTCATACTTGCCGCCCGTCGGCTGGGTATCGAGGTGCGAGCCCACATAGACCGGCAGCGCGTCGGGGTCGGTGCCCTCGCGCCGGGCGAACATCGTGCCGATCTCGTCGACGCCCATCGTGCAGCCCGCCGCTTCGCACCACCGCTGGAACAGCGCGCGGCCCTCGGCGTCGGCATCGGTCAGCGTCTGGCGGTTGTTGCCGCCCGCGACGCCGGGGCCGATCCTGGCCATTTCCATGAGGCTGTCCCAGAGCCGCTCGCCATCGATCTTCAGATTCTCGCCGGGGGCTGTCATGCGCGTCGACCTCACCTGTTACGGCCTCGTGCCGGGCCTGTTCCCGCCGGTCCGGGCCGGCGACGCGATCACTTTTGCGTCCCCCCGCAACGGTTTCAAGCGGCGCGGGCATGCAAAAGAAAAAAATGCGCGATTCGCGGCGGTAGCGGTTAGAGTTCGGTCAACCCGGGCACAGACCCGGCGCGAACCACACCTCCGAGGCGGGATCGGGCAGGCAGTCGGAACGCCAATCAGGGAGGACGAATGATGGAAGGAAAGACGATATGGATCGGCGGCGCGGTCGTCGTTGCGGCTTTCGCGCTGCTGGTCATGCAGCAGCGGAGCGGGTCGGAAGAGACCGCGCTCGAACAACGCATCGCGGGGCTGACGGAGCAGGTCGAGGGGCTTGAGGCGGAACTGGCCGCCGTTTCGGCGCGGGCCGATGCCCAGGCCGAGGCTCTGGCCGAGAGCGCGGCACTCGGCAGCCGTCTGGCGAAAACGGTCAGCGGCATCGGCACAGCGTCGGAAGGCGCCGGCACCGCGGCAAGCCCCGAGATGGCCGCAGCCGTGCCGGAGCCCGCGTTCGAGGCCGCGGCCCCCGACGCCGAGGCTGAAACCGCCGCGCCCGACGGCGGCACCGCCGTGGGCGGCACGGCGATCCTGGCCGACGGCGCGGTGCGCGCCTTCGTCTCGCGGATCGACACCGAGGGCCAGCGCGCGCGCGTCTCGGTCAACGGCACGATGCAGGACCTCGCGGTCGGCGACAGCATGACCGTTGCGGCCGACGGCCAGGACTGCGCGGTGACGCTGGACGCGGTCGGCGGCGGTCAGGCGGCGCTGAGCGCGGCCTGCGGCGCGCCCGAGGACACGGGCGAGGCGGCAACGGACAGCGCGGCCGCCCCGGCCGCCACCGGCGATGGCACGACCGTCGCGGTCGGCGAGACCGCCCTCTTCGGCGACGGCGCGGTGCGGGTCTTTCTGGCGCGGGTCGACGCCGAGGCGGGCCGCGCCCGCATTGCCCTGAACGGGCTCGAGACAACCACCATCGCCGTGGGAGACTCCGCCGATGCCGGCGGGGGCTGCGCCCTGTCGGTCAGCGGGGTCGAGGCCAACCGGGCCACCTTCGGCTACGCCTGCGGGGCCTGACGGCCGGGCGCCCGCCCCGCACCGCGGGGCGGGTCCCGCGTCTCAGTCGAGCGCCTTCAGCACGTCGCCGAGCTTGCCGAAAAGTTCGTCGATCTGCGCCTTGTCGATCATCAGCGGTGGCGACAGCGCGATGATGTCGCCGGTGGTTCGGATCAGCAGGCCCTTTTCGTAGGCGTTCAGGAACGCCGTGAAGGCGCGTTTCGTCGGCTCGCCCGCCATCGGCTCCAGTTCCACCGCGCCGATCAGCCCCATGTTGCGGATGTCGATGACGTGGGGCAGCCCCTTGAGGCTGTGCAGCGCGTCCTCCCAGTAGGGGGCGAGGCTGGCCGCGTTCTCGAACAGGCCCTCCTCGCGATAGGTCTGGAGCGTTGCGAGCCCAGCGGCGGACGCGATCGGGTTGCCGGAATAGGTGTAGCCGTGGAACAGCTCGATCAGATGCTCGGGACCCTGCATGAAGGCGTCGTGGATCGCCGGCGTGGTCAGCACCGCGCCCATCGGAATGACCCCGTTGGTCAGGCCCTTGGCGGTGGTCATCATGTCGGGCAGCACGCCGAAATGATCGGCGGCAAAGGCCGAGCCCAGCCGGCCGAAGCCGGTGATGACCTCGTCGAAGATCAGCAGGATGCCGTGCTTCGCGGTGATCTCGCGCAGCCGCTCCAGGTAGCCCTTGGGCGGCAGCAGCACGCCGGTCGAGCCCGCCATCGGTTCCACGATAACCGCGGCGATGGTCTCGGCCCCGTGCAGCGCCACGATCCGTTCCAACTCGTCCGCCAGGTGCGCGCCATGCTCGGGTTGGCCGCGGGTGAAGGCGTTTTCGGGGATATGCGTGTGCGGCAGGTGGTCGACCCCGGTCAGGAGCGAGCCGAAGACCTTGCGGTTGTTGACGATGCCGCCGACCGAGATGCCGCCGAAATTCACCCCGTGATAGCCGCGCTCACGCCCGATCAAGCGCGTCCGCTGCCCCTCGCCCCGCGCACGGTGATAGGCAATGGCGATCTTCAGCGCGGTCTCCACCGACTCGGACCCGGAATTGGTGAAGAACACGTGCTCCATCCCCTCGGGCGCCATGTCGCGCAGCGCGCTGGCCAGTTCGAACGCCTTGGGGTGGCCCATCTGGAAGGCGGGGGCGTAGTCGAGTTCGGCCGCCTGGGCCTGAATCGCTTGCGTGATCTTCGGCCGGCAATGGCCCGCGTTGCAGCACCACAGCCCGGCGGTGCCGTCCAGCACCTCGCGGCCGTCGGCGGTCTTGTAATACATTCCGCTCGCGCCCACGAACATCCGCGGCGCCTTCTTGAACTGGCGGTTCGCGGTGAACGGCATCCAGAAGGCGGAAAAATCGTTGGGGCCGGCATTGCGGTCGAGTGCCATGGGGGTTCTCCGTCAGGGGCCGCATCGCGGCGGCCAAACCGTTTGACCGGGCGGTCAGGATCACGCTAGCAGAGGCTTGGGCGCAGTCAAGAAGCCCCCCGCGCGCTGCGCCCCGGCCGGACCGACGGTTCGCCGGCACGATGTCTTGCATAGAATAAGATACGCATTCGAACGAGTCCTTGACGCAGATGAGCCCCGAGCAGGCCCGCACCCGCATCCAGCGCCGCAACCGCCGCGCGATCCTCGAGGCGGCGCTCGAGGTGTTCTCGCAGCACGGTTTCCGTGGCGCCACGCTCGACCGGATCGCGACCGAAGCGGGCCTGTCGAAGCCCAACCTGCTCTACTACTTCCCGTCTAAGGAGGCGATCCACGAGACCCTTCTCTCGGGCCTGCTGGAGACCTGGCTCGCACCTTTGAAGGCGCTCGACGCCGCGGGCGAACCTGTCCCCGAAATCCTCGGCTACGTGCGGCGCAAGCTGTTGATGAGCCGGGACTATCCCCGTGAAAGCCGGCTTTTCGCGAACGAGATCCTGCAAGGCGCGCCGCGGATCGGAGTGACGCTGGAGGGCGCGTTGAAGACGCTGGTCGACGAGAAGGCGGCGGTGATCGCGGGCTGGGCCGCGGAGGGGCGCATCGCGGAGGTCGATCCCTATCACCTCATCTTCTCGATCTGGGCCCTGACCCAGCACTATGCCGATTTCGAGGTGCAGGTGCGCGCCGTTCTAGGCCCCGGGACGCCCGACCCCTACGAAGGGGCCGAACGGCATCTCGCGACGTTGTTCGGCCGCCTCCTTGCGCCGGAGGATGCGCGTTAACCATAGCCGCCGATTTCCTTGGGTGACCACTTCCCGAAACCGCGCTCTTAACGCATAATGAATGACTGGTGGGGGCTCGTATTGGAGCTAGGGAACCATGCAGATCATCGGCCCGATCCCGGTGGTCGGATATCAGGACAGCGGCAGCCAGGCCCTCGCGCCCGCGGCCCCGGCGGCGCCCATCGCGGCGGTGTCGAACGGCGCATCGGCCGGCCAGACCCGGAGCGAGACCGGCGAACGCGGACAGACCCCGTATCGGCCGGCCTTTCCGCAGCCCGACCCGGATCGTCCGGCCGGCCCGCCGCCCGCCTTCGACACCACGCCGCTGCAGCTCGAGGCCGAGCGGCGCCAGAGCGAGGCGAACGTGCTTTGGCGCAACAGCGGCGCGCCGCCGGAAGAACCGCCGGCCCGCGCACTCGATATCGAGGTCTGAGACCTCACTCCGCGGCGCAGGCGCCCGGATTGTTGGGATGCATCGTCCAGTTCCCGTACTCCGCGGGAACCTGTTCGCCCGTGCGCGGATCGACCGCGCCGGGGGCGAGCCGTTCCATCGTGATGCAGCCCTCGACCGGGCAGACATTGACGCACAGGTTGCAGGCCACACATTCCTCGTCCTTCACCACGAATTGCCGCTCGGGCGTCATCTCGATCGCCTGGTGGCTGGTATCCTCGCACGCCGCATAGCAACGCCCGCATTTGATGCACGCCTCCTGGTCGATGCGCGCCTTGGTCACATAGTTAAGGTTCAGATATTGCCAGTCCGTTACGTTCGGCACGGCCATGCCGGTAAAGTCGGACAGGGTTGAGAATCCCTTGCGATCCATCCAGCCCGAGAGCCCCGAGATCATCTCCTGCACGATCTTGAACCCGTAGGTCATCGCCGCCGTGCAGACCTGGACGTTGCCCGCCCCCAGCGCCATGAACTCGGCCGCGTCTTTCCAGGTGGTCACACCCCCGATGCCCGAAATCGGCAGACCGCGGGTCTCCGGGTCGCGCGCGATCTCGGCCACCATGTTCAGCGCGATGGGTTTCACCGCGGGCCCGCAATACCCGCCATGGGTGCCCTTGCCGTCGATCGTGGGCTCCGGGCACATCTGGTCCAGATCGACCGCGGTGATCGAGTTGACCGTGTTGATGAGACTGACCGCGTCCGCGCCGCCCTTGTGCGCCGCGCGGCTGGCCAGGCGGATATCGGTGATGTTGGGCGTCAGCTTGACGATCACCGGCATCCGCGTGTTCGCCTTGCACCAGCGGGTGACCATCTCGATATACTCGGGCACCTGCCCGACGGCGGAGCCCATGCCGCGCTCGCTCATGCCGTGGGGGCAGCCGAAGTTCAGCTCCACCCCGTCGGCGCCGGTCTCCTCGACGCGCTTGAGGATCGCCTTCCAGGCCTCCTCGGTGCAGGGCACCATGAGCGACACGACCATCGCCCGGTCGGGGTAGTCGCGTTTCACCTGCTTGATTTCGCGCAGGTTCACCTCCAGCGGGCGGTCGGTGATCAACTCGATATTGTTGAGCCCCAGCACACGGCGATCGGCGCCGTAGACCACGCCGTAGCGCGGGCCGTTGACGTTGACCACGGGCGGGCCGTCCTCGCCCAGGGTCTTCCACACGACGCCGCCCCAGCCCGCCTCGAAAGCGCGGCGGACATTGTATTCCTTGTCGGTCGGCGGCGCCGAGGCCAGCCAGAACGGGTTGGGGGACTTGATGCCCACGAAATCGTTTCTCAGGTCGGCCATGGCTCAGCCCTCCGCCATCAGGGTTGCATGGATGTCCTCGGCGGCGTCTCGGCCCTCGGCCACCGCCGTCACGGTCAGGTCGTCGCCGCCCTGGGCGCAGTCGCCCCCGGCCCAGACACCCTTCAGGCTGGTGCGGCCCGGCCCGGTCACGGCGATCTTGCGGCCCGACAACGCCACCCCCTCGGGCGCGCCCTCAAGGCTCTGTCCGATAGCCTTGAACACCTGGTCGGCCTTCAGCCGGAAGGTCTCGTCCGAGAGTTCCAGGCCCGCCTCGATCTCGCGCGTGTAGGCGAATTCCACGGCCTCGACCGCGCCGTCGCCCAAGATCCGCACCGGCGCCGCGCCGGTGACGATGCGCACGCCCTTGGAACTGGCAAGATGCTGTTCCTCTTCCGAGGCGCCCATCGCCTCGCGTCCGCGGCGGTAGACCATGGTGACGTTTTCCGCGCCCAGGAGCTTGGACTGAACCGCGGCATCGACCGCCGTCATCCCGCCGCCGATCACCACGACGTTGCGCCCCACGGGCAGTGTCGACAGGTCCTCGGCCTGCCGGAGCTGGGCGATGAAATCGACCGCGTCGTGGACATGGGACTTGTCCTCACCCTCGGCGCGGAGCGCGTTCACGCCGCCAAGGCCGATGGCCAGGAACACCGCGTCATACTCCGCCCGCAGCCCGTCGAGGTGGATATCGCGCCCCACCGCCCTGCCGTTGTGCAACGTGATGCCGCCGATGCCCATTAGCCAGTCCACCTCGGCCTGGGCGTAGCCGTCGACGGTCTTGTAGGCGGCGATTCCGTATTCGTTGAGCCCGCCGGGCTTGGGCCGCGCGTCGAACAGGTCGATCTCGTGCCCCTTCATCGCGAGCCGGTGCGCGCAGGCCAACCCGGCCGGCCCGGCGCCAACCACGGCGACGCGCCTGCCGGTGGGGGCCGCACGGGTGAAGGGATGGGCGTTTTCACCCATCAGCGTGTCCGTCGCATAACGCTGCAGCCGGCCGATCTCGACCGGCTTGCCCTCGGCCACCTCGCGCACGCAGGCCTCCTCGCAAAGCTGTTCGGTCGGGCAGACGCGGGCGCACATCCCGCCCAGGATGTTCTGGTCGAAAATCGTGCGGGCGGCCGCGGTGGGCGTTCCGGTCGCGATCTCGCGGATGAAGAGCGGGATGTCGATCTCGGTCGGGCAAGCGGCGACGCAGGGCGCGTCATGGCAGAAATAGCAGCGGTCGGCGGCCACCGCGGCCTCGTGCCCGGTGAGGGGCGGCGCCTTGTCGGCGAAATTGTCGCGATAGGCCTCGGCCCCGAGGCGCCCGGGTACGACCCCGGGGGTGAGTGGCGTGTTGGCCATTCCGGCCCTCCCTGCTGCCTTCTCCGTTCGCAACAGCCTGCCACAACCGCAAATTTTATCAAAAGGTAAATTCCGGGGCCGCAGCCGGTACCGAATATGCGCGAGTCCCGGGCCATACCCTGCCCTCGTATTGTGCGGCGTGCCGTTTCCGCATGCGCTGGCAAAAACCGCCGCACCCGCTTTCCATGGGGTTTCGGCTCGCGTATAAGCGGCCCAATTCACGACAGGGGGCGCCCGAGGGCCCATCCGGCACCGATCGAGGACAGGCATGACCAAGACGACCCACGAGGCAGACGTCGCCTTCATCCAGGCGCTGGCGGAGATGCTGCGCGAGCACGACCTGACCGAATTGCAGGTCAAGCGGGAATACGGGGAAGACGACTCGATGGACGTGCGGGTCTCGCGCGCCACGCCGGCCCCCGTCGCCGCACCGGCGGCACCGATGCCGGCCGCCGCGCCCGCACCGCAGGCCCCTGCCCCGACAGCCGAGGCGCCGGCCGAGGACGACCCCGCCCTGCATCCCGGGGCGGTGACGTCGCCCATGGTCGGCACGGCCTACCTCCAGCCCGAGCCCGGCGCCGACCCCTTCGTCGGTGTCGGCAGCACCGTGACCGAGGGCCAGACGCTGCTGATCGTCGAGGCGATGAAGACGATGAACCACATCCCCGCCCCGCGCGCCGGAACGGTCAAGCGAATCCTCGTCGAGGACGGCGCCCCGGTCGAGTTCGGGGCGCCCCTCCTGATCATCGAATAAGGCGGGCGCATGTTCGACAAGATCCTCATCGCCAACCGCGGGGAAATCGCGCTGCGCGTGATCCGCGCCTGCCGCGAGATGGGCATCCACTCGGTCGCCGTCCATTCAACCGCGGACGCCAACGCGATGCATGTGCGGATGGCCGACGAAAGCGTCTGCATCGGCCCGCCGCCGGGCACCGACAGCTACCTGTCGATCCCGTCGATCATCTCGGCCTGCGAGATCACCGGCGCGCAGGCGATCCACCCGGGCTACGGGTTCCTGTCGGAAAACGCCCGCTTCGTGCAGATCGTCGAGGATCACGGCCTGACATTCATCGGGCCGTCGGCGGAACATATCCGCATGATGGGCGACAAGATCACTGCCAAGGAAACCATGAAGGCGCTTGGCGTGCCCTGCGTGCCCGGCTCGGAAGGCGGCGTGCCCGATCTGGAAACCGCGCGAACGCTGGCCGACGAGATGGGCTACCCGGTCATCGTCAAGGCCACCGCGGGAGGCGGCGGGCGCGGCATGAAGCTGGCCAAGACGGCGGACGACCTGGAACGCGCCTTCCAGACCGCGCGGTCGGAGGCCAAGGCGGCCTTCGGCAATGACGAGGTCTATATCGAGAAATACCTGCAAAAACCGCGGCATATCGAGATCCAGGTCTTCGGCGACGGCCAGGGCCGCGCGGTACATCTGGGCGAGCGGGACTGCTCGCTGCAGCGCCGCCACCAGAAGGTGCTGGAAGAGGCGCCGGGCCCGGCGATCGACGCCGCGACGCGGGCGCGAATCGGCAAGATCTGCGCCGACGCCGTGGCGCGGATCAATTATTCCGGCGCCGGCACGATCGAGTTCCTCTACGAGGACGGCGAGTTCTACTTCATCGAGATGAACACCCGCCTGCAGGTGGAACATCCCGTGACCGAGGCGATTTTCGGCGTCGACCTCGTGCGCGAACAGATCCGGGTGGCCGAGGGCCGGCCGCTGTCCTTCGACCAAGACGAATTGCACCTGAACGGCCACGCGGTCGAGGTGCGGATCAACGCCGAGCGGCTTCCCGACTTTTCTCCCTGCCCCGGCAAGATCACCGCCTATCACGCGCCGGGGGGGCTGGGCGTGCGGATGGATTCGGCGCTCTACGACGGCTATTCGATCCCGCCCTATTACGACAGCCTGATCGGCAAGCTGATCGTGCATGGCCGCGACCGGGGCGAGGCGCTGGCCCGGCTCGACCGGGCGCTGGGCGAGTTGATCGTCGACGGGATCGACACCACCGCGCCGCTGTTCCGTGCGCTGCTCCTGGAGCCCGACATCCAGAAGGGCGACTACAACATCCACTGGCTGGAGCGCTGGCTGGAGGCCGGGCCCGACCTCTGAGGGACCCGACGCCTGCGGGCCCGCGGGAAGGAAGGATGGCGGTCGACGATCTGACGCCCCGCATGCTGCTTTCCGCCTATGCCACGGGCATCTTTCCGATGGCGGAATCGCGCGACGACCCCGGCCTGTTCTGGGTCAATCCGCGGCGGCGCGGCATCTTCCCGCTGGACGACTTCCACATCTCGCGCAGCCTGGCCCGCCGCATCCGCCGCGACCCGTTCACGATCCGGGTGAACCGCGATTTCGCGGGGGTGGTCGCGGGCTGCGCCGACCGCGACGAGACCTGGATCAACGAGACGATCTTCGCGCTTTACCGCGAGCTTCACGCTCTCGGGCACGCGCACTCGCTGGAGGTGTGGGAGGGTGATCTGCTGGTCGGCGGCGTCTATGGCGTGACGCTGGGCGGCGCCTTCTTCGGCGAAAGCATGTTCTCGCGCCGCACCGACGCCTCGAAGATCGCGCTGGCCTATCTGGTGGACCGGCTGGGGGCGGGCGGTTTCCGGCTCTTCGACACGCAGTTCGTCACCCCGCATCTCAGCCGGCTCGGCGCCATCGAGGTCTCCCGCGCGGCCTACATGGCCCGACTGCAAGAGGCGCTGGAGACGCCGGCCGACTTCACCGCGCCCGAGACACCCGCCACCGGTCAGGCATTGTTGCAGCGCAGAACCCAGATGTCGTAACGCGCGTGGTCGAGCGGGTTGAGCGCGGGGCTGGAGGCCAGCATCCAGCCTGAAAACAGCCGCCCCGCCGCGCCCGGCTCGGCGATCTCGACGAAGGCGAAGGCATCGGAGGCGGGGTTGTCCGCGGGATAGCGGCATTCCTGCAAGATCACCTCGAGCCGCCCGAAGGTCGCGCGGCCACCCGGCCCGAGGGCGAGATCCGCCGTCGTGCCCGAGACCTTGTCGAGCCCGCGCAGCACCGCGCCCCCACCGGCCATCTCGGTGACGACCACCGGTTCCGCCCGCGGGGCGCTCTCAGTCGAATACATCTGGAGGGGGTCCTCACGCTCGACGGTGTCGAGGGGCCTGCCGCGCGGCCGGGCCCTGTCCGCGCCGGTCCCGGGCGCCGTGCCGTTCAGCTGGTTCTGCAGCATCTCCTCGCCCGAGGGCAGATCGTCGAGCCCCTCCACCGTCCAGCCGTCCTCGGTCCAGCTGTCCGGGTCCCAGGTCACGTCCTGGGCGGTCACGGGCGCTACGCCGAGCGCGAGCACGAAAAGCGCCGGGCGGAGAACCATCACCCGCCCTCCTCGGCCGAGGAGGTAACGAATTTCATGAGAAGCGAGATCAGGCTCACCGCCCCTTGCGTGTCGAGCACCTCGTCCCCCGGTTCGAGCTCGAAGGGCGAGCCGCCGGGGACGAGTTCGACGAAGGTCCCGCCCAGGAGCCCCTCCGAGGCGACCAGCGCCGCGCTGTCGTCGGGCAGCGCCACGCCGTCGTCGACGGTGAAGCGCGCGTCCGCGCGGAACGTCTCGGGATTGAGCGTGAGATCGGTGACCGTGCCGACCTTGACGCCGGCCAGCCGCACGTCGGTGCCGACACTCACCCCCTCGGCCGACCGGAAGCTGGCGGTCAGTTCGTACTGTCCCGCCGTGCCGCCGCCGAGCCCGGTCGCGTTGCCGGCATAGACGAGGAAGCCAAGGGCGACGGCAAGAACCGCGCCCCCGGTCAGTACCTCGGTGGTGGTGTAGCTTTCAGCCATGCGCCTATTCCGGTTGCCAGGCCTCGTAGTCCTGCCGCGGCGCCGGTTCGGGCCGGCGGATCGAGCCCGGCGGCGCATAGGCCTGCGGCGTGCCCGTCAGGTTGGGCCGGTGCGGCTTTTCCCAGGACTTCTTCGGCAGCGGCTTCTCGCTGGGGGGCGCATCATAGGTGTGGTGCAGCCAGCCGTGCCAGTCGGGCGAGATGCGGCTCGCCTCGACCTCGCCGTCATAGATCACCCAGCGGCGCTTGCCAGCCCGGGACTGGTAGAAGACATTGCCCTGCGCATCTTCGCCGACCTTCTGGCCGTGGCGCGCCGTGAAGAGACGGGTGCCCAGCGTTTGGCCATGCCACCAGGTGACGTATTTCATCAGGGTATCGATCGCGCCCATCGGATCCTCCGCGCCGCTTTCCCGAGATATGGCGCAAGCGGGGTGGAAGGTCCAGAGGTCGCGGGCATGCGGCCCCCTTCCCGGCGATATCGCGACCGATGAACAGGACCGCGGCGGAGCGGTGTCGGCTTGGCGACGCCAAGCCGACACGCCGGGGGCGCTGCCCCCGGACCCCCGGAGTATTTGGACCAAGAAGAAGCCTGCCGGACGGCGGCGACGAAGCGCCGGGGCGCGCCGGCCTCAGCCCATATGGCGCAAGAAAAATGCCATGACCGCGGCGCTGGGCGCCGCGATCCGAAGGGAGCGGAATGCCCGCGGGTTCAGGCCGCGCGCCGCCGGACCAGGGCAAGCCCGCCCAGCGCCCCGAGCAGCATCAAGAGCGGCGCGGGCAGCGGGACCGGGGCAAAGCCCGCGGCTCCATCGAACCGCAGGGTCACGTCCTCGAAGACGTAACGCTCCCAAGCGGTCAACCGCAACTCGGCCGTGCCGAAAAGCCCGAGGCTGAGCACGTCGCCCGAAAACGAGACGCCGGTGATGTCGGATTCCATCACGCCCGCGAACTCCACGGTGTCGAAACTGCCCGCCCCGTCGAAGATCGCGCCGCCGCCGAAGAGCCCGACCGCATCCTCGAAGAAATCAGACGCGAACCAGAGGCTGTCGATCCCGACCCCGAAATCGGCACCGCCATCGACCGTTCCGCCGCGATACATGTTCAGCGCATCCGCGCCGGCGCCAAGGTTCAGCGCCAGCCCGCTCGTGCCGATGATCTGGCCGTGGTTGTCCACGATCTGGGAGCGCGCGTTCGCCGAGTCGGTCTCGACCGCGCGGGTGCCCTCGATGCGGCCGCGGTTCACGATGAGGCCGTCCCCTTCGGCCTCGTCGAAATCGATGGCCGCGTCGGTGACCGACTTGATGACCCCGGTCGACCCGTTGGTGATGCGGCCCGAATCGATATCGATCGCGTCCTGTGGGTCGGGGTTGCCGGGCGCCTGGGTGTTCTCGATCGTGCCGTAATTCTCGATCACGGCATTCTCGCCCACCTGAAGCGCGTCATCGAAGCCCTTGATCGTGCCATAGTTGGTGACCGCGGCATCGTCTTCCATCTCGACGCCCTCATCCGCGGTCGACTCGATGAAGTCGTCGTTGATCAGGGTCACGCCGTTGCCGAGGTCCAGGGCCTTGTCCGGCGCGGAAATGGACCCGTAGTTCTCGATGAACGACCCGTCCCCGGCCTGCACGCCCTCGTCCGCGAGCGACTCGATGAAGCCGTCATTGGTCAGCGTCAGCACGTCGCCGACATCGATTGCCTTGTCTACGGCAGAGATGATGCCGCCATTCAGGATGGTCGCGTCGTCGCCCGCCTCGACGCCCTCGTCGCCGCTGGAACTGATGAGGCCGTCATTGGTGAGATACAGGCCGTCGCCGGCATTCACCGCCGTGTCGGTCGCGGCGATGAGGCCGTCGAAACGGTTCGTGATGTCGGCGTCGTTGTCCGCGCTGATCGCGTTGTCGCTGGAGTCCGGGTCGGGCGATGCGGCCAGGACCTCGACACGCCCGTCATTGAGCAGCACCAGCCCGTCATCCACCTTCACCGCGTCGCCGCCACTGCGCGTCACCGTCGCGAAAGGCAGCACCGTGAGATCGATGTCGTCGAGGTTGTCCTCGCTGAAATCGTCCTGGTTGAAACCGTCGGTGTCATCGCCGCCGCAGACCACCGCCGCGCCGTCGCCCGGATTGTCCGGCACGCATTGCGCGAGCGCGGCGTCGGCGAACACGACAGGGAGACCGGCAAGCGCGGTCGTCATCAGAATCCGTTTCATGGCGTTACCCCCTTTGCCTAAACCCTGCTGACGCCTAGCAGCGGCGTTTGAAGGTTTCGTGTCAGGGGCGCTGCCTCATTCGGTGACGGTCACCGTCACCATGCGGTCGGGCGGACCCACGACGGCGCCATTCCGCCCAGTGCCGCGCTTGATCGCGTCGACCACCTCCATGCCCTCGGTCACCTCGCCCACCGCGGTATATTGCCCGTCGAGATGGGGCGCGGGCGCGAACATGATGAAGAATTGGGAATTGGCGCTGTCGGGGTCCGGCCCGCGGGCCATGCCCACCGTGCCGCGCTGAAACGACTCGTCGGAAAACTCCGCAGCGAGGTCGGGCCCGTCGGACCCGCCCATGCCCGCGCGGCGCATGTCGCCGCCCATCTTGCCGAAGGCCACATCGCCGGTCTGCGCCATGAAGCCCTCGATGACGCGGTGGAAGACCACGTCGTCATAGGCGCCCTGCCCTGCCAGGTCGGTGATGCGGGCGACGTGGTTCGGCGCGATCTCTTCGAAAAGGTCGATATGGACGGAGCCGTTCGCACCCTCTCCGGCGATCTCGATCTCGAGGCCGGTGGCGGCGGCCGGGCCGGCGGCGAGCATCAGGACGAGGGCCAGTTCACGCATCGGCGGCCACCTTCACGCTGAGCAACCGGTCGGGATTGGCGGGCGGCTCGCCACGGGTGATGGCGTCGACATGCTCCATCCCCTCGATGACCCGGCCATAGACGGTGTACTGGCCGTTCAGGAAATGGTTGTCGGTGAAGTTGATGAAGAACTGCGAATTGGCCGAGTTGGGGTTCTGCGCCCGCGCCGCGCCGATCGTGCCCCGGTCATGGGGCAGCCTGGAAAACTCTGCCGGCAGGTCGGGCAGGTCCGAGCCGCCGGTGCCCGCCCGGCGCAGATCGAAATCCTTTTCGGCATTGCCATGGGCCACATCGCCGGTCTGGGCCATGAAGCCGTCGATCACCCGGTGGAAGACGACGTTGTCGTAGGCCCCGGCGCGGGCCAGTTCCTTCATCCGCGTGACATGCTGGGGCGCCACGTCGGGCAGCAACTCGACGGTGACGGGGCCGTCCTTCAGCTCGATCACGATGGTATTCTCGGGGTCCTTGATCTCGGCCATTCCGGCGCCTCCTGCCTGCAATGTTCGCGCGAGAGCCTAGTGCGACCGATTGGCGAAGGAAAGGGGCGCCGGCCGCGCGAGCATTGACCTTTGGCCGCGTTTCGCGCGATCAAGCGCGCAAGCTGAACCTGCGGGAGGATGACGCATGGCCTGGAAGACACTCGACGACATGGACCTCGCCGGAAAGGTCGCGCTGGTGCGCGTGGACATCAACGTGCCGGTCGAGGATGGCCGCGTCACCGACGCGACCCGGATCGAGCGGATCGTGCCCACGGTGAAGGACATTCTCGACAAGGGCGGCAAGCCGGTCCTTCTGGCGCATTTCGGCCGGCCGAAGGGCGAGGTCGTGCCCGAGATGAGCCTGAAAGTCACCCTGCCGGCGCTGGAGGCCGCCTTCGGCCGCGGCGCGATCTTCGCCGAGGACTGCATCGGGCTGCCCGCGAAACAGGCCGTCGCCGCACTGAGCGAGGGCGATATCCTGCTGCTGGAGAATACCCGCTTCCACGAAGGCGAAGAGAAGAACGACCCGCAGATGGCCGCCGCGCTCGCCGCACTCGGCGATGTCTACGTCAACGACGCCTTTTCGGCAGCGCACCGCGCGCATGCCTCGACGGAAGGGATCGCCAAGCTCCTGCCCGCCTGCGCCGGGCGCAACATGGAGGCCGAGTTGAAGGCGCTGGACGGCGCGCTGTCGGACCCGGTGCGCCCGGTGGCGGCCGTTGTCGGGGGGGCCAAGGTCTCGACCAAGCTCGACCTCCTGGGCAACCTCGTGGCGAAGGTCAATCACCTGGTGATCGGCGGCGGCATGGCCAACACCTTCCTCGCGGCGCAGGGCATCAATGTCGGCAAGTCGCTCTGCGAGCACGACATGACCGGCACCGCACGCGACATCATGGACAAGGCCCGCGCGGCGGGCTGCGAGATCGTTCTGCCGGTCGACGTGGTTTGCGCGCGCGAGTTCAAGGCCGGCGCCGAGAACGAGACGGTCGGCGCCGATGCATGCCCGGCGGACGCAATGATCCTCGACGCCGGCCCCGAAACCGTCGCGAAAATCGAAGAGGTGTTCGGGCAGTGCAAGACGCTGATCTGGAACGGCCCGCTCGGCGCGTTCGAGATCGACCCGTTCGACGCGGCGACCAACGCGGCCGCAAGGAAGGCGGCCGAGTTGACGAAGGCGGGCAGCCTCGTCTCGGTCGCGGGGGGCGGCGACACGGTGGCCGCGCTCAACGGCGCGGGCGTGGCAGAGGATTTCAGCTACATCTCGACCGCGGGCGGCGCCTTCCTGGAATGGATGGAGGGCAAGACCCTGCCCGGCGTCGCTGCGCTGGAGGAGTGACCCCCGGACCTCGCCGGAATTGGGGGATTCCCTTGCGCGCGCCCATGCTCTAGACTTCTGCCAGCCGCACGGAAGAGGCGGTGGCAGAGGCTGATGACATGAGCGGACCGCGCAAGCGCCCGGCCTTGGGCGCGCTGATTTTCCTAGGTATCGGGTGCTCGCTGGCGATGTATTTCACCTTCGCCGCGGTGCAGGGCGATTTCGGGCTGTTCCGCCGCATCCAGATCGAGGCCGATGCCGAGAGGTTACGCGCACAGAAGGCCGCCCTCGAGGCGGAACTGCTCGCGCTGCAAAACAAGACCCGGCGCCTGTCGGACGGCTACCTCGATCTCGACCTGCTGGACGAACGCGCCCGCGCGGTGCTCGGACTGATCCGCGCCGACGAGATCGTCATCCGTTAAGGCACGCGGCCCGGCAGCGGGCTGGTTCTAGCGCTCTAGCCGTGCAACTGGTCGAAAGCTTCCAACGCCTTGGTGCCGTACATCAGGGCCGGTCCCCCGCCCATCATGATGCAGACCGAGACGGTTTCCTCGATCTCGGCCCGCGTGGCGCCAGCTTCCATCGCCGCCTTGGTGTGGAACCCGATGCAATCGACGCACTGCTTCGAAATGCCGATGGCCAGCGCCATCAGCTCCTTCTGCCGGGTGTCCAGCGCACCGGGGTCGAGTGTCGCGCGATGCAGCGCGAAAAAGCCCTCTGCCGGCTCCTTCTGCCGGCCCACGTAATCCTCGCTATGGGTCTGACCCTCGGTGAGCGCCTGTTTCCAGTCCATCGAACGTCCCCCTCTTGGCGTTTACCACGCCATGGTAACGTCGGCGGCGGGCGTTCGTTGCCGCGGGTCAGGCGAGCATCGCCATGGGCGCTTCGAGATTGTCCTTGATCGCCTGCAGAAGTTCGGCGCCGAGCGCACCGTCGATCACCCGGTGGTCCACGCTGAGCGTGACCGACATCACCGTGGCGATCGCGACCTCGCCCGCCTCGGTCACCACAGGCTTCTTCACGCCCGCGCCGACCGCCAGGATCGCGCCGTGGGGCGGATTGATGACCGCGTCGAAGTTGTCGATCCCGTACATGCCGAGATTGGAGACCGCGAAGCTGCCGCCCTGGTATTCTTGGGGGGCGAGCTTGCGCTCGCGGGCACGCGCGGCGAAGTCTCTCATCTCGGCCGAGAGCTGACTGAGCGACTTGGTCTCGGCATCGCGGAGCACCGGCGTGAACAGGCCGCCCTCGATGGCCACGGCAACGGCCACGTCGGAGGGTTGCAGTTGCAGGATGCGGTCCCCGGCCCAGACGGCGTTCGCCGCGGGCACCTGCTGAAGGGCGAACGCGCAGGCCTTGATGATGAAATCGTTCACGCTGAGCTTGACGCCGCGGGGCTCCAGCTGGCGGTTGATCTGCGCGCGCAAGGCGAGCAGCTCGTCGATGCGGATGTCGCGCCGCAGGTAGAAATGCGGGATCGTCTGCTTGGCCTCGGTGAGCCGCTGGGCGATGGTCCGGCGCATGCCGTCGAGCGTGACTTCTTCATGTGCCCGGTCGGCATAAATCTTCGCCACCGCGTCGGGCGAGAGTCCCGTGGGCTGGCTGGCGGCGGCGGGGAGGGCCGCGCCATCCCGCGCGGCAGGGGCGTCCGTCGCCGCCGCAGGCCGGGCATTCTCCACGTCCGCCCTGACGATCCGTCCGCGGGGCCCGGAGCCCTTGATCTGGCACAGATCCAGCCCCTTTTCCTCGGCGATTTTTCGGGCGAGCGGCGAGGCGAAGATGCGCTCGCCCGTGTCGGTCGTCGGCGCGGGCGGGGCGGCGGCCGGCTCGGAGCTCCCTTCGGGGGCCGCCTCGCCGCCCGCGTCGGCCGGTTCGGCCTCACGGCGCTGCTTCGGCGCAGGCGCGTCGGCGGCGATGTCCTCGGCGCTTTCGCCTTCCTCCAGCAGCACCGCGATCGGCGTGTTGACCTTGACCCCCTCGGTGCCGCCAGGGATCAGGATCTTGCCCAGCGTGCCCTCGTCGACGGCCTCGAATTCCATCGTGGCCTTGTCGGTCTCGATCTCGGCCAGGAGGTCGCCCGCCGACACGGTATCGCCCTCCTTGACCAGCCATTTCGCGAGCGTGCCCTCCTCCATCGTGGGCGAGAGGGCGGGCATCAGGATTTCCGTGGGCATGCCACTCTCCTCAGCGATAGGTGACTTGGCGGACCGCCTCGATGACCTCTTTCGTGGTCACCAGCGCGAGCCGTTCGAGGTTCGCCGCGTAGGGCATCGGCACGTCCTTGCCGGTGCAGTTGATCACGGGCGCGTCGAGCCAGTCGAACGCCTCCTGCATCAGGACCGCCGAGATGTGGTTGCCGATCGAGCAGACCGGGAAGCCCTCTTCCACGGTCACGCAGCGGTTGGTCTTCTTCACGCTTTCGATGACGGTGGCGGTGTCCATCGGGCGGAGGGTGCGCAGGTCGATCACCTCGGCCTCGATCCCGTCCTTGGCGAGCGCCTCGGCCGCCTCTAGCGCATAGGTCATGCCGATGCCGAAGCTGACCAAGGTGACGTCGGACCCTTCGCGCCAGACGCGCGCCTTGCCGAGCGGCACGGTGAAATCCTGGAGCTGCGGCACCTCGAAGGAGCGGCCATAGAGGATTTCGTTTTCCAGGAAGATCACCGGGTTCGGATCGCGGATCGCGATTTTCAGAAGGCCCTTTGCGTCGGCCGCCGAATAGGGCTGGACGACCCGGAGGCCGGGGATGTGTGCATACCAGGCGGCATAGTCCTGGCTGTGCTGGGCGGCGACCCGGGCGGCCGCGCCATTGGGGCCGCGGAAGACCATCGGGCAGCCCATCTGGCCACCCGACATGTAAAGCGTCTTGGCCGCCGAGTTCACGATCTGGTCCATCGCCTGCATCGCGAAGTTGAAGGTCATGAACTCGACGATCGGACGCAGGCCCCCGAAGGCCGCGCCGACACCGAGACCCGCGAACCCGTGCTCGGTGATCGGGGTGTCGATCACGCGTTTCGCGCCGAACTCGTCGAGGAGCCCCTGGCTGATCTTGTAGGCGCCTTCGTACTCGGCGACCTCCTCGCCCATGAGCAACACCGTGTCGTCGCGGCGCATCTCCTCGGCCATGGCATCGCGCAGCGCCTCGCGCACGGTGGTGGTCTTCATCTCGGTGCCGTCGGGCACTTCGGGCTCGGCGGCCGACGTCGCGCTTTTCGGCTGGGCCGGGGCTGCGACCGGCGCGGAGCCCCCGTCGGGGGCCGCCTTGCCGCCCGCGTCGGCCGCCGGCGCGGTCTCCCGCGCGTCCTTCGCCGCGGCCTCCGCATCCTCGCCCTCCTCGACGAGAACCGCGATCGGCGTGTTGACCTTGACCCCGTCGGTGCCGGCTTCGACCAAGATCTTGCCAAGGATGCCTTCGTCCACGGCCTCGAACTCCATCGTGGCCTTATCGGTCTCGATCTCGGCTAGGATGTCGCCGGCGGACACCGTGTCACCCTCATTCACCAGCCACTTGGCGAGCGTACCCTCCTCCATCGTGGGCGACAACGCGGGCATCAGGATTTCGGTTGCCATTCGTCGGTCTCCTTAGGATGCGGCCCGGGGAACGTCTTCCACCCCGGTCGGGGCGGATCTGGCGCGTTCCAAGAGCTCGAAATCGGGTGCGTAGTAGTTCTTGAGAAAGGCTAGGCGCCCGCCCGCCTCGATGACTGCAGAAAAGCACCGTGCGGCATTCTGGTCGATCCTCGACATCGCAGACTTTCGGAGCACGCGGATGACGGACGGCGGCGGCGTGCGGCGCAGCATGGGGATCAAAGGACCGTACACGCTTTTCTGCTTGTGCTGTTTGCAAGCTTGATCGACGGCGCTTCGATCCGACTTGCCTACCTCTACATGCACGCCGATGCGATCGGCGAGGAACCCGGCCAACCGCTCGAGTTCGTTCATGCCGAACACCTGATCCACCAGTTGCTCGCCATCGAGGAACACGTAGTCGCGCCGACGCCGAAAAAAAGATCATCAGGAGCGTGTCGAGCCGCGCGTTCGCCAGATTAGAGATATCCTCGTCCACCAAGGTCTCGAGCGCCGGGCGGGAGAGTTCAGCAAGCGCGCCGTCCTTCGTGTTGAGCCACAACTGGCCCAGCGCCGACCGAAAGCGCGAAACCGGTTCGCGGCACACCGCCACGGCCTCGTAGCACCGGATACAGTCGCGCGCCGCAGGATCGGTGATCTCGATTTGCCGGAGGGTCCGGTGGTCGTTGCAGAATTCGCCGAGTTGGGGATGATGCCCGGTTCCAATCGCGAACGCCGGATCGTGCGGCAACAGATATCGAAGCTGACTGCCCACTGTCGTTGCCGCCGTCTGCGGGATGTGCATGAACACGAAGCGCTTTTCGTCGCAGATTATCGTCGGCATCGGCGCGCCCCTCGGCCTCGCGGCCCTATCGCGTCGGTCGCCATGCGACAGCCTCCCTCAGACGTTCTGCGGTGCGGTGTCTGCGTAGATGTCGGTGTAGAGCTCGTCGACCGCCGGCTCGGGGCTGTCCTTGGCGAACTCGGCCGCCTCGTTGACAATGCCCTTGATCTCCTTGTCGATGGCCTTCAATTCGTCTTCCGAGGCATGCTTGCCCTGCAGGATCAGTTCGCGCACATGCTCGATCGCGTCGCGCTCTTCGCGGATCTTCTGCACCTCCTCGCGCGAGCGGTACTTGGCCGGGTCCGACATCGAGTGGCCGCGATAGCGGTAGGTCATGATTTCAAGGATGTAGGGCCCCTTGCCCGCGCGGCAGTGGGCTACCGCCTTCTCGCCGGCCGCCTTCACCGCAAGCACGTCCATCCCGTCGACCTCCTCGCCCGGGATGCCATAGGCTGCGCCGCGCTCCCATAGATTGGGCGACTTGGTGGACCGCTTGACGGCCGTGCCCATCGCGTACTGGTTGTTCTCGATCACGAAGATCACCGGCAGATCCCAGAGTTCCGCCATGTTGTAGGTTTCGTAGACTTGGCCCTGATTGGCCGCGCCGTCGCCGAAATAGGTGAAGGTGACGCGGCCGGTGCCGAGATACTGATCGGCGAAGGCGAGACCGGCCCCGATGGGAACCTGGGCGCCAACGATCCCGTGGCCGCCATAGAAATGGCGCTCCTTCGAGAACATGTGCATCGAGCCGCCCTTGCCCTTGGAATAGCCGCCGGCGCGGCCCGTAAGCTCGGCCATCACGCCCTTGGGGTCCATGCCGCAGGCCAGCATGTGGCCGTGGTCGCGGTAGGAGGTGACGCGCTTGTCGCCCTCTTCGGCAACCGCCTCGAGCCCGACGACGACCGCCTCCTGACCAATATAGAGATGACAGAACCCTCCGATCAGCCCCATGCCGTAAAGCTGCCCGGCCTTTTCCTCGAATCGTCGGATGAGCAGCATCTCGCGGTAGAACTTCAGCAGCTCTTCCTTTGAACTATTTGATTTATCACCCGATTTCGACGTCGTTTTTGCGGGGGTCCTTCGCGTGGCCATCAGGCAGCGCCTCCCTGCGCGGCAACTAGTTTAACGTTAAACGAAATTCTAGCAGACTGCTCGGCTCAACGCGAGGGATTTCCCGCAGGACATCGCGCGGTCAGATCGGCACGGACATCTCAGGACGACCGGCGACAAGACGGCAAAGACGAGGGAAAAGAGACGACCAGAGCGGTCGGAATGCACAATTGCACCCCTATCGGCGCGCAGAGGCGAACCGGTCGTGGGGGAGGCACGGGGGAGGAAAGCCACGCCCGTGCCGGTCACGCATCGGTGCCCAAGGCGCAGTCAGCCCGAGCTGCCGCCATTCAGTCGGTGGTCCATCGTCACCGAGGGCTGTTCGCATCCGGCCTCACCGACGATGCGTGCGGGCACGCCCGCAACGGTGGACTTCTCGGGCACGTCCTGCAGCACGACCGAGCCCGCGGCAATACGCGAGCAGCAGCCGACGCGGATATTGCCCAGCACCTTGGCCCCCGCGCCGATCAGCACGCCGTCGCCGATCTTGGGGTGGCGGTCCTGTTCTTCCTTACCGGTGCCGCCCAGTGTCACCGAGTGCAGCATCGACACGTTGTCGCCGACGACCGCCGTCTCGCCGATCACGATGGAATGGGCATGATCGATCATGAGCCCCCGGCCCATGCGGGCGGCCGGGTGGATGTCGACGCCGAACATCTCGGACACGCGCATCTGCACGAAATAGGCCATGTCGCGGCGCCCCTGCTGCCACAGCCAGTGGCCCACACGATACGCCTGAAGCGCCTGATAGCCCTTGAAGAACAGGATCGGCTGGATGTAGCGATGGCATGCCGGATCGCGGTCGTGGACCGCCACCAGGTCGGCCCGCGCGGCCTTGCCCAGCGCCGGATCGGCGGCGTAGGCGGCATCCGCAATCTCTCGCAAGAGTTGCTCGGACATCTCGCCGTTGGAGAGTTTCAGAGCGAAGCGATAGGCCAGCGCGTCGTCGAGCCCCCCATGGTGGAGAAGGCTGGAATGCATCAAGCCGCCAAGCAGCGGCTCGTCCGCCACAGCCTCTTCGGCCTCTTCGCAAATGCGTTTCCAGACCGGATCCAGTTCGGTCAGGCGCGGTTTCGTCTCGGCCATGCGCGTTCCCTTTCGTTGCAGCACAAGGCTACACCAGATATCCTGGCAAGACCAAGTCCGCCAGGAGCCGCGCGCGGGGATGTGACAATGGACGCACAACAAGTCGCCCGCTACAGTGAAAGGCTCGAGGCGATACTGGCCGAACTCGAGACTGACGCGGCGCTGGGGAACGAGGGAACGCGGACTGTCGAACTCGACCAGCAGTCGGTCGGCCGGCTCAGCCGGATGGATGCTCTACAACAGCAGGCGATGGCCAAGGCGCAGCAGGGCCGCCGCGCCGGCGCAGAGCGGCGCATCAAAGCGGCACTCGCTCGGATCGAGAACGGGGAGTTCGGCTATTGCACGGAGTGCGGGGAAGGGATCGGGGCGCGCCGGCTAGATCTCGACCCCACGGCACCGACCTGCATCAATTGCGCCCGCTGAGCCGGGCCTTGACCTCGCGCCACTCCGCGATGGCGGCAAAGACGCGGGCCAGGCAGCGGCAGTAGTCGGGATCGTCCAACGGCGGCTCCGGCGGCAAATCCTCGCGCGCCGCAAGCGCCATCAGCGAGCCGTTCCCCCAAGCCGGATGCGCCCGGCCAAACCGCTTACGATAGGCATCGGCCGCCTCGGCGCGGGCCATCAGCCGCGCCAGCGCGAATGGGCGTTCGGCGGGCGGACGCGCATGAAGCGCGCGCGCGGCGCACACGGCGTCGCCATGCAGAACCGGGCGCATCGGCTCAGACCGTGCCCGGTAAGCCGAGTTCGGCGTAGTGCAGCGCGAGCCGCACGGTGCCGACCGTGAACGTGCCCCCTTCGGGGGTCAGGGTAAGAGGCGTTGGCCCGTAATAGGTCATCGGGCTGCCAAGCACGCCATGCGCATAGGAGTTGAGGTCCAGGCCCAGGCCGGCGCCGAAGCGGTTTTCAGCGCCCTCGATGCCGAGGCTCCAGGCCGAAAGCGTGCCGGTGATCGGGTCGACGACCCGCGCGGTCACACCGAAAAGCATGGCGTGGGACGGAATCATCTCCGCCGTCGGCTGCGCGCCGCCCGGCAGGATAACATGCTCGAATTCCAACACCCGGGGCGCGAAGACCGCCCCGGAAGGCGAGATCGCCCCCACGTGCGGCACAGGCCGCCAACCGCTGCCGTCATGGCGCATTTCCGCGCCCCGGTCGGCGACCCAGGCCCGCCAGCCGTCCTGCGGCGTGGCGAAGAGCCAGCCCCCATTATCGGCGATCGCGATACGTCCCGTACGCCCCGTCCAGTCACCGGACGCCCCGGCGGCCACGCCGAAGGCCAGCCCGTCCGGGGCCCCAAGCGGTGGTACGGACAGGCTCACGCTTTCAAGCCTGAGCTGGACCAGCGCGTCGAGCCGGACCAGCGCCTCGTTCACGGTCACGTGTTTCTGTGCCTGGGCGGCCTGCACCAGCGGCAGGGACAGGTTCGCGGTGTCACTCATCGATATCGATCCTCCGATAGGGTCCGGGTCCGAACTGGTCGGACAGTTGCGCCACCTCGAGCGCGACGGGGCCCGTCGCCCCGTCCGCCGCTCGCATCGACGCGGTGTATGTCCAGCAAGGCGCCTCCATCTGGGCCTCCCGCAGCACCGCATCGCCCGCACCGAGGACACGCAGGTGATAGGCCTCCCGCTCTTCGCCCAGCGGAACTTCAACCGAGGTCCAGCTGTCGCCGTCAATCCGGGTGCGGCGGATCCAGGTGACGGTCAGCCCGCCCGCGCCGTCCCGGCGCGCGCGCAGGTGTCCGGGCGCGTAGGGTCTAAGGCCGACCCCATCGAACCCAGCCACCCTGTGCGTATACGAGGCGTCGTCGTAGGGCCGCGAGCCCGGCCCGATGCGGTAGTGGCGGTCGAGTCCCCGCGCGGCAAGCGACAAGCGAATCTGCCCGACCCGCCCGTCAAGCAGCACGAAACGGCTGCCCTCGGGCCAGAGCACGGGCATTGTGCCGTCGGTGCCCGCCTGCCCCCGCACCCGCAACCGCAGGTCATAGGTGAGCGGCGCGACCAGTTCGGCCTCGGCGAATTGGAAGACCTCCCAGTTGGCCGCGCTGCCGTCCCCGATGGCTGCCGCATTGGCACCGGCAAGCAACTCGGCCTCCCCCACCGAAGAGAGCGCCCCATCCGACAGCCTGACCCGCAGGGCAGGGCCGCGATCCCAACGGGCGGGTTCGGCGGCGGCGAGCGGGTTTTCGGTCACGCCGATCACCGCGGCCTGTCCGATCAGCGTGTTCATCGCGTAGCCAGCGTCACTGACGGCGGAATAGACGGCCACGCTTCCGGGCCAGGGCTTGGCCGAGATCGCAAGATGAGGGGCGTGCGGCACCTCTTCGCCGGTCAACAACGGCAGGTCGAGGAATTCCGCATGCACCGGCACCGGCGCGACGAAGGCGGGTTGGGGCACAGGCGCCGCATCGCGATTCGGCGGCGGATAAATCCCGCGCTCCACCCGTACCGCCTCGATCTCGCGCAGGCCGGCTAGGTGGACCCGGTCAATGCGGAAATCCCCGTCGGGCAGGCGCAGGACGTCGCCTGCGCCGAGCCCCAGCGTCGAGGGCGGGAGCGACAGCCGAGCGCGGTCGCGAGCGACCCCTGCCTCGGCCAGCCAGCGCTCGACAACGGCCTGCCCCTCGCCGCCCGTCAGCACCAGCGGCAGTTCGCTCGCCGAGACCGTACGGCTTTCCTCGTCGGGCAGGATTGCCTCGGCGGCGCGCGTCTCGTAGGCGCCATCCGATTCCACGAAGCTCAGACGCACCCGGCCGGCCGTTTCTGCCTCGGGGCTGCGGATCAGTTCGATATCGCCGCCCTTGCCATCCCCCACGGCGATATCGCCGGGATGGATCTCGGTCCGAGGACGACCATCTCGATTGAAGAAGACCAGTCGCCCCTCCCGCTCGGCCGCCTCCGCGCCATAGGCAAGCATCAGCGGCTGAAGGGCGGCGCGCGCACCATCGATCTCGCTGACCGCATAGCCGCGCACCAAGCCGTACAGCCCCCTTACGTCGGGATCGGCGACACCTGACGCAAGACAGATGTCACGAACTACAGCATCCAGTGCCTGCGCCGAAGCGCGTCCATTCAACCAATGCCCGCAGTCATAATTATCGCCATCGGCCCAGAGTTCCCGGTTCCCAGGAAAGCTCGGAAAGGGTCGTGCGTCCCAGGCCCAGGCATGGGCGCGCGACAGGTCGACCATCGGACCGCCATAAACATCCGAAACCGGGTTGTTACCGGGGGCGGCCCAATAGGTCAGCATCGCCCGCAGGTACTGCCGTTGGATCAGGTCGTCGCGCCCGCCGGTGGAGTAAGGAGGCAAGGCGGTCTCGGACGATTTCGGGTCGCTGAACAGGTTCGGAGCATTGGTTCCCTTGTCGACCGCCGCGCAGCCGAACTCGGTGAACCAGATCGGCTTGGACCGCGGCATCCAGGGGGTCGGACTTTCCAGGCGCAGGCCGTCCACGCGGTCATGGTGCGGATTGGTCCACCAGTTGCGGATGTCCTTGTAGCGCCATACCCAAGGCTCGCCATGGGCGCCGTCTGTGATCGGCACGCGGCTCTGCGCGTCGCGGGCCTGCGGACGGGGGTATTACCAGTCGAAGCCCTCGCCGCCCTCGATATTTGCCTTGAGATAGTCCAGAGCATGGATCGCGCCCCAGTCGGCATCCGCATGCGCCTCGCCCTCGCGCCAATCCGACAGCGGCATGTAATTGTCGATGCCGACGAAATCGATGTTGGGGTCGGCCCAAAGCGGATCGAGATGGAAGAAAACGTCGCCCGGTGCGTCGGAGGGGTGATAGCCGAAATACTCGCTCCAGTCCGCGGCGTAGCCGATCTTCGAATCCGGCAGCACGCTACGTATATCGGCCGCCAGAGCGCGCAGCGCCTCGACTGCCGGAAATGTGTTGCCGAGACCCCGTATTGTGGTGATTCCACGCAGTTCCGACCCGATGCAGAACGCCTCCACGCCACCGGCCGCGGCGCAAAGATGCGCGTAGTGCAGAATGAAGCGGCGATAGCTCCACCCGTCGATTCCGGTGAAGCGCACGGTCTCCCCATCGAAGGTGAAATCGTCGGGATGCGCCGTGCCGAAGAACGCAGCGACCTCGTTTGCAGCGGTCTCGGTGCGATCGGGCGACAGGGGATGTCCCGGCGCGTGCGACAGCGTCATCCGGCCACGCCAGGGCAGGTGCGGCTGGCCCACCTCTCCCGTGTAGGGGTCGGTCAGCACGTTTTCGGACAACTGGTCCATCAGGATAAACGGGTAGAACACCGCCCCCTGCCCGCCGTTTCGCAGCGCTTCGATGGCCTCGATCACGCTTTGATCGGCCGGCGTGCCACCATAGATCGCACGCCCATCGATGCGGGGAACGACCTCTGCATCGGACCTCGACAGCCCCGCTACGCGCCAACGCATCGGCTTGCCTTCATGCGTGCCCTGCTCGACCTTCGGAGCAACCTGGGCCTCGCCCAAACGCAAGTCGCCCGAGAACCAACTGACCACCAATGACACGGAGCGCACGTTCGGCAACTCGCCGCGCAGGGTTTCAAGCGAGGAGGCGAAGTCGGTCCGACCGCTGGGGCTGTTCACGTTGGCAGACCGGGCCACGCCGGGCGCGTCCTCGAAATGCACCGGCGTCGTGGCGAGCGAATACTCCCCGGTGCCTGGGATCAGCGCGACCCCCCGCACAAGATGAGCAAGGTCCTCGGTCTCGCCCTTTGCCGCGCGCACCACCTCGAACGAGAATTGCGGCACGCGGTTGCCGAAGCGGCCGAGATCGAGGTCCTCAATCACCACGTATGACACACCCCGATATGCCGGCGCCTGTCCTGCGCCCTCGATCGCTTCGATCAACGGATCGGGCAACTGGTCCTCGCTGCCGCGATAGACCCTCATGTTCAGTTCGTCGGGTGCAATCTCGGTCCCGTCGGCCCAGATGCGCCCCACCCGCGCAACCTCACCCTCGCAGAGTGCAATGGCCAGGCTGACCGTATAGCTGTAGTCGCGCGTCTTGGGTTTTGAGGGCGCCCCCTTGCCGCCGCCCGATGTCGTAACCTGCTCGCGGAAGCGTGAGGCCCAGATGACCTGCCCTGACAGGCGCGACCTCCCCCAGAGCCGGATCAAGGGCATGCCTTCGCTCGCGCCCGACAGCCGGAAACGGTCGACCCGGCCGGTCTCGATGGCCTGCGAGCCGGTGCCCAGAAGCTGCTGGTCGATCACCCGGCCGATGGTCGCGCCGACGGCCCTACCTATCACCGCACTCGACAAGCCGAGCACGGAGCCACCGAGTGCCGAGCCCGCGGCCGCGCCAGCCGCCGACAAAACGATTGTCGCCATGCCTTACGTCCTTTCGGGAAATTCGAAGCGCGCCACGATGCGCCGCGCCCAAGGGGCTGAAAGCGGGCTCTCGACCACACCGTGGCCTTGGTAGGCGTGAATGAAGCTTGCCTGCGCGCCCGCACGCCCCTGCACGCCAAGATGCTTGGCCACGCCCGTATCGCGAAGGCGAAAGAGGATCACGTCACCGGGCGCGGCGTTCCCCACGGGCTTGTCGACGAGGTGGCGCTGGGCCGCCTCCCAGAGTGTTTCCTCGCCCTGTGGCTCAGACCAGTCCGGCGTATAGGGCGGGACCGCCTCGGGTTCCGTGCCGTAGAGAGCCCGCCAGACCCCGCGTAACAGCCCAAGGCAATCCGCCCCCGCGCCGATGCGCGAGCCCTGGTGGCGATAGGGCGTGCCGATCCACAGCCGCGCCTCCATGGCCACCCGGTTTCCAATCGCACTCATGATTTCAGGCTCCCGCCGTCATTCACTCCCGAACTCGTCGGATAGGTCATCAGCCAGTCCTCGCCCGGAATGTGGGGAAAGCCGCGGAAATTCTCGAAGTTGTTGAACTTCCAGCGGCAGGTGTCGGGGCGGCGATCGCACCCCGCGACCAGCCGCACCGTATCGCCGGCAGACAACGGCCCGCGGATAGAAGACCAGAGCTCGACGATGCGGACCCCGTTCTCTTCGCGGTCGGACTTGATCGTGCCCGAGAGACCAGCCGCCGGCCCCGACAACACCTCGAGACGGCCATGTTCGAACCAGCGGGTCTGCAATCCGGCCAACTCCTCGAACCGGAAGATGCGCCGGCTTTCCACCGCATCCGGCACAAGATCGGCGGAAAACCCCGGCTGGGAAGTATCGAAGCCGCAGGCGGCATCGCCAAGAACCGCACCACAGGGTGCCTGGTAAACGCGGCCCTGGGGCTGGTTCAGCACCTCGGCCTGTCCTCGCAGTTCCGCCTCGAATGCCCCGGCCGAGCGGGTAATCTCATCCAGCGATCCGTCGAAGAGCGCCACGCGCTGGGCGACGTCCGTCCAGTTCACCAGCCAGATACGCAGGTGGGCCCCGTCATAGTGGCCCGCGGCCACGTCGTCCTCGCTGATGGCCTCGGAACTGAGCGCACCGACCGCGGCCGAGTTGTCGACCGAAAGCCCGGTGGTCTGGCTGAGCGCCTTGGCGCTCATGCCCGTCTCGGCACGAAAGGTGATGCCCTCGAAGGCAAGGTCACAGTCATGGTCGGTGAAACCCAGCACCACCCCATCGCGCCGGGTAATTGCCCAGGCCCGCGTCAGGGTCGTGGCACCGCCGGTAAGGTGGCTTTGGAATGCCTCGGGAATCGCCATCAGACCCGCACCTCCACGACGGGCACAGAGGGCACTTCACCCGCGCGAAAGCTCGCGACCGAGGTGTGGATGCGATCGGTATCGAAACGCACCGGGACGTCGAACTCGAAACCGGCCGTGACCGCCGCGCCCAGCTTTGGCGCGGCCTGAAGGGTGACCATGCCGGCGGCGGTATCAACCTCGAACCCGCCCCCTTCGACAAGTTCCGCGCCGTCGACTGCCACCTTCACCGTGCCCGCTACCGGCTTGGCGATCGGACGCCGGTAGGAATGGTCACCCGAGACATAGGTCTTCGCCAGTTGGAACTCTGCCGTCGCCCCGTCGCCGTGACCGATCGTCTGGTCGGCCGCTCCCGGCGCGTGCGAGGGCAGGCAGGACTTGTAGTCGGACCAGTCCCTCCAGCGGAACCCATAAAGCTGGCCGCGCCGCGCCTCGAAGAACGCGATCAGCGCCTCGACATCGTCGAGCGAGCGCATCGCGGCGCCCGCATCATACCGGCGCCGCGCATGCTCCCAAGGCGTGTTCCGCTCCTCGAACCCGTTGGCCAGCGCCACGATCTCGGTCCGCCGCTCCGGCCCGCCAAGCGAGCCGAAACTGAGATTTGCCGGAAACCGGATTTCGTGAAATGACATTTGCCCTCCTCCTCGTTACCGATTGCGTTGCCCGCGCGCGATCAGCCGGCTCATTTCGGAGGCGACCTGGCTCTGGCTTCGGGCAAAACCCTGCAAGTCCGGCGTCGTGATGTTCATCACCACCTGCACGGGCCGCCCGCCGCCCTCGCTCCGAACACCGAGCCGACCATCCGCCCCGCGCGAAAGCGGCAAGATTGCCTCGGGGCCCGCCTCGCCCATCAGCCCGGTCGCGCCGCGCATTGGAAAATACGTGGCCTGGTCAACGACCCCTCCCGTCGCGAAGGGGATGACTTGGCCCTGCGTAAAGGCACCGCCCTTGCCGAACGGCAGGGCGGCGTTCACCAACCCCTCGATCCCGCCCGCGATCAAACCGCCCAACTGGTTCTGCACCGGCTTGATCGCGGCGGAGTAGGTCGCATTCACGATAGAATTGGCGACCGTTTTCAACGCGTCCGACAGCTTCATCCCGTCAAAGACGAGTCCGTCGAAGGCACTGCGCAACCCGCGGCCGATCGAACGCGAGAGCGCGCCTACCTCTCGGTTGGTCAGTGTCAGGCTCTCGCGCATGCGGACCAGTTCAAGCTCGAAGGCCGCGGCGGTGCCCCGAGCCCCGCCCAGCGTTGTTTCCAGTGCCTCGATCTGGTCCTCGAAGGCCTCATAATCCTCTGATTTGGCCATGGCCTGTCCTCAGTCCTCTTTGCGGTCGGGAAAGGCACGCGCGAGTTCTTCCATACGCGCGCGGGTCATCGGCGCCGGGCCGCCAACGGCCCCGAGCATCAGCATCAGTTCGGCCGGGGTCAGGCCCCAGAATTCCGCGGGCTTCAGCCCTAGCCCCCGGATGCCGGCCTGCATGAGCGTACCCCAGTCAAAGCCCGTCACGGGTGGTCTCCGGCAACGTAAAGGCGCGCGCGAGCAACTGCGCAGCCGCCTGCGCCGCCGCAATCGGACCGCCGGCGATATCGGCTTGCGCAAGATCGGTCGCCGAGCCCTCCCAGCCGCCACCGCGCAGCCCCGCCAGCAGAAGGGCAAGCACGTCACGGGTGGCGAACTCACCGTTCTCGTAACGTTCGATCAGCGCCACCAGCGTGTCAGCGCCGAGTGCGGCCTCGAGTTCGGCCAACGCCCCCAGCGTCAGCTTCATCACCCGGCGCTCGCCCTCGATAACCAGCGCCACTTCGCCTGCATGCGGATTGGTCATGGTCAGAACGCCGTGAAGCTGAGGACACCGGCGGAAGCGAGGGTAAGCTCATAGGTTGCCTCGCCATTGTGATTGCCGGAGTACTCCAGCGTGCCGACCTGAAAGAGCCCCTCGACCACGCCGAAATCGGGAATCACGAGCTGGAAGTTCGGAATCTCGGCATCGAAGAAAACCTGGCGTGCGCGGGCGTCGGTCTGTTCGTCTTTGAATACCCCAGACCCCGATATCTGCGCGGATTTCACGCCCGCGCCGCCAAGCAACTCACGCCAGCCGCCCTGGCTTTCCATGCTGGTCACATCGACCTGCTCCGCGTTGAAACTGATCCGCGTGGCCCTGAGCCCCGCGATGGTCTCGAACTGACCGGACCCGGTCATGTCGAGCTTTATCAGAAGGTCCTTGCCATACTGCGCCGTCATCTCGTGATCTCCGTTAGGTTCTTTTCAATCATCCGCAACCCGGGCCGCGAAGCGCAGGTCGATCCGGCGTTCGTCCTTGTCGCCGACCCGCTTGGCCCGGGCCCGGTCGAACCACAGCCCGACCAGCCGGCCCCGGCTAAGTGAAAGCGGCGCGCCCACCAGCGCGTCGGAAATCGCGCCCGCTGCCGCCTTGGCCTGGGCGAATCCCGCCTGCGCCGTCACCACCGAGATCGTCACGTGGTGAAGCGCGCCCGCCCCGGTCTTGTCCGAGGCATCGCGGGTCTCTTCGGGGCCGAGGCTGACATACGTGGCCGGCAACTCGCCCGCGGGCACCACATCGTAGATTGCGGTTCCCACCAGCGCTGCAAGCGCCGCATCGCCAGAAAGCCGCTGGTAGATCGCCGTCTGCAGCGCGGCCGCCGCACCGTAGCTCATGCCGGAACCTCCTCTTCGGCAAAGCAGGTCAGGTACTGTCCGCGCGCGTCCGCCTCGGTCACCGCGCGGATGTGAAACAGCCGCCCGCCCTCACGAAATCTCTGGCCGGGTGCGGGTCGGGATTCGGCCCCCTGCGGCGCACCTCGCACCACGATCCGGTAGGGCACACGCGCGAGCGTGAGTTCCTGACCCGAGCTCTCCCGGCCGGTGCGAGGCTTGATCTCGGCCCAGAGCACGCCCAGGGCCACCCAGGTTTCCCGAAAGCCGCCCGCACCATCGGGCGCCCGTTCCGGCGCCTCGAGAACCATCCGGCGATTCAGCTTTGGCGGCCGGCTCATGCTACGCCCCCGGTGCCAAGCCGAAGCCGACGCCAGCGTTCGATCAGCGCGAGCACACCGAAGGGCATTTGGCCGTCGCCGAACCCGGCCTCGTGGCGGTTCTCATGGTAATGGGCCGCAAGCAGGAAGACGGCTTGGCCGAGATCGGCGGGCAGGCCGTTCCAGTCGGCACCGAACCCGGCGTCGAAATCCACCTCCGCCGTTCCGCCCGTCGGAATCGTGGGTAGCGTCAATCCGACCGATGCGAGCCGTGGGACATGCGTATCACGCTCCAGCCGGTAACTCGCGGGGTCACACACGCAGGTGGTGCCGTTTCGGTCGCCCAGACGCAGCGCGGTGATTGCGCGGACCGGCGCCACTGGCAACGGCTCCCGCGCTCCGTCGCGCCAGGCGCTCAGAGTCCAGGTGAAGCTTCGCAAAAGCAGCGCCTTGGCGGTGCGCGCCTCAATCGCAGCGATTGCCGCGCTCAGAAACGCACGCAAGAGCGAGTCCTGCGCGTCGTCGTCGGTGAAACCCGTGCCGAGGCGCAAATGCGCCTTGAAACGCTCCAGCGGCAGTGCCTCGGGAGGCACCGTCGTCTGCTCGATCAGCATCATCTCGTCATCTCTCCGCTAGGCCCCCGCGCATCACGGTGACGCGCGCCGGTCCGCCCCGCCCCGACGGAGGGAACAGTTGGACAGGCCGGCGGCTCCCGGCGCGCGCCCGGCCGCCCCCGGGATCACCCGGGGACGACGTCTCGGTCAGGACCTCAGGAGGCCGCGAATTTCAGCAGCTTGATCGCGGCAAAGTCGCTCACGTCGCCGCCCACGCGCTTGGTGGCGTAGAACAGGACATGCGGCTTGGCCGAGAACGGGTCGCGAAGCACGCGCAGGTCAGGACGCTCGGCGACGGTGTAACCGGCTTGAAAGTTGCCGAAGGCGATCGCCGCGGCGTCGGGCGCGATGTCCGGCATGTCCTCGGCAATGAGTACGGGATAGCCCAGCAGACGCGCCGGTTCGCCCGCCGCCAGCCCGTCCGCCCACAGGAACCGGCCGTCGGAATCCTTCATCTTGCGCACGGCGCCGGCGGTACGCGAATTCATGACAAGGCTGGCGCCCGCGCGGTATTCCGCGCCCAGCGAGTAGACGAGGTCGAGGATGGCGTCCGACGGCGCCACCGCGTCGAAATCGCCATCGCTGCCGGTCGGGACATAGCCGAGGCTGCCCCAGGACCAAGCAGCTTCGGCAACCTGCGGGTGGCTGAGAAAGCCCATCGGCTTGTCGACACCGTCCCCTGCCACGAAGGCCGCCGCCTCGGCGCGGGCGAACTTGTCGGCGATGCGCGACGCCAGCCATGCCTCGATGTCGAAGGCCGAGTCGTCCAGAAGCCGCTGGCTGGCCTTCGGCATCGCCGAAAGCTCGTGCAGTGGAATCGAGACGCGCTCGATCTGGGGCGTGTCGGTCTCGACTTGGGTGGCGGTTTCGCTGGACCAACCCGACCCGATATCCGAATGGTCCACCAACACGTCGTAGGACGTGGACTCGACGGTAACGACCTGCGCGATCGACCGGATCGAGGCAGTCGATTGCAGCACCGACTTGATCGTGTCCGAGGTCCCGGGATCGACGAGATAGCCGCCGTCGGCCGCGACCGAGGTGCCCAGCGCCTTGCCCTCCATTTCGAGCCCCCGCAGCCCGTCATCGTCGCCGTTGCGCAGGTAGGCCGCGAAGGCCTTTTTGTGCGGCGCGTCGACATCGGCGGCGCGGGACAGCGCAGGACGGCCCGCGGCAGCGTTCATTTGCGATTTACGGTCCAGCATGGTCAGTCGCTCTTCCTGTTGTTGCAGTTTCGATTTCACATCGGCCTGGAACTCCCGGAAATCGCCCAGAAAGGAGTTCAGCGCCTGTTTCACTTCCGCCGCCGGGGCCTGGTGCCCGCCGGACTTGGTCTCGGTCTCGATCATCTCGTCTGTCCTTCTTGAGATCGGTCCTCGCGGCCTTCGGCGATCAGCCCTCGGCCAGAATGTGACGGGCGCCCGCGAAGGCCTCCGCCAAGTCGCGCATCAGCGCCTCGGCGGGTTCTTCCGCCTTGCCGCCCACCCGCGCATCGGCAAGCATCGGAAAGGTCACCAGCGACACTTCCCAGAGTTCGAGCTCCGACAGGAGCCTTCGCCCGCTTGCATCTCTCTCGGCACGCTTGGTGCGATAGCCGATCGACAGTCCGTCGATCGCACCGGCCGCGATCAGCGCGGCCGCCTCCCGGGCCCGCGCCACGTCGGTCAGCAGGCGGCCCTTCACGTACAGGCCCTTGCCGTCTTCGCGTACCTCGTCCCAGATTCCGATGGGTTCGCCCGGATCGTGCTGCCAAAGCATCTTGACCCGCCGACCCTCGGCCAGCATCCGCGTCAGGCAACTGGCATAGGCGCCGGCCTGCACGATGTCGCCGCCATGGTCGATCGCGCCGAAGAGCGAGGCATAGCCCTCGATCGTCGCGCCGTCGTTCAAAGCAAGCGGCGCCTCCGGCGGGCAGAACTTGCGCTCGAGCCCGATGTCCCAGTCATATGCGTTCATGCGAACTCCCCTTTCACGGCGCCGACGTCAGGAGCGACGCCACGCCTTCCGTCAAGATCACCGCCACGACCCCGTAGACGGTCAGCCACAATCGTCGTTCCAGCCGTTCGAGCGCCGTCTCGATCCGGACCAGGCGAAACTCGAGCGCCGTCCAGCGCTCCTCCCAGACCCGCTCGTTGGCATCGATCCGAGCATTCGCAACTTCGAAGGGCGCATAGAGAAACCGGGAACCCGACCTTTCGGTCGGGGGTTTCATGCGCCCTCCGGCCGCTTCGGCAGGCCCAGAAGGGCGCGTTTCTCATCCTCCGTGAGGAAATCTGCGGCGGCGACCCGGTTCCACTGCGCTTCCCGCTCGGCGGCGAGTGCCGGCACCTTGTCGAGATCGGGCGCCAGGTTGACCGCCTCGCCGGAATGGCGCGACAGGAAATCGGCCACCGTGCCGGCGACCTTGGCCACCAACGGCAACACGGTCAGCCGGTAAAATGCCCGGTTGGCTTCCTGGTAGTTGGCATAGGTCGCGTCGCCCGGGATCCCTAAGAGCATTGGTGGCACTCCGAACGCCGTCGCAATTTCGCGCGCCGCCGCTTCCTTGGTCTTCTGAAACTCCATGTCCGAGGGCGAGAACCCCATCGGCTTCCAATCAAGCCCACCTTCCAGAAGCATCGGCCGCCCGGCATTGGCCGCGCCCTGGTGATGGGCCAGCATCTCGTCCTGCAGTCTTGCATATTGCTCGTCACTGAGGGACTGACCGGCATCGGTCCCCCGGTAGACGATCGCGCCCGAAGGCCGCGCCGCGTTGTCGAGCAGTGCCTTGGACCAGCGCGAAGCCGCGTTGTGCACATCGAGCGCGGTCGCCGCCGCCTGCATCGGCGAAAGGCCGTAATGGTCATCCTGCGGATGAAAGCTCTTGATATGGCAGATCGGCGGCGCGGCTACGGTCATGTCGAACCGGTGCTTTCGGCCGCCGACCGCGTACTCGTAGGCCACGGGCCAGCCGTCGCGCCCCGGCACCAGATGCATCCGGTCGGAGCGCAGCACGTGCAACTCAAGTGGCAGGTCCTCGCCCGCACCCACGGCCTCGAGATACCCGTTGCCCGACAACACAAGCTGGCCGTATAGCGCCTCGAACAGCTCGGCCCGGCCTTGGGCGGGATTGGGCCGCGCAACCAGGTTGAGCAGCGGGTGCGCTTCATACCGGCGCGCCGCATCCTGGCAGACGAGCGGGAGGGCGGCGGCGGCCTCGGCGATCAGCTTGACCGCGCGGAACCCCACCGGGTTGCCGGTGAAGCCATTGCGCGTCAACGAAACCGTATCGCGCGGGCTCCAGGCCACGCGGCCTGCGCCGGCCCAGGCGATAACGGGTCCGGAGGCCGAGGCCTTGGACTCGGGAACGGTCTTTTCCGCACGTCGGAAGATGTCGAATTTCATGGGCAAAGCTCCTCCGGTTTCGCTGTCGCCGCCCGTCCAAGGGCCCAACAAGAAGGCCCGGACCCCGGATGTGCCGGGGCCGGGCCTTCTGAGGTTCAGTGGCCGCGCGCGTCGCGACCGTCGTGTGCTTACAGGCTCCGCACCCGCGGACGCCGCCAATGCGCGGCCGGGGCGATCATCAGTTCGTGGATCGCCCAGACCAAAGCGTCCACGCGGTCGGGACTGCCGGGCGCATCGTAGCCCCGCGCGGTCAGCCGGCACATTTGGTCCTCCAGCGCGTCGAGCCCGCGAAGGTGTTTCACCCGGCCCTGCTCATACAGCGCGGCTACCGGCTCGGCCCGCGCCGCTTTGCCCCGCGAGGCATGCAACGCGCGGAACGGGATCAGCGGGTCGAGTTGGCGTATGACCGTTTCGACGAGATCGCCGCCCTGGTTAACCTCGGCCACCAGCCGGTCGGCCCCGTGACGTTCCATTGCATCGATCGCGGCCTGCGCCCAAACCGTCGGCGCCACGCCCGAAAGGCTTGCATCCTCAAGCACCACCGCGCCCCAGTTCTGCGGCGGCCCCTTGGTCACGGCTCCTGCGACCACGAGTCCACACTCGTCCGAGCCGGCATGCCCCGAAACCGGCGGGTCAACCGCGACCACGATCCGGTCCAAAGCCGGCGCGTTGTCGATCCGCGCGCCCTCCAGCGTTGCGAGCGACCAGAGCGCGCCCTCGGACTCCTCTAGCAATATCCCGTCAAGCTCCTGCCGCCCGAGCCGCGTGCCGGAATAGCGCGCCCGCACCGCCTCGAGGAACGAGGCCGCGAGGTTTGCCCGGTTCGCCTCGGTCTGCGCGTGGGTCACCACCGTCGTCGGATTGGCCAAGATCGATCTCAGAATCCCAAGGTTGCGCGGCGTCGTCGTGATGCATTGCCGCGGCGACGGCCCGAGCCTGAGCCCGAATTGCAGCATGTCCCACGTCTGTTCCGCCTTCTTCCACTTTGCCAGTTCATCAGCCCAGGCCGCGTCGAACTGTGGGCCCCTCAGCCTCTCCGGGTCATGCGCCGAAAAGGTCTGCGCGATTGCCCCGTTCGGCCAGATAAGCCGGTGCCGCGTCGCTTCCCAGCGCGGGCGACGGTCCGGCGGCGAGCAGGCCAGGAGCCCACTGTCGCCGAACACCATCACCTCACGGACCTGGTCGAGCGTCTCGCCGACCAGCGCGACGCGGCGCGACCGGCCGGGGTCGAGGGGGCGCGGCCCCTCGACCTCGGAGCGGACCCACTCCGCCCCCGCCCGCGTCTTGCCCGCGCCGCGGCCGCCCATAACAACCCAGGCCCGCCAGTCGTACTCGGGCGGTAATTGATGCGGCATCGCCCAGAACTCGAAGAGGAAGGGCAGCGCAAGCAATGCCCCGTTATCCAGGCTATTTAGAAAGGCCGTCTGGTCCTCGGGTGGTGCGCAGGCGACCCAGTCGGCTCCCGACCTCAACACGGGCCGCATCGAGGTCGAGGGCGTAGTCCCGCGTGGTTCCGGCTTCCTCCCTGAGACGCTTTTCAACTCTCAACCTCTCGTCGAACGCGGTCTGGGCCGCCTTGCCGAGATCGATCAGCGCTCCCCGAAGCGCACGGGCGCGCTCGGTCTTGCCGGCCTCGACCTCATCGATGATTTCGTACAGCGCACGAATCGTGCGCCGGAAATGCTCCTCGGCTTCCTCAAGCACCGCCCGAGCCGCCGCTTCGCCCGCTTCCGGGGCCGTTATCGTCGCCATGCCATCCTTGCTTGATATTGCTGAAGCCCCCAACGCGGGAAAGGGCACGAAAAAAGCGGCCTCGGGGAGTGTCCCCGGGCCGCCAGCCCCATTTCTTCCAGCTTGCTTGAACGTATACCTCAGACCGCTCGCAGAGTCAATAAGTTTATTCTAAACAAATAGTTAACGAACTACTTCTGGTCCTGTTCCTGGCGTTCCGCCTCGATCCGGCGCCAGCGGGCGACGTTCTCATTATGCTCGGTCAGGGTTTCGGCAAATGCGTGCCCCCCCGTGCCATCGGCCACGAAAAACAGGTAATCGGTCTCTTCCGGGTTCAGCGCGGCCTCAATCGCCGCCCGGCCCGGATTCGCAATTGGGGTAGGCGGCAACCCATCGATGACATATGTGTTCCACGGTGTTTCGCGGCGCAACTCGCTCTGCCGTATGCCCCGGCCCAAGGGTTCCTTTCCGCGGGTCAGGCCATAGATCACGGTCGGGTCCGTCTGGAGGCGGATCCCCTCCTCAAGCCGATTGACAAACACGCTGGCGACCTGGCCACGCTCCTGCGGTACCCCGGTCTCCTTCTCGACGATGGACGCCAGGATCAACGCCTCCTCCGGGCTCTCCAGCGGCAGCCCCTCGGCCCGCTCTGCCCAAAGCGCCGCGAGGATCGCCGCCTGTCGCGCCTGCATCTCGTCGATGAGCGCGGCGCGTGCCGTCCCCTCGGCAATCTCATAGCTGTCCGGCGCAATGCTGCCCTCGGCGGGCAGACCGGCCAGGTCGCCCTTGAGGAAATCCGCGGCCTTCAGTTCTTCCACCACCTGCCAACTTGTGACCCCCTCGGCCAGGGTAACGCGAAACCGCAGGTCGGGCTGGTCCCGAAACTCTGCGTATTCTGGAGGCACGTCGCCCGCCGGGTCGAAGGACAACACTTGTACATAACGGCTGGTCCCGGGGTCGAGTTCCCGCACCTCGACCTCGGCACTGACCACGCCCACCCGGAAATTGAGTTCCGTGCCGCAGGTCGAGCGCCCACCGCGGGTGACCGAATCGACGATCTCCTCCATTGAGGCGCCGGGTTGGACAAGGAAGCTACCCGCCTTCAGCAAGGCCGCCTTCTCGGTGTATTGCGCGCCGAGCCGAAATATCGTCGGGTTCGAGATCGCATCCTCGCTGGCCAGTTGCCGCGAGACCCGCCCCATCGTCGAGCCAAGCTCCACCCGCAGACAGATCGCCTCGGTGAGCGGGCCGGGGGCCGTGTACTGTCGCTGCCCCCAGATCAGCACGCCGCCCCCCAGCAGGAACAGCGCGATGAACAGCGTCAGGGCGTTGGAGGCGACGGATCGCCACATCAGCGGTCCCCGTGGCCCATCACCAACGTCGCGTTCGTGCCGCCAAAGCCGAAGGAGTTGGACAGCGCCACCCCGATCTCACGTTTCCGCGCCACCTTGGGCGCAAGATCGAGTCGCGCGCCTTCGGGCGGGTGATCGAGGTTGAGCGTCGGCGGCGCCACCTGGTCGCGCAGCGCGAGGATGCAGAAGATTGCCTCGACCGCGCCCGCGGCGCCCAGAAGATGCCCGACCGAGGACTTGGTAGAGGACATGGTTGCACTGTTCACCGCGTCGCCCAGAAGCCGCTCGACAGCGCCAAGTTCGATTGTATCCGCCATAGTCGACGTGCCGTGCGCATTGATGTAATCCACGTCGCCCGGCGTCAGCCCCGCCCGCTCCAGAGCGGCGGACATGGAGCGGTACCCGCCCTCGCCATCTTCCGAGGGCGCGGTGATGTGATAGGCGTCGCCCGAAAGCCCGTATCCCAGGACCTCGGCATAGATGGTCGCGCCGCGGGCCTTGGCATGCTCGTACTCCTCCAGGACTACGACGCCCGCGCCTTCGCCCATCACGAAGCCGTCGCGATCCGCGTCCCAGGGCCGCGAGGCCGATTGCGGGTCGTTGCCGCGCTTGGTCGACAGCGCCTTGCACGCGTTGAACCCCGCGATCCCGATCTCGCAGATCGGGCTTTCGGTCCCCCCTGCGACCATGACCTCCGCATCTCCCACCTGGATCAGCCGCGCCGCATCGCCGATCGCGTGGGCGCCAGTCGAACAGGCCGTAACAACCGCGTGGTTCGGCCCCTTGAAGCCGAACCGGATCGAGACCTGCCCGGAGGCGAGGTTGATCAGGGAGCCCGGAATGAAGAAAGGCGAGACCCGCCGCGTCCCCTTTTCGTGGATCACGACGGCCGTTTCGGCGATGGTCTGCAGGCCGCCGATCCCCGAGCCGATCATCACTCCCGTCCGCTCCCGCTCTCGGTCGGTCTGCGGCTTCCATCCCGAATCCCTGACAGCCTGGCTGGCCGCGGCCATCGCGTAGAGTATGAAATCGTCGACCTTGCGGCGCTCCTTCGGCTCCATCCAGTCGTCGGGGTTGAACGTGCCCTCCGCGCCGTCACCGAAGGGAATCTCCGCTGCATAGGTCGTCGCCAGGCGCGACGGATCGAACCGGGTGATCGGTCCGACGCCGGACTGCCCCTCGATCAGGCGCTTCCAGGTTTCCTCGACGCCCGAGGCCAGCGGGGAGACCATCCCCAGGCCCGTGACCACTACTCGACGCATCCGCCCCTCCTCGATCCTGCCATCGGCCTCGTCCGGCGCCTCTGATACAGTGCTTTGCCATCCCTCGGCAAGTCGCCGACCGCACGGCGCGGCGTCGGACGACACGCTTGGCAAGGTTCGGTTAACCCGCCGGCGCGATACTGCGCACGGGTGCGGGAGGGCACGTGATGCGACACAGCAGCTCCCCTTGTACCCCGCTGCCTCAGCGCGCGGGGCCTCGCTGCGCCTTTGGCCTGGCCATAGCGATGTCGGCGCAGCTCATGGGCGCCGCAGCGTTCGCACAGAGCGCGCCGGCCAGCGATGCCTGCCCGTTGCATGACTGGCTGGCCTGGGTCTACGCGGCCGGCGAGAGTCTTGACCGCAGTTCCGGCGGGCCCGAAGCGGAGCGCGCGCCCCTCGACCTGGCCCGGGCCGTGATGCAAGCTGAGTCCACAAGCCTCACGCGAGTTATGGGCGCAGTCGAACTCGACCAGCACTTGCCGACCGTCACCGCTTATCTGGTGCTGCTGAAGGCCCGACTTATCGACCTCGTCGATCCTGCAAGCGAGCCTCTTCCAAACCGAGCAGCAAAGCGGGACCCGCGCCACCCCGACGCCATACGCATGGGCGCCTTCATCGGCGAGCTCGCCTGCGAGGCCGACCCCGACTGGACCGCGCGCCCGCCCAAGGCGGAAACGGAGTCGGAGCTGCCGGAGGACGCGCGGCAAGACTCCGTGCGCGACGCGCTCCTGGCAACTGGTGCGGCGCTCGGCGCCGCCACCACGGCCGCTGCCATCGTCGCGCTGGGTGCCGGGCTATTCACGCTGCTCGACCGACGCCGAAACATCCGCCATCCCTGCCGGATGAAGACGGACCTGCACACCACTTGTGGACAGCACGCCGGCGTCGCCGTCGATATCAGCCGCAAGGGCGCGAAACTGCGCGTCGGCGAAGAGATCGCCGACCATACCCGCTGCGTATTCGAGGTCGGGGGGCTCGCCCTGCCCGCCCGGGTACTGTGGTCGAACAGCCATTTCGCCGGGATCAGCTTCTTCACGCCCATGGAACAGGCCACGTTCGAGCAGTTGCTGCGCCGCCACCAGTGGGATGCACCTGCCTTTGCATATCCGATGCAGGGACATACGCAGCCGAACGTGCCGTTGGCTGACGCACTCTGAGGGGGGCCCGTTCGAACAAAAAAACGGCGCCCGAGGGCGCCGCTTCCGAACCGTCCGATCAGGATGCCTCAGGCGGCTTCCTTGATGAACTTCACCGCATCGCCGAAGGTCTGGATCGTCTCGGCAGCGTCGTCCGGGATCTCGATGCCGAACTCTTCCTCGAAGGCCATCACCAGTTCGACCGTGTCCAGGCTGTCGGCGCCCAGGTCGTCGATGAACGAGGCGTTGTCGGTCACCTTGTCCTCTTCGACGCCGAGATGCTCGACGACGATCTTCTTCACGCGCTCCGCGATGTCGCTCATGTCAGTTCCTCACATTTGTTCAGGCAGCGTGCCCGTTTTTGCTGTCGGCCACGATGTGCCGCTCCAATCCCGCGGGGGCGGGGGATGCCAGTCGCGGGGGTCCCCCGGCAAACTCGGGCCGCCTATAGCATATCGTTTCCGCAAGGCAAACGCTTTCGCGTCGCAGCCTCCGGTTGCCCCGCGACGGGCGTTATATCATCGCCATTCCGCCGTTCACGTGCAGGCTGGCGCCCGTGACATATCCGGCCTCCTCGCTGGCCAGGTAGACTACGGCCGCCGCCACGTCGTGCGGCGTGCCCATCGCACCTACCGGTACCGCACCCAAGATTCCCGCCTTCTGCTCGTCGGTCAGTTTCCCGGTCATCGCCGTCTCGATGAACCCCGGGGCGACGCAGTTCACCGTGATGCCCCGCGCCGCCACCTCCTGCGCCAGCGATTTCGACATGCCGAGAAGGCCCGCCTTGGCGGCGCAATAATTGGCCTGCCCCGGATTGCCGGAATGGCCCACCACCGAGGTGATATTCACGATGCGCCCCCAGCGGGCCTTCATCATGCCCCTGAGCGCACCGCGGCAGAGCCGCATAGCCGCGGTCAGGTTCAGGTCGATCACCGCCTGCCAGTCCTCGTCCTTCAGCCGCATGAACAACGTGTCGCGGGTGATGCCGGCGTTGTTCACCAGAATGTCCATCGCGCCCATCGCCTCGGCAGCGCGCGCGGGCAAGCCGTCCACCGCCTCGGGATCGGACAGATCGCAGGGAACCACATGGGCCCGCTCGCCAAGATCCGCCGCCAGCGCCTCCAGCGGCGCCTCGCGAGTTCCCGACAGCGCCACCTTCGCACCCTGACCATGCAGGGCACGCGCGATCTCGCCGCCGATGCCCCCCGACGCGCCGGTCACCAGCGCGCATTTCCCGCTCAGATCGAACATCTCGCCCCTCTTCAACTCATGCTTTCGACAGCCGCCGTCACGTCCTCGGGCGTGCCGACCTGGCGCGTGGCCACCTCGCGCGCGATCCGTCGGACCATGCCCGACAGCGCCTTGCCCGCACCCACTTCCCAGACCTCGGCGACACCTTCACCGGCCATCCAGGCAATCGACTCCCGCCAGCGCACCATGCCGGTCACCTGCTCGACCAGAAGGCCACGGATCGCATCCGGGGCGCTCTCTCCACGGGCGCGGACATTGGCGACGACCGGGACCAAAGGCGGCTCGATCGCGACATCCTTCAATTGATCGGCCATGACCCGCGCGGCCGGCTCCATCAGCGAACAGTGGAACGGCGCCGAGACCGGCAGCATGACAGCCCGCTTTGCGCCGCGCTCCTGCGCCACCGCCACGGCCCGCTCGACGGCCGGCTTGTGGCCCGAGATCACGACCTGGCCGGGGTCGTTGTCGTTCGCCGCTTCGACGACCTGGCCCTCTGCCGCTTCGCGCGCAACGCCCTGCACGGTCTCCAGGTCAAGCCCCAGGATCGCGGCCATCGCCCCTTCGCCGACAGCGACGGCCCGCTGCATCGCCTCGCCACGGGCACGCAGAAGTTGCGCGGTATCGGCCAGGCTGATCGCCCCGGCCGCACAAAGCGCCGAATACTCGCCCAAAGAGTGCCCGGCCACGAAATCGGCGGACCTCACCGTCACGCCTTCAGCACCCAGCGCTGCCATCGCGGCCATCGACGTCGCCATCAGCGCGGGCTGGGCGTTGCGCGTCAGCGTCAGTGCGTCCTGTTCGCCCTCCCATATCAGGACCGACAGGGCCTCGCCCAACGCCTCGTCGACCTCCTCGAAAACCGCGCGCGCCTGAGGATAGGCATCGGCCAGCGCCTTGCCCATGCCGATCGTCTGCGCACCCTGCCCCGGAAACACGAATGCCCGCATGCGTTTCACCCTTCCGCCATTCCGTGCGCGTGATCTATCGGCTCGGGTCCGGCTTCACAAGCCGCCGGATTCGGCAGGTGCGGATCGGTCGCGCACCCGCGCAAGAAACTCCGGCGCGGCCCGATCCTCGACCTCGCCGGCCTCGATATTTGCGACGTTCCGGCGCACCCGAGCGGCGTGGCGGGCGGAACCGACACGCTGGTTCGAGCCGCGGGCGATCTTGGCGGCAAGTTCGGCTTCCGACCGCGTGTAGTAGTGGTTCAGCTGCAGATGATCGGAGGAGTAGAAGCCGCGGTCGAAGCGCCCCCTCAGCGTCGCCCTCTCGCCCCGGTCGTTCCAGGTCACGGCCGCGCCATCGATCTCGACGCTGTGGACCTTCACCGCCGTCACCCGCGTCGCATCGACCACCGTCTTGAAATTCGTCACCCCGCGCGCCCCGCTCATCGGGTCGGCCGCGCGGCGCGTATAGTTCGCTACAACACCTCCTTCCGGCGGCTCCTCATGCCCGTTGCGGCCGAAGTTGTGCCAGGGCAACGACACCGATGGTACATCGTCCAGATGCGCCAGCGCACCGTCCAGGCTTTCGGCGCGCTTAGGCACAAGGAACTCGTCGGCATCGATCGCCGCCATCCACCGGAACCGCCCGCCAAAATTGCGCATCGCATGGGCATAGGCCAGCACCTGGTTGTGGATCTCCCGCCCGCTACCCGCGTCGGTCAGCTTCTGGTCCCAGGGGATCACCGTCAACCGGTCGCCCAGCGCCTGCGCCAGTCGCGGGATCGTCGCGTCGGTGCAGCCATTGTCATAGGCGATAACACGCGCCACACCCGCATCGCGATGGAAGGTCGCCCATTCCGCAATATGCCGCTCTTCGTCGCGGACGATCAGGGCCAGCGCGACGCCCGCGCGGCCCGGCCGTGCGGCGGGCGGCATCAGGCCCAGCTTGGTGATGGGTCGTCCGGAAAGAAACCGCACTATATTACGTCCTGAGAAGAAGTCCCACCGACCCTATCTGCGCAGACTGCAAGAGACCAGAGGCGCGGGCTTCACTGGCCAGCGGCGCCCCGCAGGCTTGCATCCGCGGCGCACACCTGTATAAGGCGCGGGTCCTTCCGACCGAACGTGACCGGTGCGGCCTCTCGTGGGCGGGCCGGAAGGTGCCACAAGACCCCGCCCTTTGAAGCGCACCCGAAAAGAGAACTGGAGAGACCATGCCGCTTTACGAGCATGTCTTCATCGCGCGCCAGGATTTGTCCAACGCGCAGGCCGAAGGGCTCATCGAACATTTCGGAACCGTCCTCGCGGATAACGGCGGCAAGCTCGTTGGCAGCGAGTACTGGGGCGTCAAGACGATGGCCTACAAGATCAACAAGAACCGCAAGGGCCACTACGCCTTCATGCGCACCGACGCCCCCGCGCCGGCCGTGCAGGAGATGGAGCGCCTGATGCGGCTGCACGATGACGTGATGCGGGTGCTGACCGTCAAGGTCGACGACCACCCCGAAGGCCCGTCGATCCAGATGCAGAAGCGCGACGAGCGCGACGGCCGTCGCGACCGCCGTTGAACCGCCTGAGCTAAGGAGCCCAAACCATGGCTGCAAAACCGTTTTTCCGCCGCCGCAAGGTCTGCCCCTTCTCGGGCGACAACGCGCCCAAGATCGACTACAAGGACACGAAACTGCTTCAGCGCTACATTTCCGAGCGCGGCAAGATCGTTCCCTCGCGCATCACCGCCGTGTCGTCCAAGAAGCAGCGTGAACTGGCCCGTGCGATCAAGCGCGCGCGCTTCCTCGCGCTGCTGCCCTATGCCGTGAAGTAAGGAGGCAGACCGATGCAAGTTATCCTGCTGGAACGCGTCGCCAAGCTCGGCCAAATGGGCGAGGTGGTGCAGGTCAAGGACGGCTACGCCCGCAACTTCCTGCTGCCCCAAGGCAAGGCACTTCGCGCGAACGAGGCCAACGTCGCCCGCTTCGAGGCCGAGAAGGCGCAGCTCGAGGCGCGCAACCTCGAAACCCGGAAAGAGGCCGAGAAACTCGCCAAAAGCCTCGATGGCAAACAGTTCGTCGTGATTCGCACCGCGTCCGATTCGGGGGCGCTTTACGGGTCGGTGACCACCCGCGACATCGCCGACGTCGCAACCGAGGAAGGGTTCTCGATCGACCGCAAGCAGGTCGCACTGTCGGGACCGATCAAGGAACTCGGCCTGCATGACGTGCAGGTGACGCTGCACCCCGAGGTGGAGATCACCTTGCAGGTGAACGTGGCACGGTCGTCCGAAGAGGCCGAGCTTCAGGCCTCGGGCAAGTCGATCCAAGACCTCGCCGCCGAGGAAGAGGCCGCAGCAGAGTTCGAGATCGCCGAACTCTTCGAAGATATCGGCTCCGCCGCCGCCGAAGACAACGCCCCCGCCGAGGCGGTTGGCGAGGAGTCCGCTTCCGAGGACGAGAATACGCCCACGCAGCACTGATCCGCGCGCCGGTAGAACAAGATGGGGCCGCGCTTTCGGGTGCGGCCCTTTTTGCATGCGGCCGCTGCCGCCCCTGGGTCTTCCGGCCTCTTAGGCCATGCCGGCGAAAAAGACGCTCAGTGGGCGCACTGACTATGACACTGTCTCCGTTTCCCTGCCCTTCACCAACCACGACCCGATAGCGGGCGGCGAACCCGGCACCGTATTGCCGCTCCCAATGACGGTCGGGGCCTGACCAGTCCGCTCCGCTGCCCTTGTGCAGTCTGGCCTGCGGCGCAAGACGCACGCGGCCTGATCCGCCGGCGTTGGGATAACGGGTGTCGTCGTAGGGTGCTGCGGCGGCACTTCTCGCTTGTGCCGGCCGACGGTTTCTGCATCCTTCCCGAAAAACGACTACACACGGGAGGAGGAACCCATGAAACGCATAGTCATCGGCGCGGCGTCCGCGACCGCCCTGGCATTCGGCGCCGTCGCCGCCCAAGCGGCCGAAACGACGCTCAGGATCACCTTGCAGTTGCCGCTGAAATCGCATCTCGGTCAGAATCTGGTGCTGTTCAAGGACGAGGTGGAATCCGCCTCGAACGGCGATATCGCGGTGGAAATCTACGACTCCGCCCAGCTCTACAAGGACAACGAGGTGCCCCAAGCGGTGGGCTCCGGCTCGATCGAGATGGGCGTTGCTTCGCTAACCCGCTATGTCGGCGATGCGCCCATCGTCGACATCTTCTACCAGCCTTTCCTGTTCGACACCGAAGAAAAGGTGCGCAGGGCCGTGGCGCCGGGCAGCCCGGTGCGCCAGCCCATCGACGACGCCATCGCCGAAACCGGCGCCACCGTGCTCTGGTGGCAGGCCTATGGCGGTGCGATCATGCTGTCGGACGGCGGGCCGATCAAAGGGCCCTCCGATCTCGAAGGCAAGAAGGTCCGCGTCTTCGGCAAGACGCTCGGCGAATTCGTCGACGTCGCGGGCGGCGCGCCCACGATCATTTCGGGCTCGGAACAATACCTCGCCTACCAGCGCGGCACCGTCGATGTCGGCATGACCGGGGTCTCAGGGGTGCAGTCTCGCTCGCTCTGGGAGGTGATGGACACGATCACCAAGACCAACAACGCCGATATCGAGTTCATCGTGGTGGTGAACACCGACTTCTGGAACGGCCTGCCCGAGGAGCACCGCGCGATCATCGCCGACGCTGCGAAACTGGCAGAGGATACCGTCCGCGACGAGATGGCGAATATCGAGGCCCGCGCCTATGCCGCAGCCGAGGAGAACGGCATGAACATCTACGAACCCACCACGGACGAGATGGAAGCCTGGCGTGAGGTGTCTCAGCCCGTCTATGACGGCTTCGTGGAGCGCACAGGCGAAACCGGCAAGACGATGCTCGAGGCCGCCCAGTCCTTCTGACCCGATCCCGGCCCGCCGCCCCGCACGGCGGGCCGCACCTTCCGAAAGCCCACCCATGCGCCTTCTCGACGCCGTGGAACTCCTGACTGCGCGGTTCGCCGCGCTGCTGCTGGTCGCCACCGGCGCCATGCTCACATACGAGGTGGTGGCACGCTATTTCTTTACGGCCCCGACGATCTGGGCGGCCGAACTCAGCCAGCTCTGCCTGATTTGGGCCTGCCCGCTGGCCGCGCCCTGGGTGCTTTCCGCACGGCGCCATATCCGGGTAACGGCGGTCACGCAGTGCTTGCCCCGGACGTTGCGGCGCTGGCTCGAGGTTCTGGCCATGCTGGTCGTCGCGGGATTCAGTGTGGTCGTGCTTTGGTTCGGCTACGAGATCTTCATCGACAGCCTGGTGCGCGGTCGAACGACCGGCACCATGCTCGACCTGCCCGCCTGGCTGCGAGAAGCGGCAATCCCCGTCGGCTTTGCGCTGCTGACCCTGTCGGCGCTGGGAAATGCCTGGCGCGCGGCCACCGGCCCCCTGCCCAAGAACGCGGAGATGGCGGAATGACAATCGCGATCCTGCTCGCGCTCCTGTTCGGCCTCCTGCTCGCTGGCATTCCCGTCGCCTTCGCGCTCGGCGCCCTTGGGCTGGGCATGCTCTGGCTGGGCGGCTTCTCGCCCATGATGGCGCCGCAGGCGGTGCTCTCCACGCTCGACGGGTTCATTTTGCTGGCGGTGCCCTTGTTCCTGCTAATGTCGAACATCCTCCTGAAGGGCGGCGTCGGGCGCGACCTCTATGCCGCGGTGCAGGCTTGGGTCGGACACTGGCCGGGCGGCATGGCGGTCGCCACCATTCTCTCCTGCGGTATCTTCGCCGCCATCTCGGGCTCGTCCGTCGCCACCGCGGCCACAATCGGTACCGTCGCCGCGCCCGAGATGATTTCACGTGGCTACGACAAGCGTTTCGTCTACGGACTGCTCGCCGCGGGCGGCACGCTCGGCATCCTGATCCCGCCCTCGATCCCGCTGATCATCTACGGTTTCGTCACCGAGGAGTCCGTCATCGCGCTGTTCATGGCCGGAGTCGGCCCGGGACTCGCGCTCATCGCCCTGTTCGTCGCATATGCCGTGCTCCACGCCAGGTTCCTCGGCGGCTACGACCCGGCACCCCGGGCCAGCCGGGCAGAGCGTATCACCGCGTCCTGGCGCGCGCTGCCCTCGATCCTCCTGGCCGTCGTCGTTCTTGCCGGCATCTACTCAGGCGCCTTCACCCCCACCGAGGCCGCCGCCATCGGCTTTGCTGTGGCACTTGTCATCACCGGGTTGATCCTGCGCAGCCTCTCCGTGCGCGCGCTCTGGCAGGCCGTATGGGAGTCGATGGTCACGACCGTCGCCATCCTGCTGATCATCGCGGGGGCCAAGGTCTTCGGCAAGGCGATCACCCTCTACCGCATCCCGCAGGACATTTCTGCCTTCCTCGCCGACACGGTGGCTACGCCGCTCGGTCTGGTGGTCGTGATCTGCCTCGTCCTGCTCCTGATGGGCCTCGTGTTCGAGGCGCTGTCGATGATCCTGATCATGACGCCGGTGCTGCTGCCCGCCGCGATGGGCATGGGGTTCGATCCGATCTGGTTCGGCATCTTCATGGTCATCATGGTCGAATGCGCCCTCATCACCCCGCCGGTCGGGCTCAACCTCTACGTCATCCAGTCGGTCACGCGGTCGAGCCTCGTCGACGTTTCGCGCGGCACGCTGCCCTTCCTTGCGCTGATGCTGGTGCTGGTGGCTATACTCTACGCCTGGCCCGACCTCGCCCTCTTTATCCCGTTCAAGCTGTAAGGCCCAATGACCACTCCTGCCGACGCCCTCCGCACCCTTCTCGACAAACCGGGCCTGCTCACGATGCCCTGCTGTTTCGACCCGCTCTCGGCGAAACTGATCCACCAGGCGGGCTTCCCGCTCACCTTCATGTCGGGCTTCGCGGCGGCGGCCGCGCGGCTCGGCCTGCCGGACACGGGGCTCCTGTCCTATGGGGAAATCGTCGACCAGGGCCGAAACATCTGCAATGCGGTCTCGATCCCGGTCATCGGAGACGGCGATACCGGCTACGGCAACGCGCTGAACGTGAAACGCACCGTGCAGGGCTTCGCCGGCGCCGGGTTCGCTGCCATTATGATCGAGGATCAGGTGTCCCCGAAACGCTGCGGCCATGTGGCGGGCAAGGCCGTGGTCGACCGCGACGAGGCCTTCGCCCGCATACGGGCCGCGGTGGACGCCAGGGTCGAAGGGGCGGACATCCTGATCCTCGCCCGCACGGACGCCCGCCACGAACACGGGCTGGACGAGGCCATCGCCCGCGCCGCCCGCTTCGCGGAACTCGGGGCCGATATTCTGTTCGTCGAGGCCCCCCGAGATGCGGACGAAATGGCCCGCGTTCCTGCCGAACTCTCCAAGCCGTGTATGGCCAACATCGTCGAGGGCGGCCTGACCCCCGCCCTGGCTCCGGCAGATCTGGATGCCATGGGCTACAAGATCGCGGCCTACCCGCTCACGCTGCTGGCGGCCGCGATGCAGGCGATGACGGACACGCTTGAAGCGTTCAAGACCGGCACGCCGGACGAGGCGGCGCTTATGGAGTTCGCCGAACTAAAACGCCGGATCGGCTTCGATGCCTATTTCGAGGACGAGGCGCGCTACGCCCCCAAGCGGTGAAACGCGCTCGCCCTGTCGACACGAACGGTCGCCGCGACTTCGATCTAGCGCGCAAGCACCAGATCCGCCTTGAGCCCGCCCAGCCGGGCGCTTCGTCCCAGCCGCAGCGCCCCTCCATGCCCACGCGCGATATCCGAGGCGATAGCCAGTCCCAGACCCACACCGCCCCCCTTCTCCTGACTACGGGCAGCGTCGAGCCGCTGAAACGGCTGAAGCGCCTGATCGCGCCGCTTTTCGGGGATGCCGGGTCCGTCATCCTCGACGCTGTAGACCACTTGACCCGGCCGCACCGTCAGCGCCAACTCCACCACGCTGCCGTGGCGCAGGGCATTGGTGACAAGATTCTGGAGCGCCCGCTCCACCGCGAGCGGGCGCAGCAGCACCGTCTCGCCGCGGGCGACCGCCCCCACGCGCACCTCTCCCTCCGGCCCGCCCCCGCGCTCGGCGACCCGGTCCAGCACCTCGGCCGGGTCGCAAGGCACCGGATCGTCCAGCGCCTCGCTGCGGGCGAATTCGAGGAAAGTGTCGATCATCCGCTCCATGTCGGCGAGATCGCGCAGCATTGCCTCGGTCTCGGGGCTCTCATCGGCCATCGACAGTTCGAGCTTGAGCCGGGTGAGCGGCGTGCGCAGATCATGGCTCACACCCGACAGCATGATCGTGCGCTGTTCGATCTGGCGCTCGATCCGCGCCCGCATGTCGAGAAACGCCCGCCCAGCGGCCCGCACCTCCGTTGCGCCGGTGGGCTTGTAAGGTACCGCGCGCCCCTTGCCGAACGCGTCGGCTGCCTTGGCGAGTCGCGCAATCGGCCGCAACTGGTTTCGCAGGAAGGCATAGGCGATCAGCGTCATCAGGATTCCGGTAAACACCATCAAAACAAGCAATTGGTGCGGGTTCGAGGCCGACACGCGGCTTCGGTCGAAGACGACCTCCATCGGTCCCTTCGACGTGTCCAGCGCGACCCGCACGATCCGGGTGCTGGTGGCGAGGTCAATTCCGTCGAACGCCGGCAGCCCCGCGGTCAGCGTTGCGGTCACCGTCTTGCCCGAAAGATCGTAGAACCGCCGGCTCTCGCCCCTGGGCGGGTCACCCGGAAGCGCCGCCCCCAACGCCAACGGTGCGGCCACGACCCTAACGCGCGCCTCGGCCGCCGCGCGATCTGGCGCCGACTCCACGAGCTGCACGAGATAGGCAAGCTCCAGCACGATGGCGCGGGTCATCTGCTGTGTGACATCCTCGAAATGACGCTGGATGAACACGACCGAGACGACAAGCTGCAACGTCACGATCGGGACCAGCAGGATCAACGCGGCCCGGCCATAAAGTCCCCGCGGCAACATCCGTTTGAACCAACTCTCGGCCATGCTAAAGCCATAGCCGCCCCGCGCCCGAGACGGAAGCCAGGATGGCCGACCAGTCAGACTTCGATCCCGCGCCCGGCGCCTGCATGACGGTGCAGCCGGGCCTGCGCCGAGTGCTTGCGCCGAACCCGTCGCCCATGACCTTCAAGGGCACCAATACTTACATTCTGGGAAAAGGCCGCGTAGCGATAATCGACCCAGGCCCCGCCCTGCCCGTCCATCTCTACGCGATCCTCGCAGCTCTCGACCCCGGCGAGACGGTCAGCCACATCTTGGTCACGCATTCGCACCGGGATCACTCGCCATTGGCGCGGCCGCTCGCGCAGGCGACCGGCGCCCCAGTGCTGGCCTTTGGCGATAGCGCGGCGGGGCGGCGGGCCGACTTGGCCCCACTCGCCGGCCTCGGCGGCGGAGAGGGTGTTGACCGAGAGTTCGGCCCCGACATCCGGCTGGCCGACGGCGAGACCGTAGAGGGCGACGACTGGCGGGTGACCGCGCTCCACACACCCGGGCACATGGGCAACCATCTGTGTTTCGCGTGGGCGAATGCGCTCTTCAGCGGCGATCACGTGATGGGCTGGGCAACAACGATGGTCTCGCCCCCGGACGGCGACCTCGCAGCTTTCATGGCGTCACTCGATCGCCTGGCAGAAAGACCCGAGCGTGTGCTCTTCCCCGGCCACGGCGCCCCGGTCGCGGACGGGCCTGCGCGCATTTCCGCGCTGGCCGCCCACCGACGCACCCGCGCCATTCAGATACGCGACGCCCTGGCCGCCGGACCAGCGACCGCAGCCCAGATCGCAGCTGCGATCTATACCGAAACGCCCCGCGCGCTCCTCCCCGCTGCAACCCGCAACGTCCTGGCCCATCTCATTGAGTTGGCCGATAAATCCGAAGCTGCCCCCGAAGGCGAGATCGGCGTCGAAACACGCTGGCACCGGCTCTGATAGCGGCCCCGATTTTCCTTGCGAATTCCTCTGGACGCCATCCGGTCGACTTGCTATACGCCCCTCCACGTTCCGGCGTAGCTCAGTGGTAGAGCAGTTGACTGTTAATCAATTGGTCGTAGGTTCGAATCCTACCGCCGGAGCCATAATTCATCCAAGCCCTTGATTTCATTTGAGATTTTCCCGCGCGGAGTCGCCTTGATGCGACTCTTTTCGGGTCTCGGCACCGACTCGTCACTTCGCTCGGCACAGCCTGGGCACAAGAGGAGACGCGCGACATGCCGGGCCCCCGACCCCGCCTGCCCCATCTGGAGGAACGCCGCACCGGATTCTACTGGCGGCGCCGCATCCCGACCCGCCTGAGATCTTCTTTCGGAAAATCGTTTCTCGTCGTCTCGCTTCGAACTCACATCCTGCCCGACGCGAAGGAGAGCGCCCGGCGGCTGGACAGCCTCACCGACCTCGCCTTCGACCTGACGCGACGGACGGGACGGACGATGGCACCGGAATTGATGGACCGGTTTCTGACGGCGCTGGTGCGCTTCGAACTCGAGGCCTTCGAGCAGGCCCGGGCCGTGGCGCCGCGCCGAAGCCCGGAGGACGCCGCCTTCGCGCTGGACCGCGAGGCGGCGCTCCAGGACACGCTGCGCCAGGCGATCCTGCTCCGCGACCGCGAGGTGGCGCGTGCCCCGCTGCGCCATGTCGCCCGGCGGCTCGGGCTGCCCCTGCCCGAGGACGACACCGACTGGCAGGCGCTGGCGATGACCGCGGTCCGCGTCCTGCTCGACCTCAGCGAGGAACGCATGCGCCGCGAGCAGGGGATCTACGACACGCCCTGCCGGTTCTTCCGCTCCGCCACCGCCGGGATGGACAAGCTCCCCGGGGCCCGGGGCCCGGTCGCGCCCGCGACCCCGGAGATCCGGCCCCACGCCACCACCGCCCCGGTCGCGCCCCTTTCCCCCGTCCAGGACGCCGGCGACGCCCCGGTCACCACGGCGCCGGGCCCGGCCTGCGATGGCCGGCCCGTCGGCCCCCCCGCGGCACCAGCCGCGCCCGAGCCGTGCCCGACGGCAGCGCCGTCCCTCTTGCCAACGGCAACGGCGGCGCCGGTCATCCCCGCGACCATGACACCCGCGCCCGCCCCCGCCATCCCGCCGGCGCCCGTTGCGCCGGCCGCCGCCGCGCCCGCCCGGCGGCGCCTGCGCCTTAGCGAGGCCTTCGATCTCTACGCGGAGGCGCGCGCCGCCGGCAAGAAAGCCAGTGCCGCCGAGGAAACCGCCGACCCGGTCCTCGCCGAAAGCTACGTCCGGAACTCGCTTCCGAACGTGCGGGCCACCAAGAAGCTCCTGGTCGACGCCACCGGCGATCCCTGGCTCGACGAACTCGGAAAGCGCAGCTTCACGGAGGCCTTCGGCCTGCTCCAGCGCCTGCCCAAGAGCCATGGCAAGGGCGAGCTCGCACGGCTCGGCGTCGCGGAGCTCGCCGCCGAAACCGACCGGCGCGAGGCGGTCGAGACCGAGCGGCTCGAGGCGGACATGCGTCGCAGGGGCTGCAGCGCGGGCAATATCGAGGCCGCGCTCTGGGCGGCGCGCAGGCCGCGCCTGACGGCGGCGACGACCTATCGGCACATGCAGGACACCCAGCGCGTGCTCCGCTACATGGTCGTGCTCGGCCACCTCGCCGAGAATCACATGACCGGCGTGATCTGGACGAAGAAGCAGCTCAAGGAACGCGCGATCCTGGAAGAGGACAACAACCGCGTGCCGTGGACGCCGCTTCTGCCGCAATTCTTCCGCACGCCGATCTTCCAGGAGGAACTGGAGGATCCCGGGGACCCGCTGTTCTGGGCACCGCTGATCTCGCTTCATGGCGGGTTGCGCGAGGAGGAGGCGCTCCAGCTCCGGACCGTGGATGTCGTCGAGGAACACGGGATCGCGTATCTCGACATCAAGGTGGGTCCCAACCAGAGCCTGAAATCGGCGGCCGCACGCCGCCGGGTGCCGATCCACGGGAACCTGATCGCGCTGGGGTTTCTCGACCTCGCCAGGCTTCGGCGCCGCCAGGGCGAGGTGCGCCTCTTCCCGCACCAGACCCGGGGCCGGACCCGCAAGACGCTCTCGGAGAATTTCACCAAGCGGTTCACGCGGTATCGGACGGACAACGGCGTCTACGACCGGAGGCGCGACTACCATGCGTTCCGCACTACCTTCAATGTCGAGATGATCCGCAACCGCGTCGACAGCGAAGTCCGCAAGGTGCTCATGGGACACGAGATCACGGATGTGAACTTCACGCATTACGGTGGCGACGGATACACGCTGGAGCATCTGCGCGACGTGGTCGACGCCATCGAGATCGACATCTCGATGATCCGGAAACCGTTCGCCGGCACGCAGAGCGCGGATGTGCGCCATCTCCATGTGGTCGCCGGATAGAGAACCGCAGGGCTGCTTCGGGGCCGCCTTCGGGCCAGGACAAGTGGGGGCCTCCGCACGTGGCCGACTATCTCGGTTCGGGGCGGAAGCATCCTTCCGCCCCGAGGGGTTTTCGCCGCTTCGGCCGGGTCCTCAGGTCCGGCCGAGGAGGAGCCGTTCCGCCTCGAGCCGGTCGAGCACATCCTGCCGGGTGTCGAGAAACGCTTCGAGCCGGTCGACGAGGGTCGAGAGCGCGCGGCCACGATCGCTGTATTCGACGACCTCCTGCACGAGGCCAACCGAGTCGCCTTCGGGATCGTGGAACCCGACGAATTCGCGGTGGCGGCCAAGCTCTTCACTGTCACGCAGGACGCGGAGCCGACCGAGGGCAGCCTCGAACCCGCCTTCGTGGCGGAGGTCGAAGACCTGTCCGTTCCGCAGCGGTGCGAGGCAGCGGTCCAGGAATTCGACCTCCCGCGCATCCGAGCCCGGGCGCAGGGTCCGGGCAAGCAGTGCCACCTCGCGCCCGAGGCGGATCGCGTCTGCCGCGGTTTCTTCCAGTGTCTTCGATGGAGCCCGTTCGTTCTTCATGGGTTATTCCCTCTCTGGTGACCGCGCCCCATGCGCGGCCGTCAAGGTCCCGGCCCGAGGCGGGCCGGGCTGGATAAAGAGAGGGTCAGGCTGCCAGCGCACTGTCCGCGGGAGGGTCGTCCTGCGCGGCGCCCCGCGCGATCTCGGCCAAAAGGTCCCAGAGCGCGTCGGCCAGGCAGCAGATGTCTTCCACCACCGGGTCCGCCGGGTCGATTTCGGCGCAACATGCGGTCTCGATCCTGTCGGGATCTCCCACATTCTGCAGGGTCAGCAGCGCGTGCAGATCGACGAGACCCTGGCGCATCCGGCGTGTGAGCCTGGTGGCGCCCCGGATCTCGCCGATCAGCGCCCCGTACCGCCGTCGTGCCGGCGGGCCGCCGAGAAGGCGGCTGGCATGCAGCAAGGCGTCTGCGTGCTCAGCGATGAAGGTGCGGACCGCTCCCAGGTCCGCGTCGCCCATCCGGGCGGCAGGTTTCCTTTGTCTTGGCGACATGGTTGGCTCTCCTCGGCCATGCCGTCGCCCCGTGCGACGGCGTCACAGGCCCCCGGGCACCTCCCTTCTCGGGGCAGTTTCGGGGTCCGGTATGTCGGTGGCAGCAGAAAAGGGGATTTCGGTCATACCGGACCGGGTTTCGGTTTCCGCGATGCGCTGCATCGCGCGGTCTCACCCGGGAGGCCGCGCGTGCAGGGCATCGCCCGCGACCGTTTTCCGGATCGTCTCGTCTCACCTTCGCCATGGCAACACATCGAGGCGACCCAGCCGGAACTCGGAAAGGTGGTTCGCCCGTTCCCCGTTTTCGAGGACGGTTGAATGGTGTCATGCGAGCAACAAACCCGGGATCCGGGACGCCGGGGCCTCCGCTCAGCCCCCTGCACGCGGCCTGCGCGGGGTGTCCGCTGTCAAGGCCGCGAGCGCCCTGTGGTAGTCCCGGAGCACCGCCAGTTCCCGAAAGTCCGTCCGGTAGCTTTCCTGCATTTGCCGGTTCGAATGGCCGAGGAGGAACTGGGCCGCCCAGGCAGCATCCGGCCGGTGCACACGGACGGCATCGGTGACCAGCGTTCGAACCAGGTGGCCGGAAACACCGAAATGGCGCTGGAGCACCCGCGAGGGGTAATAGAGCCCCATCGGCGCGGCATCGAGCGCAACGAGGTTCGCCCCTTCGAGATCCGCCACCAGGCCCGGCAGGCACATGTTCGGCCGGTCGCCAAGGAGGTGATGATCGATCAGAGCGGAGGTGATCGGCCAGAGCGCGCCGGTGGATTTCCGCCGGCGGGTCTTGCCCTGCGCGAAATCGAGCTCCCAGAGGCCATCCGCAGTCCGACCGATCTCGATCCCGATCCGATGCGTCGAGAGATCGCCCTGGCGATCCGCGGTGTTGACGAGAAGCGCGAGGATCATCGCGTCCCGGCGCAGCCCGATCGCCTCGGCGCTGCATCCCGGCAAGGCGTCGGCCTCCGTCGAGAGCCGGATGGCCGTGTGCATCACGTCGGCGATCGTGAATCGCTTCCGGAACGCCCGAACCGCGCGACGTTTGCGCGGTTCCTCATCCTCGGCGGCGTCACAGAGGGCGCCGAGGATCTCGGCCATCACCTCGGCGCTGGCGGCGTCCAGCAACTCCGCCCGCCGCGCGAACCACCGCACCCGGTCGAGGTAGTCCCGGGCGCTCCGCCAGCTGATCGGTCCCCTCGCGCCCCGCCCTTCGCGTCGCGCGTCCAGCAGGAACCGTGCAAAGACCTCGACAAGATCGGGCGTCAGCTCCGGCTCAAGGGCGATGCCGCGCCCCGCCGCCCAATCCCGCGCGGCCCAGAGCATGCCGACCGCCTGAACCGCGTTGTCGCGGGATTTCGGACGCATCGGTCTGAACCGCTGGTCTCCGACGCGCACCACCTGGTCGAGCTTCGGCAGCGCGGCGCGCCAGGCCGGCGGCCACTCCTCCGGGGCGAGCCCGATGCGCGTGGAGGATCGGGGTCTGCGGGGCTTCGCGTTGTAGGTGGCATTGAGCCACCGGTCCCAGTCCTGCCTGACCGGTGCCGCGGCCGCCAGTGGCACCTCCGGGGCGAAGCTCCGCAGCCCCCAGACCAGCGTGCGGAAGCCTGTTCGGGTCGAGGTGACGGCCGCAAAATGCTCCGCGCGCACCTCCTCGAAGGCCGTTCCCGTTTCATGAAGGTTCCGGAAGAAGCGCTGCATCGCGGTCGGTACGCCACGCTGGGGGAAATCCGCCTCGATGAAGGCATTCTGCATGCGCGCGGCGATCGCTGGCGGCACGTGGGGCATGCGGGCGACCATCGCGGCCGCCCGCGCTTCCCGGCTGGCTTTCGGCATCAGGCCGTCCCTTTCAGCGTCGTGGTGAGGTCCAGGAGCGGGTCGAGCTCGGCAAGCACCCCGGCGAACAGCTCCGCCGCCTCGCGCCCGGCGCCGCGGCAGTAGAAGGCTTCGACCGTCCGCTCGGTATCGCCGAGAAGGGAGGCCACATCGGCGTATTTGCCGGGGTGAGCGGCCAGGTAGATGGTCGCTGCCACGTGGCGCATGACATGCGGGGTCAGCCCGCGCAGACCGAGGAACTCCTGGACGCCCAGGTTCCAGGCCTTGTTGAACAGCCCCCGGCTGATTGCGCCCTCGCGCGCCACCCCCGGAAACAGGTAGTCGTTGTCGGTCGCGTTGAACCGTACGTTGCCAACCGTCTCACGGCTGTTGTGCTGGATCCAGCGCGGCCGGCCGTGCTCCAGCCACAGTGTCAGGATCTCCCAGGCCCAGTCCGGCAGGGGATGCTCCAGCGCCCGGCGGTTCTTCGTCCGGTCGCGCCCGATGTCGACCCAGGCGGTTTCCCCCTCCCTTGCCGGCGGGAGAAGTTCCGGCAGATCGCCGGAAATCGTCATCTCGTTGACGTTGAAGGTGCGTAGCGCGCGCGTGAGCTGCAACGCCATGGCGGCGGCCGACATGCACAGGTGCAGCGCGCGGGACCGCGCATGCAGGCCGAGCATGTCCCAGGCCCCCAGAAGCCGCCGCGCCTCCGCCGCGAGAACACGCGGACCGCGGACGATGGCGAGCACCGTTTCCTTGTCGCGATCGAGGAGCTTGACGAACGTCTCGCGCTCGGCGGACATCCGATCGCGGTTCCCGATCGCGGCGACATACTCGTCTCCGAGAAGATACGGTGCGTCGTCGAGTGCCCAGAGCACCTCCTCGGGAAACGCGTTGGCCCGCGCCAGCGTAGCGAGCGACGACAGGTAGGTGCCGAGGGACGTGGTCCCAGATGCCGCGCGCAGCGCCGGGTCGGTTCGGGAGCGCTCGGCGAAGGCCCTCGCGGCCGTTTCGACCGCCTCTGCGGTGAGAAGCTCCGACAGCGAGGTCATGGCATACACCGCGTCACGCGAGGCAAAGCCATGGCGGGCGAGCCAGGAGAGCGCCTGCCGATGGCTCTTGCGGGCGGCGTCCGGTTTCCGGACCCGACGCGTGCGGCCTTTCCGCGCCGTGCGGCGCTCCGCAAGACGGTCCGCGCCCAGACGCCCCCCGAACCGATCGGGCCCCGGCCGGCGCCCGCGGATGGCCAGGGCGATGGCCCGGTCGACGGAGTCCACGCATCCTGGGTCGCAGGCCGACCAGTCGAATTTCTCGTCGCGCAAGGTCGGCAGCGGCGGGATTTCCTGCTCGGGCAGGAGCCCGATCAGCCCCGGATGACGACCGGACTCACGGATCATCTTGTTGTACACGCGAAGCGCGCTGCGGAAACTCGCGACCTTTCCCGGCGGCGTTTCGGCAAGGGCGGCGATCGCGGTGTCGCGATCGACCATCGCAGGATGGACGTGGCCGAGACGCTTGCGCAGCGTCTGGACCGAGAGCGACGTCTGGCTCGCGAGCAGGACCTCCCCGCGCGCGTCCGGCTTGCCCTCGACCTCCGCGACATAGGCCAGGAGGCGGTCCCAGGCGAGGTCGATCCCGGTGTCGACCGGTGCAGGCGCGTCGAGGAAAGCCTGCGCCTTGCGGATCGCCCCGTTGATCCGCGAGCACCAGTCCCGGAACACCCGTGCCTCGCCCCCGGGCACGCGGGACGTGAACTCCCCAGCCCAGACGATCCCGGCGGCGGTCTCGGCCCAGGCCTTTTCGGTTGCCGGGATCTGGCGAAGTCTTTTTCTCGTCAGACGTTCGATGCGCCCGAAGGCGCTCTCGTAGACCGGCAGGGACCCCTTGCCGTAGAGCCTCGGCAGCAGCGCATGGACGGTGTCGAGATAGACTTTCGGGGTTCCGGTCATCCGGCTTTCCTTTCGTTGCGGGCCGGATGCCCTCGTTCGCGCGACCGGCCGTTCATTCGCCCGAAATGAACGGAACGGTCGCGCAGATATGGGCCATATACCTGCAGGGGCGTTTCGGTAACGGACGGGAATTCCGGGCCGTTCCGGGGGAATGAACGTTCACGCACGGCAGCGCCGTCCGCCACGTGCGGCCCCGGGCGGCGGCCCCTCAGCGCCACTGCCGCAGCCACCGACGCGCCTCCTCCGGGACGAATTTCACGAACCGGCCGATCCGGCGAGACGGGATCTCGCCGCGCTTCGCCCGTGCGAGGATCGCCGCAGCCGACAGCGGACAGAGAGCCGCGATCGCCTCCGGTCCGACCAGATCCTCGCGATAGGCCGCGTCCATGCCGTCTGGTGGCTGTCCCCCTTCGTAGTCCCACAGGTCACGCCAGGTATACCCGAGGCGCCCCCCGTACCGGCGCGGCACCAGCAGGCCGTCGGCCTCGAGCCGCCAGAGGGTGCTGTCGCTGCCATGTCCCCAGCGCCGCCTGACGCGGGTCCGCGACAGGATCTCGAATTCCCATGGGGGGTCCAGCGCGGCGCAAGGCTGCACCGCCGCCAGCTTGGCGCTCTCGCCGAGGGTGTCATACGTCCGTTCCATCCCGCGGACCTAGGGACCGCAGATCGCGATCCAAAACGCGTCCGGGTGCACCTGCCGAAGCGGGGCGCCCGCGGCCGTTCCGGGGATCAGGGCATGCTGGTCGGCCACGGTCGGGCCGGAAAACGGGGCCGGCTTCGGCGCGCGCCGCGCGCAGCCGGCGGCGGGCGGTTCCCGACTCCGGGAATCGAGGATACCTGCCCCCGCTCCCCACGCGTTCCGCCGTAGGAGACATGGTTTTCATATTTGACATGGCCTTGCCGGCCGATTGTCGGCAAAGCCTTGATCTTCAGCACTTTCTTCCTGATGTTGCCGGGGCGCTGCCCGTAGGTATTCCTACGGGCAACACTTCATGGGAAAGTACCGCCAGATTTTCGCTCTGATCGAAATGGCCAATGTCAGGATGACGACGCCGCAGTGCGCGGTAGCCGCAGCCGTTCTCCGAAGAGGCCGCATCGATCGTCTGCAAGCCCGCCACGAGAGAGGTTTGGACGCCTTGACATTACACCATTATGGTGCCATATCGTGGAAAAGAAGAAACCGACATACGATCTGGAGACGATCCAGGCATCTGCTGGCTCGACGATGGGGATAACGACCTCTGCCCTTCAGGGTGCGGCAGGGATGGGGATGACCCGTGCCGATATCGTTCGTGTCATCAAGATCCTGGAACGAAGAGATTTCTAAAAGTCGATGACGACGTACCAGAACCACAGGGTGTGGATGGATGTCTATCACGGGCGAGCGGGTGGCTATGAAATCTACATCAAGTTCGTGCAGGACACAGTCGCGGAGTTCACCTGCACGTCCTTCAAGGAGAAATGAAGTGGCTGACGCCCAGGAAACAAGGATCCACCCGGAGATCGGGGCGACACTGGTGCGCGGTATTCGCACGGTCACGCTCACCTTCCGCTCCCAGACGGAAACGATCGAGCTGCCAGGATGGTATCCTGCCGACGATCCCACGGCGGATCATGGCATTCATGATGCAAAGGACATGCAGGTCTCCGACCGGGCAATCAATACCATGAAGGCCCGAGCGGCCGGCCTGATGACCCCCGAAGAGATCCGGAAGGCGCGCAAGAGACTCGGTCTCTCGCAGCGCGAAGCCGGACGCATCATTGGCGGCGGGCCGAACGCGTTCCAGAAATACGAGGCTGGAGACATCCTTGTCAGCAAGGCTGCAGACACGGCGCTGCGCCTTCTGGCCAACAAGCCCGAGCGGCTTTCCGAACTGACAACAAGCACCTAGATCACCTTGGGCCCCTTACCGAACGATGAGGGCCCCTGTGCAGTCCCCCACGGTGGAATGCGTAGCCCCGCTCCACGACCGTTTCCCGGGCTAGGTCACGACCGGCGGCTCGGCGCCCGCGCGCAGGCGCTGGTTCCGGCCCGCCGTCTCGACGAGACTTCGGCCGAGGCGGGCAAGATGGAGGACGGCGGACGCCAGATCCGGCGTAACGCCGGTCGCGACGAGCGTTTCACAGGCCTCTTCCGTGTCCGGGTCGAGCGTCACGGCGACCACCGGATGCGCCTCCGGCGTGTCCCCGTCGACGTCGTGGCCTTCGGCAGCGGGCAAGCTCTCGGCCCCGCGGTCCGGTGCGGACGCCGTCTCGGGGCTCGGGGCCTCGCCCTCACCCGCAGCATCGCCAGCGGCGGCAAGCTCGGCCGCAAGCGCCCGGAACCGGGCCAGGGTGCGGTCCCGCGTCTCCAGTTCCCGGTCGAGACGGGCCTGAAGCGCGTCGCGCTCGGCCGCGATCGTCGCGACCGCGTCGGCCGCCAGCCGTGCCTCGGCCTGCGCCGCGTCGCGCTCCAGCCGCGCCTGTTCCGCGTCCGCGGCCCTCGCCTGCATCTCCAGCAAGGCCGTCTCGAGGCGCTCGACCTCGGCCTTGTGGGCCTCGGCCTGCGCCTCGAGCGTCGACCGGACACGGTTCTGGATGTCGGCGAGCGCCTTGCCCAGTGCGGCAAGCAGCGGTTCCGTCTCGTCCATGGGGGTCATCGGGGTCTCCTCTTTGGGGTTCGAACAGGACCTTGAGCCGTTGCCCCGGACCCGGAAACGCGTGGGGCAAATATTTTTCCGCTGGCCTGCTGCCGCCTTCACGGCAGCTCGATCCGCTTGAGGTCCCGCTTCGAATCCGTCTCCCTGGAAGAGAGTGCACGATAGCCGCCGGGACCGACCTCGATCGCCCGGACCGGTTTCCCGTAGCGATAGAGGCATCCCTCCTCCCAGGTGGTCCCCGGATTTTCGAGCTTCACGATGACCTCCGGCACCCCCGGGGTGCGGCCGTCGTCGACGACCCCGAAGAGCATCGTGTTGCCGGTCATGGCGCTCAGGCGGACCGCCGAGTCGAGCCATTTCCGGCGACTGTCTTCCCAGCGCATGCCCTCTGTCCGGGGATCGATCCCGGGCAGGGAGAACCTCGGGGTTACCTTGCCCTGGTGGAGCGCGATCAGCTCGTAGAGGCGGATGTCGAACAGGGTCCGGCACCGGGCGATGAGCGCGATGTCGAACCGGCCCCAGACTTTCATGCCGGGCAGGATCCGCGTGATCCAGCGCTTCGATGGCGTGAAAGAGATCGCCCGCTGGCCTGCCTCGAGGTCGATCTTCTCGAAGATCGGCAGGGTCCTCAGCCCCTCGGCGCCCGCGAGCAGGGCACGGTTGTCCCGTGACCCCTCGAGGCCGATCTCGCGCCGCAAGGTCGAGAGGCGGGCGCGATACTCGATATGGTGCGTCGGAACGTGGCGCCCCTCCGCGCATAAGAGGCGTCGCAAACGACGTCGCTATGCACGTGTCTTAGAAGCTCACGCAGGAAGCTGGTAGGCGGTGCCAACCGGGTGGTTACGGTTGAAACAGCAGGCGGCCCGCATCTCGACGAAGTCCGACCTCGGCAGGGCCCTGGCCTACGCGCTGGAGCACTGGGATGGCCTCGTCCTCTTTACCCGGGACGGGCGCGTCGAGATGGACTCCAACCCTGTCGAGAACCGAATTCGCCCGGTGACTCTCGGAAGAAAGAATGCCCTCTTCGCGGGGCACGACGAGGGCGGTCGATCCTGGGCCCGCTTCGCCTCGGTCATCGAGACCTGCAAGCTGAACGGCGTCGAGCCTTATGCCTGGCTCAAGGCCACCCTGGAAGCCATCGCCGCCGGCCATCCCAGCTCGGACATCGACGCGCTTCTGCCATGGCACTTCGGCAAGGCTGCAACCAATGACCTGCCACGGGATTTTTCCTCCACCTGCGATTAGAGTCCGACCCAAGGAGGGGACGGACAATGAAGCGAACGAGATACAGCGAAGAGCAGATTATCGGCATCCTGGCCGAGCATGAGGCCGGGGCGAAGTGTGCCGATCTGTGCCGCAAGCACGGCATGTCGGAGGGGACGTTCTACAACTGGAAAGCCAAATACGGCGGCATGACGGTGTCAGAGGCCAAACGGCTGAAGGCGCTCGAGGACGAGAACGCCAAGTTGAAGAAGCTGCTGGCGGAGCAGATGCTGGATCTGGCCGCGATGCGCGAGCTGGTTTCAAAAAAGTGGTGACGCCCGTCGTGAAGCGCGAGGCGGTCGCGCATCTGAAGGCCCGGTTCGGGCTGTCGGAACGACGGGCGTGCCAGATTGCCGGCGCGGATCGGAAGACGATCCGCTACCGGTCGCAACGCGCACCCGACACGGAACTGCGCGGCCGATTGCGGGAGCTTGCCAACGAGCGTCGGCGGTTCGGCTACCGGCGGCTCTTCGTCCTGCTCCGGCGGGAGGGCGAGCCCTCGGGGATCAACCGTATCTACCGGCTTTACCGCGAGGAAGGGCTGACCGTCCGCAAGCGGCGCGCGCGGCGCAAGGCCATCGGCACCCGCGCCCCGATCCTGGTCGAGGCGCGCGCAAATGCCCGTTGGTCACTGGATTTCGTCCATGACCAGTTCGCGTGCGGGCGGCGGTTCCGGGTGCTGAACATCGTCGATGACGTCACGCGCGAATGCCTCGCCGCGATCCCGGACACGTCGATCTCCGGCCGGCGCGTCGCGCGGGAGCTGACGGCGCTGATCGAACGTCGCGGCAAGCCGGGAATGATCGTGTCGGACAACGGGACGGAACTGACCTCGAACGCGATCCTGAAGTGGTGCGCCGAGAACCGGATCGAATGGCACTACATCGCGCCGGGCAAGCCGATGCAGAATGGCTTTGTCGAGAGCTTCAACGGCCGGATGCGGGACGAGTTCTTGAACGAGACGCTGTTTCGTAACCTCGCCCATGCCCGCGACCTGATCGCCGCCTGGGTCGCCGACTACAACACCGAGCGCCCCCATTCGGCCTTGGGCTATCAGACCCCGGCTGACTACGCGCAGACCCTGACCACCGCAATCGCCCGACCCGCTGCGCGAGATGAGAGCTCCGCGCGTCGGGCGATTGCTCAACCCGCGCCATTTGGCGTAAACACCAACCGGGCTCCGGTCGCGGCTGGATGAAAGATCAGTGGCAGGTCACCATGTCTGCGACCTCTTCTCAGACCAAGAATGCTACAACTACTTCAAGGCGGCCGGCTATGAGGCCGATTAAATGCGACGCGCTCTAAGCAAACACCACAGGCATGGCGCGCATTTCCGGCGCATGGCTCGGCGACGGCGCCATCCTCAAGCGGCACTGAAGACCGCCGCCTGGCCGCCGAGACGGGAAAAGACCCGGCTCCGACAGGTAAAGACAAGGATCTGCTGGTCGCCAGCGACACGGTGTAACGCGGTGAACATCCGCTCGATCCGGTCGTCGTCGGAGTGGACCAGCGCATCGTCGAGAATGACGGGCACACTCTGGCCCGCCTTCGCGAAAAGCTTGGCAAAGGCCAGGCGGCTCAGGATCGCGATTTGCTCGGCGGTGCCACCGCTGAGGATTTCCATGGTCTCCTCCTGCCCGTCACGTGTTAGGGCCGCCGGCAAGAGGCTCGCATCATCGAGCGTGAGATCGGCCTCGTCATGGATCAGCGTCAGCAGGGGCAGGAGCTCGCGCTTCAAGGGTTCGAAATAGGTGTCGCGGGCCGCCCGGCGGGCCTCCTCCAACGCGGTCTCGAGGCGCTGCAGCGCCGCCGCTTCGCGGCCGTAGCGGTCGGCCCGCGCCTCGGCCTCCTGCAGCCGGCCGCGCAGGTCGGCCAGCCGTTCCTCCACGCCGTCCTCGGCCCGTGCCCGGATCAGCCCGTCAAGCTCCAGCAGACGGTCGGAGAGGGCCTTGATGCGCTCGTCCGTCGCGCGGGCTGCCCCCTCTGCCCGGTCGAGCTCCGCGCACACGGTCTCAACGTCCGGCGCCGTGGCCGCCAAGGCGTCGCGCGCCTCGACCGCTGCGTCCAACCGGGCCTGCGCGGCGGCGAGCTTGCCAGCAGCCCGGGCCCGGCGCGCGGCATGGGCCTCGTGCGAACCACGCGCCGCCTCGGCCTCCCCCCGACGGGTCTCGGCAAGCCGATTGGCGGTGCGGGCCTCTGCCAGCCGCGTTTCCGCCGCACCCAGCCGCGCGCGCGCCGCCTCGCGTGCCGAGGCCGCCGCCTCGAACGCGGCCAAGGCGCCCTTCAAGGACTCGGCCTGCGCCTCGGGATCCAGTTCGACATCTTCCGCGCCCCCATCCGCCAAAAGGCGCAACCGCGCCACTTCGGCCTGAAGCGCTTCGAGCCCCCTAGGTGCAAGGCTCGCAAGCACCTGTTCGGCCATGTGAAGCCGGCCGGCGGCGTCGACCCGCGCGGCATGCGCGGCCCGCGCCTCGGACAGCCGCCTCACGCCCGCCGCATCGAAATTGGTCTGCAAGTCCGCCTCGGCGGTCGCCAGCCGCTCGGCGATTTGCCGGTCCGCCCCGCGCCCGCCGGTATCTACCGTCAGACTGCCGATGCCAGGCAGGGCCAGGGTCGCGGTCCCATGCAGGGCTACTGGCTGAGCCTCGGCCAGTTCTGCGCCATCGACCGCGACCCGCATCGCACCCTCGTACCGCGCCATAACGGTCACGGCGAGCGCGTCGCGCTGCGCTCGCAACCGCTCGACTTCGGACGCGACCGCCTCCAAGGCGCTCAGTGTGGAATCGTCCACGCGGGCCCCGCGCAGGCGGGCCTCCGCCTCGACCCGAATGCGCGCCTGCGCCTCGGCCTGGTCCAGCCGCCTCTGTACCTCCGCCAGGCGCCCTGCAGCGGCCCGCGCCTCGGCGGCCTTGCGTGCCGCCTCAAGGTTCTCGCGCAGCCCGGTCACGACGGTTTCGGCTGTCGCGTGAGCCTTGGCCGCCTGCGCGTCCTCCTCGCGTGCGGCGCGGTGTGCCTCGGCCGCTTCGGCTTCCTGACGCGCGGTTTCCAAACCGGCCTCAGCGGCCGCGGCACAGGCGTCCTGCAGCGCGTCGAGACCGGCCCGTCCGTTCGCGGCGGCATCCCGTTCCAACATGGCAATCCGCACCACGCTTTCGGCGCCATACAGCTTTTCGGCATGGTCGTCGGCTGCCTGCATGCGCGCGCGGGCCGCACTCAGGGCAGCCTCGCGCGCTGCGCATTCGTCGGGGGCATCGAGCCGGGCGCGCTCGTCCTCGGCCCGGCGCCGCTCGGCCAGCGCCGCGCCCAGCTCCGCCACCTTCGCCTCAAGGTCCGCGCACTCGGCGCGCAGCCCCTCGGCGGCCTCCTCGGCCTGTTTCCACGGCCCGCCCGACCTGGGCCGCCCGGTCGCGGTAGCAAGATCAGAGAGTTCCGCCCGGCATGCGGCCAGCACATGATCCATCCGCCGCCCGCCGGTCATCGCGTCGATCTCAACGGCAAGGGTCGACATCAGGCCACGCCGGGCCTCAAGAGCATCCTGCCATGCACGCTTGTCGGCCGCACCGCCGGAGGAAGGTTCCAGCCCCGCCGCCCCCTGCCGAACCCACAACAGCCCCGCCGGGCCACCGAGCCCGCCCGCAACCACGCGCCCGATCCAAGCCTCGGCCTCGTCATCCTGGGCGATCAACCGGCCCGTCGCCGCGTCGAAAACCCGGGCCCCCTTGCGCGAAAGCCAGGTCTTTTCCAGACGGAACCGCCCGTCCTCCGTATCGATCTCGGCAGCAACCGTGACCGCACCCCCAGAATGGGGCTGCAGCGACCGGACCTCGCGCGCGCGGCTGCCATGCGGCTGGAAGAACAGCGCATGCAGCGCATCGAAGAAGGTAGACTTGCCGCTTTCGTTCGGAGCGGCGAAGACGGTGATGCCGTCACCGATCTCCTCCAGCCGGACGGTCTGGGCGGCAAAGCGGCGAACATTCGTCAGGGCGAGCACGCGCAGCTTCATGCCACCTCCGAGGCCAAGGCGTAGAGCCGGGCCAAAGCGGCCTCGGCGATGGCGCGTTCTTCCGCAGTCAGGTCCGGCGCTTCCGCCTCGGCCCAGAGCGCCTCGGCCGCGCGGCGGAGCGCGCCCGCGCGGTCGATCTGGTCCAGATCGGTAACGTCGTGTTGCACCGCCAGCCCCGAGAGGTCGCGTTCGAACCATGCGAAATCGTCCGCGACCGCGCGCGCCGCGGTCTCGAGGAGAGTGCGGCCGCAGAGGTGTAAACGGCCCGTTGGCCGGAAGCGCAGCAGCGTTCGGCGCCGCTCCGCCGGGGGCGGCAGCAGGGCCGCCAGCCGCGCTTCGACATCGTCGTCGGCCCGCAGATCTGGGGCGGCCGAGGCCCAGCGATAGACCCCGGTTTGAACCGGCGCCACCTTGAGTTCGGCCGCTGGCCCGGCGATCTCCACCAGCAGCGCGGCCAGCTGCGCGTCATGCTTGAAGCTGTCGGCCTCGGGCGTCCCGGAATACCAGGTGCGCGCCCCGATCCGCGTCTGGCCGTGCCAGTCGCCGAGCGCGAGATACACGAGCCCCGACCGATCCGCGCGCTCGGGCGGGATCAGCGCGGCATTGCCCTCCTCGCTGAACTCGGTAACCGCCCCGTGCGCGAGCCCGATGCGCAGGCTTCCCTCCGGCGTGGCCCGGTCGAACGCGGCCGTCAGGTCCCGTCCCGGGCGGCGCGCGGTACAGGGCGCGGGCAGCACATGGGCCTCGCCGAGCACGATCGGCTCCGCGTCCGTCGGCACGACGAGGTTAGCGGGCGCGTCGGCCGCCACACGGCGCCACAGGTCGAGCGCGGCCAGCGAGTCGTGATTGCCGGGCAGCATGACCCAGGTCAGGTCGTCGGCGGCCGCGATGGCCTGTAGCGCATGGCGCACCGTCGCGGGCGCCGGCGTCTCGGCATCGAAGGTGTCGCCCGCCAGCAGGATCGCACTTGCGCCGCCCTGGCGCGCCGCCTCGGCCAGGCGCCCCAGCGCCCCGTAGCGCGCCTCGCGCAACAGGGCCGGCAGATCGCCCGAAAACCGACCGAACGGCTTGCCCAGATGAAGATCGGAACTGTGTAGAAACCGGAACATCGTTGCCCCTTCCCGTCATTCGCCCAGCGGCCTTGCCCGCGCCTGGATCGGCCGACCGGTGCGACCGCCCCGATCCGTCAGACCTCGTCCCCCAGCACCCGTAACTGCGACTCGTCCGGGCGGCCGCAGATCAAGGATGTAACTCAGAGGGATGACAAAAACGGACATTCTGCAGGATCGATCATGGCAGTGCCTCGAAATCGCCGCGCCGGTATCCGGCGACGAGTTGTCGAAGGCCGTCGGGCTCCAGCACCTCGACCCGGTCGCCCCACTGGTAGAGATGCCAGGCCATCTCAAGCCAGCCGGAAGCGCGGAAGCGCACGGTGAGCGACCCGTCGGGCGCGCCGCTCATCCGTTGGTCAGGATGGAAGACGAAGTCCCGCGCCACGCCGGCCGCCGAGGGGGCGAAACGCCAGGCCACTTCGCCATATTCATCCTCCGCGTGGAACGACCCGAAAGCACGACCCGCATGGGTTTCCAGGTCGAAATCCGGATCGCGCCGGAAGGAGTCCGGCTCGAGCCGGGCCGCGGCGATCCGGTCGAGCCGGAAGTGCCGCATTCGGCCATCGCCGCCCGCCTCTTGCGCAACCAGGTAGCGGCGCGTGCCCAGGAGCACACCATAGGGCGTGACGAGCCGTTCGCGGGGCGCGTTGTCCCCCTTGCCCGAATAGGAGATCGTCAGCATGTTCGGCGCCTTCAGGGCCTGGCTGACGGTCGCGAGAACCGCGGGGTCGCTGCGTACACGCGGACCCGGCCGAGAGGCGAATCCATGAGCTTCAAGCATCGCCTCGGCATCGGCCTCGGCCCGCCGCGCATGCGGGCGCGGCATGAGCGAGAGCAGCCGATCGCGCAGCGAAGACAGCGCCTGCACCTCGGTCGTGGCCCCCTCGCGCTCGGCGCGGCGGATCGCCATTTCGACCGCCGCAAGCTCGCTGTCGCGGATTCCGCGGGCAAGCATGATCCGGGCATCCTCGCCCCGGAGCGTCCAGAACTTGCGGCGCTGCTCGTCGGTGCGGGTCTCGACGTTCGGAAAGCAGTCTTCCAGCGCCCGCGTCATCCGCTGCGCGGTGCGCCGATCGACCCCGAACTCCCCCTCGATGTCCTGCAACGCGACGCCCATGTGGCGGGACGCGGCCATTTCGGCAAGACGCAACAGATCGGAGGCCTTCGAGAACGACATGCGAGCCCCATGACAGGAAGTGACGCTGTTGCAGGGTAGCCAAGCCGGTGCGCCCTGTCGATGCGGCGCGCACGGATGCCTCGGCCCGGCACCCACCGAAGCCGTTCACCGGCGCGAAGACACGCATGGACGGCCCGAGGCTAGGGTCCCGCGATGTCGGTCAGTCGTGGCTGTCGGCCTGCGGTGCGCCGAAGTCGTGGACGACCGCCTTGCATGGGCCGCCGCTGGTGCATCCAGGACAGGTAGTACAGGCGGGCGCCGCGCCTCGGCGGCGGCGCAGGAGGCCGCGGAACAGGAAGCCGAGCGCCAGTGCCACGGCAACCGAGACCAGGGCGATCTCGGGGCCTGACAGGGCGGTTTCTGCGGCGAGGTCGATTTCCGGCGTGCCGGTCATGGTGTATCCTCCGCCACGGGCGATCGTACCGGCAGGCGCATCCAAGGCTTGGGCAGCGCAACCAGCAGTAGAAGCGCGAGCCCCAACAGGTAGACCGCGGTCATCGTCTGCAGCCCGGTAAGCGCCAGAGCCGACCCTGCGGTGAATACCGCACTTGCCACCGTCAGCCCCAGAAGCGTCGGAAACACGATGGCAAACGCCATCCAGCGGTAGCTGTCGGTCTGAACCCGGACCATGATGATGGTGGCGAGGCAGGGCGGATAGAGCGCGAAGAACAGCATCAGCGCCACAGCCGAGAGCGCGGTGCGCCCTTCGGCAGCCTGCTCTGCACCCATGCGGTCCTCCAGCGTGCGGTTCTGCCCGTCATCCTGGTCGAACAGCACGCCCAGGGTGGCGACCGAGCTTTCCCGAGCAGCGAACGAGGCCAGTAGCGCCACGTTGATCTTCCAGTCGAAATCGGCGAACTGCGTCACCGGCTCGAGCCCGCGGCCAATCATGCCGAGGAAACTCGACTCGATTTTGTCCTGACGCATCTCGCGGCGAAGGGTTGTGCGGGTGTTGGCCAGGTCCTTGAGGGCACGGCCAGCCCTCTTCGCGTCCGCTTCACGGGAGCGCAGAACAAAGGGCACGAAGGCGGGATGGGTCTCGGCGAAGCGCTCGTCGATGGCCATGGCGGCCTCGCGCCCGCCGGCGTTCAGCCGCGCCGCGCGGTAGGCGGTATAGGCGTTCACGAGGTCGACCAGCGCGGCCTGGTCCGGCACGGCGGCGCGGTGCGGATTGCCCTCGAGCGCGTCGTAGAAGCCGGCGATGGCGGTCTCGGCGCGCGCCTGGTAGGCCAGCTGACGCTCGGCGGCCACGCCGGGGAATTGCAGAAGCACGTAAATCACCACGGCGATCGCCACGACTACGGTGCCGACCTTCTTGATGTAGAGCCATGTCCGGTCGAAGGCGCGCTGCGCCACGCCCCGGAGCGTCGGCAGGTGGTAGTTCGGCAGTTCCATCACGAAAGGCGCGGTCTCGTGGCCGCGCAGCACCGAAGTGGTCAGAAGCTTGGCCACCAAAAGCGCCGCGATCACCGTGATCGTAGAGAGGTAGAACAGCATCAACCCCTTGGTCTCGGGGAAGTAGATGTTGATGAGCAGCGTGTAGAGCGGAATCTTGGCCATGCAGTTCATGAAGGGCACGGTCAGGATCGTCGCCATCCGGGCGCGCGCATCGGGGATGCCCTTGGTCGCCATCACGCCCGGCACGGCGCAGCCCCCCGCAAAGACGCCCGCCAGGATGAAGGGCAGCGTTGACTGCCCGTGCAGTCCGAACCGATTGAGGATGCGGTCGAGAATGAAGGCGATCCGCGCCATGTAGCCCGAATCTTCGAGGATCGCGATCAGCGCGAAGAGGATCAGAAAGATCGGCACGTAGTTGAGCAGGGTATTGGCGGAGTCCACCATCCAGAGCCCGAGCGAGCGCAACTGCGGGTCCACCAGGAAGCCCGCATCGGGCAGCACGCCCGCGGCGAGATTGCGAAAGCCCGCCAAGAGCGGCCAAGTGACCTTGGTCAGTTCATAGCCCTGCACGATCGAAAGCTGGTAGATCGCCCAGACCGTGGCAACCAGGAAGACCGGCGCGAGAAAGCGGTTCAACAGCACCCGGTCGATGCGCTCCGACATCGGCACATGGCCCGCCCGCGTCGCGGTGATGCAGCCAGTCACGATGTCGGCGGCCAGACTGTCGCGCGCGGCGGCGATACGATCGGCCGTCCGTTCCGCACCGCCATGGGCCGTGCGCAGTCGATGGGCGCGGTCGAGAAGCGGGTGAGGGTTGTCGAGGCGCCGGGCCAGCAGATTCTCGGCCTCCGCATCCGCCTCCAGCAGCTTGACGGCCAGCCAGCGCGCCGAGAGATCGCACAGCGCGTGCTGGTCAGCCAACAGGGCCTGCAACTCCTCGACTGCAGGCTCCAGCGCGCCGTAGTTCAGCGTGGCGGGGCGGGTGTCACGCGCCGCGGCGATGGCCTCTTTCAGCGCCTCGGCCCCCTGCCCCTTGCGCCCGACAACGGGGACCACTGGCACGCAAAGCCGGCGTTCCAGCGCGGCGAGGTCGATCTCCAGCCCCCGGCCTTCGGCGACGTCCATCATGTTCAGCGCCACGATCACCGGCACGCCCATCTCGAGCAACTGGAAGGTCAAGGGCAGGCCCCGGCGCAGGTTGCTGGCGTCGAGCACGTTGACGACCGCGTCAGGCGCCTCCTCCAGCAGAAAGGCGCGCGCCACGCGCTCTTCCGGGGAATAGGAGGTCAGCGAGTAACAACCGGGCAGGTCCACCACCTCAAACGTCCGAACCCCGTGGACGTAGCGACCCGACTTCTTGTCGACGGTGACCCCTGGATAGTTTGCGATGTGCTGCGTGAGCCCGGTCAGCAAATTGAACAGCGTCGACTTGCCGGCATTCTGCTGACCGGCCAGCGCGACGCGGCGCCGCTCAGACATGGGCGATCTCGATCTGCGCCGCTTCCCGCCGCCGGATCACGATGTAGCTGTCGCCGACCATCAACTCGATCGGGTCGTTGAGAGGTGCGTTGCGCAGCACGGTGACCTCACGCTCCGGACGAATGCCAAGGTCCAGCAGCCGCCGGCGCACCGCGCCGCACCCCATCAGGCGCAGGATGCGGCAAGTCGTGCCGGGCGGACAGTCGTTGAGGCTGTCGGCGACGGGACAGGCCGCGCAGCAGCCGAGGCCCGGGCCTTGCCCATGTCCATGGCCGCGGCCCGGCCCCTTGCCGTGACGCCCTCCCCGGCCCCACTTGCCGAAACCCTTGTGCCCGAAGACCCCGCGTCGCATCCGTCGTCCTTGTGTTCGGGGCGGGACCGCGTCCTTGGGGGCACGGTCCTGCCTGTTGTTGCATTCCTGACTCTTCGAGTCGGTTATCTCGTCATTCCAGATCGTATGCCTTGATCCAGATCACCGCGTCCTGGCTGAGTTCCTTGCCCTCGTGCTCGGTGGTCGGCCCCGATCCCAGCGCAGCAAACCCCCAGTGGCCGGCGCGCGGAATGCCGAAAGTGAAGACCCCGTTCGCGTCGGTGATCGCGACCAGCGTACCCCCTGGCGCCGCGCCGACCGTGGCCTCGCCCGCGGCGTCGGTCTCCATGTCCGGTTCGGCGGCGAGATACTCGATCTCGATCTCGGCGCCTGCCACCGGTTCACCCGCCGACAGCAGTTGCCCCGAGAAGGTCGATCCCGTCAGAACGTTGGTTGGCTTGTTCAGCGGCACGATCTCGGTCGGCAGGTCGACCGCCTCGTTCCAACCGGACGGAATCCCGCCTTTGTTGAAGAAGACCTTGGTGATCTGCTGAATGTAGATGTCCTCGGACGCCTCGTAATAGGGCGCCGGCACCAGCCCGACGACGTAATCACCGTTGCGCTTGACCGGCAGCGTGGCCTCGAACGCAGCGGCCTCGTTCTCAGCGCCCTTGAAGGTGATGGGCGTAACCGTCTCGCCGAGATCGATCTTCTCGCCCTTGAAGACATAGAAGAGGTCTTCCGGCGCGCCCATGCCCATGGCATGCCCGTTCTCCATCGGATGCCAGAAGATCAGCTTGAGCGGCAAGTCGCCCGGGCGGTCGAGATTGGGGTCGGGGCTGTAGATCAGCTGGAAATGGGCCGCGGCCGGCCCGGCGGTCAGGGCCGCAAGCGCGGCGGCAGCAAACAGAGGTCTCATCGGCGCGCTCCTTCAGTAGATCTCGTCGGCGGGAATCTCGATCTTGTGGCCCTCGCCCGCGTCGAACAGCACGCGGTATTCGCCGCCGGGCTTGTCGAAAGTGAACTCGCTGTTCTCGTCGATCACGCCTTCGACCAGCACGCTCCCCGCACCGTCAACCACGACCATCTTCACACCGGCCGCCGAGGACCCGTCGGAAAAGCCCCCTTCGCACAGCACCGTGCCGTCACCGTTGTCATAGCAGGCGCAAAGCGGCGTATGCGCCTGCGCCGCCCCCACAAGCCCAAATGCCACCACAGCGGCGGCAAACGGAAAACGCGTCGAAAAACTCATTGAACCCTCTTTTGTCTGAACGGCGGCACGAACGCCGCCGGATGGCTTCATGAAGTCCCCTGGCGGCGGCTCGGGGTGCGGATACCGGCCAGCAAACATTACCTGAGTGTTTTTATCAAGAACCGTAGGCCGCGACATTCCGTCCATGGTCCCCGGCCTCGGCATGGCCGCCGCACAGGCGGCTATCCGGCTCAAGCGCCTTCCGGGACAGGCGCAAGGAAAAGCACACTTGCCATAACCTATCGTTTTTGTCAGGAGTTTTGCAACTCACGCCAGACGCGCCCGCGCCGAGCCGAGACCGAAGCATCGATCTTTCGGGCAGGCCGCGGGCGAGGCCGTGTCGGTCGGCGCCTGACGCCTCCCCGGAAACGAAGGAGGACGACGCCGATGACCATCAGCTTTCAGAGACATCCCCGCTGCCGAGGCGCGCGCATGCCGCGTGGACGGTGATATCCGACCCGCGGGGGTCGCGGACCGCGCTGACCCGGCCGCCTCTCCCGCGCCGACACGCCGGGAGCGTAGCGCATGAAGGGCCCGCGCTGCGACCGCGTCCTCGCCGCCTCCGATACGATACTCGCCAAGGCCGGCTTCGACCCCGCCGAACAGGCCGTGCTGACCGTCGCGCGGCATTTCTTCCAGAGCTTCGCACTCCCAAAGAGCCAGGCCTGGATCACCGCCTTTGCCAGGGCCGAGGTTCTGTTTCCGCCGGGCATGGCAGGGGCCCGCGCCCCTGAGTTGGCACTGGCGATCCTCGGCGCGGTGCAGGCGATGCGGCACGCCCGCCCCTCGGGCTTCCGCTTCTCCAATCCAGATTGCCCGGGCTGCGCCCGCGTGCTCTGCGCCCATGAGCGCCATTTCATGGAGGTGCTCTGTGCGCTGCGTCGGGGCGCTCGAAGCCGCGCCCATACCGCGGCGATGCTGATCTGCGAGGGCAATCCCGCCGCCCCCTTCCTCGCAGCGATGTCCGATCTTGCAGCCATGACGGGCACCCGACATTACGTCATGGGGCAAGCAGCCGGCGCGCGCGCCGATCGGGGCCCCGTGGACTCCTGATCCACGCCGCGGCCTACCGCTTCTTGCCGGTCATCGCGGCCTGTAGCGCGGCGCCCAGCGCCCCCGACTCGGTCGTTCGCGGCCGCCCCTTGTCCTTGTGCCCGGCCGGCGCGCGCCCCTTGCCCGGGCCCTGGCCGCGAGCGCCAGCACCACCGGTTTTCTTGCGCATGGACAACCCGATACGCTTACGCCCGATATCGACCTCGACCACACGCACCTGCACCACATCGCCCGCCTTGACCACCTCGTGGGGGTCCTTCACGAAGCGGTCGGCAAGCTGGCTGACATGTACCAGACCGTCCTGATGGACGCCGATATCGACAAAGGCGCCGAAGGCCGCGACATTGGTGACCGTGCCTTCCAGCCGCATGCCCGGCTTCAGATCCTTGATATCCTCCACGCCGTCGGTGAAGGTCGCGGTCTTGAAGCTCGGACGCGGGTCGCGGCCGGGTTTCTCAAGTTCTGCCAGAATGTCGCGCACAGTAGGCAGGCCGAAGCGGTCATCCACGAAATCCTCTCCCCGGAGGCCCTTCAGCGCCGCGTCGTTTCCCATGATCTCGCGCAGATCCCGCCCGCAGGCCGCAACGATCCGGCGCGCGACGCCGTAGGCCTCGGGGTGCACCGCCGAGGCGTCGAGCGGTTCCGCGCCGCCACGAATGCGCAGGAAACCCGCGGCCTGCTCGAACGCCTTTGGACCAAGGCCCGAGACATCGAGCAGCGCCTTGCGCGAGGCGAAGGCGCCCTTCGCGTCGCGATGCGCCACGATCGCCTCGGCCAGCCGCGGCCCAAGCCCCGCAACATGCGACAAGAGCGGCGCAGACGCGGTGTTGAGATCCACGCCAACAGCGTTCACCGCGTCCTCGACCACCGCCGCGAGCGCCTGAACCAGCCGGCGCTGGTCCACGTCGTGCTGGTACTGGCCGACGCCGATGGATTTCGGCTCGATCTTGACGAGTTCGGCCAGCGGGTCCTGCAGCCGCCGCGCGATGGAGGCCGCACCGCGCAAGGACACGTCGAGATCGGGAAACTCCCGCGCCGCCAGCTCCGAGGCGGAATATACCGAGGCGCCGGCCTCGGAGACCACCACCTTGGTGGGCGGGGCCACGCCATCGGGCAACAAACGCAGCGTATCGCCCACGAAACGCTCGGTCTCGCGGCTTGCGGTGCCGTTGCCAATGGCCACGAGGTCCAAGCCGTGGCGGCGGATCATCTCGATCACTTTCGCCTGGGCGCCCCTCAGGTCGTTCTTGGGCTGGAACGGATAAAGCGTTGCCGTTTCGACCAGCTTGCCGGTGCCATCCACCACCGCGGCCTTTACACCCGTCCGGATGCCGGGATCGAGCCCCAGCGTCGGCCGCGGCCCGGCGGGGGCGGCCAGCAGCAGATCGCGCAGGTTGCGCGCGAAGACCTTGATCGCCTCTTCATGGGCGCGCTGCCGCATCTCCCCCAAGAGATCCATATACATCGTCAGGCTCAGCTTCACCCGCCACGTCCATCCCGCCGCCGCGCGCAGCCATTCGTCGCCCGCGCCCTCCCCCGACGTGCCGATCTCGCCCGCGATCATGTCGATCGCCTTCGGAATGCTGGTCTCGGGATCAGGGGCGATCTCGATGGTCACCACCTCCTCCTTCGAGGCGCGCAGGATCGCGAGCGCCCGGTGGGCGGGGATGTCGGCCCATTTCTCGCGGTGGTCGAAATAATCCGAGAACTTGGCGCCAACCTCCTCCTTTCCGGGCACCACGCGTGCGGAAATGAAGGCGTCGGCCCGCATGAACTCGCGCAACCGCCCCAACAGGCCGGCGTTCTCGGCCAGTTCCTCTACAAGGATGTCGCGCGCGCCGGCCAGGGCGTCTTTCGTGGTCGGCACCGCTTCCGACAGATATCCTTCGGCCAATCCCTCCGGCTCGACGTGCCGGTCGTCCATGATCGCGCGCAACAAGGGCTCCAGACCGTTCTCGCGGGCGATCATCGCCTTGGTGCGGCGTTTGGGCTTAAACGGAAGGTAGATATCTTCCAGCGCCGCCTTTGTCTCGGCCGCACCGATGGCACGCGCCAGAGCATCGGTCAGCTTGCCCTGCTCACGGATCGACTCGAGGATCGTGGCGCGTCGCGCCTCCAGTTCGCGCAGATAGGCCAGCCGGTCGGCCAGCAGCCGCAACTGCGTATCGTCAAGCCCGCCAGTCGCCTCCTTTCGGTAGCGCGCCACGAAGGGAACCGTCGCCCCCCCGTCGAGCAGCCCGGCAGCGGCGGCAACCTGCCCGGCGCTGGCTCCGATATCGGTGGCGATGGTGCGATGGATACGGGTCTCGGCGGTGGACAAGGGGCACTCCTCGGCTTGGGCAGGACGCCTTCTTAGCGGGCGTTCCGGGGCGCGCCAAGCACCCTCGGCGGGATACTCGCGCCGCCCGGATGCGGCCGCCCGCTCAGGGGCGCCGCAGCACCGCTGAGACCGGCGACAGGGTGATCTCCTCGACCTCGGCCTCCAGCGCCCATGCATAAAACGCCGTCACCGTCTCGGGATAGGTGTGGGCCACCAGCACGACATGCCCGTCTTGGCGCGCCTTGAACACCGCGCGGTCGAACATCCGCCCCAGCGTTGGCACGTTCGGCCGCGAGTCGTCGAGCACGCGGAACACGGTCGCCTCGGGCACGCCCGCCTGCGCGGCAAGCCGCGCAGCAGTGTTGAGCCCGCGGTCATGGGTGATGATCCCATGGCCGCTCTCGGCGGCGAACTCGACGATTTGCGCGGTCAGGTCACGGTCGTCCTGAAACCCGCCCTCTTCCGGCGCCATCACCGCCACGGCCTCGTCGAGCAGCGCATCACGCGCCGCAAGCGTCACCTCGAGATCGCCCGGTTGAGCGCCCTCGGGCAGGCCCGTGGACAGCAGCACCACCTCGTATCCGGCCGCCCGGTACGCCTCCATCGCCAGGGCGGCATCGGGGCGGGTCGGATCAATGGCGAAGGTCACCGGGAACGAGAAGGTCATCAGCGCCTCGCGGGCGAGCCCGTCGGACCCGGCATCGATCAGGATCACCGAAAAGAGCGGCCGGACAGAGTCAGGGGAAAACACCATCGCATTGCGGGCCAGCGCCCCGAGTTCGGGCGCCGGAGCCTCGACGGCGCGGTCGGTCGCCTCGGAGGTCTCCACGCCCTCCGTCGGCACGGAACCGGCATCCGGGCCTTCCGCATCGGAGGCGGGGTCTCCGACCGCGGGCAGGCGCCCGACGCGCACAGCAGCGGGATCTTCCCAGGCACTCGGGCCGGACGGCATTGCAGCCTCCCCGGCCGAGTCTGGCGCATCCGCGGCCGTCGCGTCCTCGGCCCCCGGCAGCGGGCGGACGCGCGGCAAACCGTCCTGCAGCGTCTCCGCGCCACCGGACGCGTCCGCATCTTCATTGTCGGTCGGCTCGGACGGCCGTGCGGCACTCTTCGAACCGGGTTCAGGCTGCACCGCATCCTCCGGCCTGGAACGCATCTCACGCACCGCTTGCGCACCGCCTTCGGGGGCCTCCGTGCGCTCTACTGTCTCGCCGCGCAACGCCGCTGGCGCGGACTCGCCCGCGGCTTTGGGGGCAGGCTCTTCTGCCGTTGCGTCGGGCGGCGCCTCGGCAGAGAGCGGAGGCGCAAGTCCGTTCGGCCCCGTGGTCACCGGCTCGGGCGCGGGGGCCGGGGCGGTATAGGGCAAGGGGGCCTCGGCGATCTCGGCCCCTACATCGGGCGCGCGAACCTGCGGGGCGCCATACGCCTCGACCTCGGCATCGGGAAGGGTGACTGTGCGCTCGGGGGGAACCCTGTTGAATTCCGAACCGGGAGGCAGCTCGATATCGGTCGCGGCGACCGCGCCCGGCCCGTCGGCATCCGCCGGTTCGGCCGGCACCTCTGCCGGCGGCGCGTCGGGCGCGGGCGGCGCGGGCCGCCCTGCAGGGGCGGGCGCGGCCTGATCGTCCGGTCGGCTGGGTGCCGGGGCCACCAGCGCCAGCAGAACCAGGACCAGCCCGGTCACCGCGATGCCCCAAACGATCCCGCTGAACAGCCCCCTGCCCATGCCTCGCTCCTTCGGTCGTCGGCCTGCCGCCGCTTGCCTTGCTGACTCTCGCGCGACCTCGGCCGCGCGGCCGCCCCTTGACCGGGGCGCACTGCTCTGAACATGTATAGCCCGACCTGACCCGCGGTTCACCCCCTTTCGCACGGGCCTGCCGATGCTGCTCCTGATCGATAACTACGACAGTTTCACTTATAATCTTGTGCATTACCTCGGCGAGCTCGGCGCCGAGACACAGGTGGTGCGCAATGACGCGGTCGACGTGCAGCAGGCGATGGCCCTCAACCCCAGCGCGATCCTGCTCTCGCCCGGCCCCTGCGACCCGGCCCGAGCAGGCATCTGCCTGGCGCTTACAAAGGCCGCCGCCGAGACCGGAACGCCGCTTCTGGGCGTCTGCCTCGGCCACCAGACCATCGGCGAAGCGTTCGGCGGCCGCGTGGTGCGCGCCAACGAGATCGTGCACGGCAAGATGGGCCGCATCGAACACGACGCAACCGGCGTCTTTTCCGGCCTTCCGTCGCCGTTCGACGCTACCCGTTATCATTCGCTTGTCGTGGAGCGGGAGAGCCTGCCGGAATGCCTCGTCGTGAATGGGTGGCTCGTGGATGGCACGATCATGGGTCTTCGCCATCGCGACCGCCCGATCCATGGCGTGCAGTTTCACCCCGAGAGCATCGCCTCCCAGCACGGCCACCGGCTGCTCAAGACCTTCCTCGACACCGTGACGGAGCCCGCATGAGCGACGCGCTGAAACCGCTGATTGGCCTCGCCGCCGACCGCCCGCTGACCCGCGCCGAAGCGGAAACCGCCTTCGAGGCGCTGTTCGAGGGCGAGGCGACGCCCAGCCAGATCGGCGGGTTGCTGATGGCGCTGCGCACACGCGGCGAAACGGTCGACGAGTTCGCCGCCGCCGCTGCCGTGATGCGCGCGAAATGCCGCAAGGTCGCCGCCCCCCAGGGCGCGATGGACATCGTCGGAACGGGGGGCGACGGCAAGGGCACGCTGAACATCTCGACCGCAGCAGCGTTTGTTGTATCGGGTGCGGGTGTGCCGGTCGCCAAGCACGGCAACCGCAACCTGTCCTCGAAATCCGGCGCGGCGGACGCACTGACGCAGATGGGTATCAACGTTATGGTCGGCCCCGAGATGGTCGAGAAGGCACTGAAAGAGGTGGGCATCGGCTTCATGATGGCGCCGATGCACCACCCGGCGATGGCCCATGTCGGCCCGACGCGAGCGGAACTGGGCACGCGGACGATCTTCAACATCCTCGGGCCGCTGACCAACCCCGCGGGCGTCAAGCGGCAGCTGACCGGGGCGTTCTCGCGCACACTCATCCGCCCGATGGCCGAAACGCTCGGCCAGCTGGGCTCCGAAACCGCCTGGCTCGTCCATGGCCGCGACGGCACCGACGAATTGTCGATCGCGGGGATTTCGGACGTGGCCGCTCTGGACGGCGGTACGGTGACCGAGCGCGAGTTGCACCCCGAGGAGGCCGGGCTCCCCGAGCACCCGTTCGAGGCGATCCTCGGCGGCACGCCCGAACACAACGCCCGCGCCTTCGGCGCGCTGCTCGACGGCGAGTCCTCGGCCTACCGCGATGCGGTGCTCTACAACGCCGCCGCCGCGCTGGTCGTGGCGAACAGGGCGAAGACCCTGCGTGAAGGTGTTGAAATGGCATCGGAAAGCATCGATTCCGGCCGCGCGCGAGTAAAGGTCGAAGGACTGGCCCAGATCACTTCGGAGGCGGCATGACCGACACAATTCTCGACCGCATCAAGGCCTACAAACTCGAAGAAATCGCCGCCGACAAGGCCGCGCGCCCTCTTTCAGACGTCGAGGCCGCCGCCCGCGCGGCGTCGCCGGTGCGCCCCTTCGCCGAAGCGCTGTACCGGGCAACTCAGAAGGGTTACGGACTGATCGCCGAGGTCAAGAAGGCCAGTCCCTCCAAAGGCCTCATCCGCGAGGATTTCGACCCCGCCACCCTTGCCGCCGCCTATGCCGAGGGTGGGGCCGCCTGTCTGTCGGTGCTGACCGACACGCCGTCCTTCCGGGGGGCGAAGGACGACCTGACCGAGGCCCGCGCGGCCGTTAAACTGCCCTGCCTGCGCAAGGATTTCATGTACGATCCCTACCAGGTGGCCGAGGCCAGGGCCCTCGGGGCCGATTGCATCCTGATCATCATGGCCAGCGTCTCCGACGCGCAGGCCGCCGAACTGGAAACGGCGGCCATGGCCTGGGGCATGGACGTGCTGATCGAGGTGCACGACGCCGACGAACTGGCCCGCGCGGTCAATCTCAAGTCACCGCTCATCGGCATAAACAATCGCAACCTCAAGACGTTCGAGACATCGCTTGATACATCGAAGGACCTTGCCCGCCGCGTCCCCGAAGAGCGTCAGATCGTCAGCGAATCCGGCTTCTCCGACCCGGCCGACCTCGCGGAAATGGCGCGTTACGGCGTGCGCAGCTTCCTGATTGGCGAAAGCCTGATGCGCCAGCCGGACGTCGCCACCGCGACCCGCGCGCTTCTTGCGAACCCGTCGACGGGTTTCCACTGATGGCGCGGCTGACCCATTTCGACGCCGAGGGCCGGGTTCACATGGTCGACGTCTCCGAAAAGCCGTCGACCGCGCGGCTGGCAGTGGCCGAAGGATGGGTGAAGATGGCCCCGGAAACCCTTGATCTGGCGCGTGAAGGCCGCGCCGAGAAGGGCGATGTCCTCGGCGTGGCACGGCTTGCCGGGATCATGGGTGCCAAGCAGACGTCCGTGCTGATCCCGCTCTGCCACCCGCTTCCCGTGACCAAGGTTGCGTTGGAGCTTGCGCCCGATCCGGCCCTGCCCGGCATCCATATCACCGCGACGGTAAAGACCACCGGCCAGACCGGCGTCGAGATGGAAGCGCTGACCGCGGTCTCGACCGCGGCCCTCACGGTCTACGACATGCTCAAGGCCGCCGAGAAGGGCATGGAGATCGGCGGTATCCGCCTGACTCTCAAGGAGGGCGGCAAGTCGGGCCGTTACGAGGCCGGGCAATGATCTCCGTCGAAGAGGCGCTGGACAAGGTCTTTGCCCTCGTCGCGCCCACCGAGGTCGAGGAGGTGCCATTGGCCGAGGCCGCAGGCCGCGTGCTGGCCCGCTCCGTTGCCGCGCGCCTGACCCAGCCGCCCTTCCCGGCCTCGGCGATGGACGGCTACGCCATTGCCGCGTCGGATGCCCATCCGGGCACGGTTCTCACCGTGATCGGCACGTCGCGCGCGGGGGAAGCCTTCGGCGGCGCGCTGGCACCGGGCGAGGCCGTGCGCATCTTCACCGGCGCCCCCGTGCCCAAAGGCGCGGCGCGCGTGGTGATCCAGGAGGATGTAACACGCGAGGGCGCGCGCATCACGCTCGGGGCCGCGCTGGACGCGGGCATGCATATCCGCCCCGCCGGCGCCGATTTCGCGGAAGGCGACAGCATCACCGCGCCGCGCCGACTGCGGCCGGCCGATCTCGCGCTTGCGGCGGCGATGAACCTGCCCGCGCTGCCCGTCCACCGCCGCCCCGAGGTCGCGATCATCGCCACCGGCGACGAGTTGGTGATGCCGGGCGAGGCGCCGGGGCCCGACCAGATCATCGCCTCCAACGCGTTCGGCCTGAAGGCGATGATCGAGGCCGAGGGCGGCATCGGGCGGCTCTTGCCCATCGCCCGCGATACCGAAGCCTCGCTGAAGAAGGTGTTCGGGCTGGCCGAAGGCGCAGACCTCGTGCTGACCATTGGCGGCGCCTCGGTGGGCGATCACGACCTGGTCGGTCGCGTGGCCGGCGATCTCGGCATGGAGCAAGCCTTCTACAAGGTCGCAATGCGGCCCGGCAAACCGCTGATGGCCGGCCGCATGGGCGGGGCGGCGATGATCGGGCTGCCCGGCAACCCGGTCTCGGCGCTGGTCTGCGCCAGGCTTTTCGTCCTGCCGGCCCTGCGCGTGATGCTGGGGCTGCCCCCGGCCCCCGCGCCGCGCCTGACCGGCGTGCTGGCGCGTGGCGTCGACGCCAACGGCCCGCGCGAACACTACATGCGCGCGCGCACGACCCCCGCGGGCCTGACCCCCTTCGACAAGCAGGACAGCGCGCTGCTGACGATCCTCTCTGAGGCCGACGCGCTGATCGTGCGGCCCGTGGGCGACGGGCCGCGCCGGGCAGGCGAATCCGTCGACTATTTGCCGCTTGGCTAGCAAGCGGTTGACACAAAACGTGAACAGGACTAGAACACGGGCGAACGCGGTTCGCTTGGGGGGCGTCGAATGCTCACGCGGAAACAACTCGATCTTTTGGAATTCATTCACAAGAGGATGCAGAAAGACGGGGTTCCGCCGTCCTTCGACGAGATGAAAGAGGCGCTGGACCTGCGCTCGAAATCCGGCATTCACCGCCTGATCACGGCGCTGGAGGAACGGGGCTTCATCCGCCGGCTGGCCCATCGCGCCCGCGCAATCGAGATCGTCAAGCTGCCCGAGGCGCTGGAGGCCCGCGGCTTCACGCCCATGGTGATCGAGGGCGACGGCCCGCCGGCACCGCCGCCCCGGGGCGCAATGCAGGTCGAGACCGCTGGCGCGCTGGAACTGCCGGTGATGGGCCGGATCGCCGCGGGCACCCCGATCGAGGCGATTTCCCATGTCTCGCACCACGTCGCCGTGCCCGGCGGCATGGTCTCGGGGCGTGGAAAGCATTACGCACTCGAGGTCAAGGGCGACTCGATGATCGAGGCCGGGATCAACGACGGCGACGTCGTAGTGATCCGCGAGCAAACCACCGCAGAGAACGGCGAGATCGTCGTGGCGTTGGTCGACGACCACGAGGCGACGCTCAAGCGGTTCCGCCGCAAGGGCGACATGATCGCGCTCGAGGCTGCCAACCCGGCCTATGAAACCCGTATCCTGCGCTCGGACCAGGTGAAGGTTCAGGGCCGTCTGGTGGGTCTTATCCGGAGCTACTGAGTCCAGGGCCGGTCGCCGGCCAAGGCCCGTGCCGCAACGAAGCGCGGGGCGGCGTCCCCGGGATAGACTGCCAGCGCGCCCGTCACCGCGAGCCGCGTTCGGTCAAGCAATTGGCAACCCGGCGGAGGATCGTCGAGCTGTTGCGGCACGATCACCCAGCCATGGGCGCAAGCCGGGGCCAGCCGGTCGGCCCAGCCGCGGCCCGTGACGAGGGTGAAGGACGTTTCCCCGACGTCTGCGACCTGCAACCCGCGCTCGCCGGCCAGCCCCGGCCGGGCGAAGGCTGCCTCCTGCGTGCCCCTGTCGCCGTCGTTTTCCAGCCAGGAGCGGGCGACGAAACCCTCGCCGCCGGGCTTGGAAATCGCCCGCCCCTCTGGGCCCATCGCCCCGATCAACCCGCCGCTCTCGGCGATCAGAAGAGCGGGCCGCTCGGCCTGGGACCAAAGGACAAGGGCCGCGAGCATGGGCGCAAGGCCGCCAAGGCGCGCGCGGCCGCTCCAGAGTATCACCCACAGCGCCCCGAGCGAAATCAACGGCAGCACCCACGGCCCCGGCGCCACCACGGGCCAGACCGCGCCGTCGAGCCCGGCGACCCAGTCGGCCACCCTGAGAATCCAGGCGATGCCCAGCCGCATCGGCTCGAGTCCCAGCACCGAGAGACCAATGGGCGCGAGGAAGGCTGCGGCCACCGCGGCCGGAATCACCAGAAGCCCCATGAGGGGCACGCTGAGGATGTTGGCTAGCAGGCCGAACTGCGCCGTCTGGTTGAAATGGGCCGCGCCGAATGGCGCCGTCGCGAGGCCGGCAACAGCCGAGGACAGCACGACCGCCAGCGCACCCGTGGCCCAGCGCGGCGGGCGCCACGTCCCGTCGGGCAGGTCGCGCAGCGCCGAGAAGACCGCGATGAGCGCGGTGGTGGCGGCAAACGACATCTGGAAGCCGGCCTGCATAAGGCTCTCGGGACTGATGACGAGGATGATCAGCGCCGCGGTCGCGACGGCGCGCAGTGTCAGCGCGCGACGGTCGGCGAGCACCGCCCCCAGGACCACCGCGACCATGATATAGGCCCGTTCGGTCGCAACGTTGCCCCCTGACAGCGCAAGGTATACCGCCCCCGCCAGAAGCGCCCCCACCGCGGCAGCTTTCTTGATAGGCCAGCGCAGGGCAACGGGCGGGATCAGCGCCAGCCCAAAGCGCAAGGCGGCGAAGACCACGCCGGTGAGCAGGCCCATGTGCAAGCCCGAGATCGCCAGCAGGTGCGCAAGGTTCGCATCGCGCAGTTCCTGCACGGTCTCGCGCGAAATCGCCGAGCGATCGCCGGTCAGGATCGCGGCGGCGAAGGCGCCCTGGTCGCCGGGAATGCGGGCGCGAAGCGCCTCTGACAGGTGCATACGAGCGCGATGCACGACCAGCGTGTACCGGCCTTCGGGCGGGCTGACTGCGACGGCCGGCGTGCGGGCGTAGCCCACTGCGCCCAGGCGGTCAAACCAGGCATGCCGTCGGAAGTCGAAGCCACCGGGCTCGGCCGGGGCAGAGGGCGGCGAAAGATGCGCCATCATCGCGATCCGGGTGCCAGGCATCGGATCGACTACGCCACCCTGCCCGTGCAGCGAAACCCGGATGCGCTCTGGCGTCTTCCCCTGGGAGACGCGTTCCAGCCACACCTGGTCGAGCGTGATCCGGGGCGCGTCGGAGAGGGAGCGATCCAGGATCAGCACCCTCCCCTCCACCACGCCGTAGTAGCGGAAATCAAGCTTGGGCGCGGCGACCATGTGACTTCGGGCGCCGCCAAGCAGCACGCCAAGGGAGACGAGGGCGAGCGCGGTGAACACCGGGCCCCAAAGTTCGGGCAGCCGCCAGGCCCCTACGACAGACAGCACCGCGATCGCGGCGATCGCACCGAAGGCGATGGCAGGAGGCTCTGCCGGGAGGGCGAAATACGCCCCGATCCCCAGGCCCAGAAGCACCGGCGTCCACGGGAAAAGATGCCCCCGCCGGGCCTCGAGCGCGCGGAGCACCCCCACCGCTTGTCCTCTCCTGAGCGATCTCCTAGACAGGCGGGAACGCTATCTCCACCATGGTGAAGAAAAGGTTAACGCCCGTGTCCGAAGCCCCTGTCGTGACCCGTTTCGCCCCCTCGCCCACGGGATTCCTGCATATCGGCGGCGCGCGCACGGCGCTGTTCAACTGGCTGTTCGCGCGCGGTCGCGGGGGCCGGTTCCTGCTGCGGATCGAGGATACCGACCGGGCACGATCCACGCCGGAAGCGACGCAGGCCATCCTCGACGGTCTGGCCTGGCTCGGGCTCGACTGGGACGGCGAACCGGTCAGCCAGGCCGCGCGCGCCGACCGGCATGCCGAAGTCGCGCACCGGATGCTGGAGGCGGGCCATGCCTACAAGTGCTTCGCCACCCAGGACGAGATTGCCGCCTTTCGCGAACAGGCGAGGGCCGAGGGCCGGTCAACGCTCTACCAAAGCCCGTGGCGGGACGCCGACCCAGCGACCCATCCGGACGCGCCCCATGTCCTGCGGCTCAAGGCGCCGCGCGATGGTGCCACGGTAATCGCTGACGAGGTGCAGGGCGAGGTGACCGTCCAGAACGACCAGCTCGACGACATGGTGCTGCTGCGCTCGGACGGCACGCCCACCTACATGCTGGCCGTCGTGGTGGACGATCACGACATGGGCGTGACCCACGTGATCCGCGGCGACGACCATCTCAACAACGCCGCGCGGCAGATGCAGATCTACCGCGCGATGGGCTGGGACGTCCCGGTCTGGGCGCATATCCCGCTGATTCACGGCCCGGACGGCAAGAAACTGTCCAAGCGCCACGGCGCGCTCGGCGTCGAGGAATACCGCGACATGGGGTATCCTGCGGCGGGCATGCGCAACTACCTCGCTCGGCTCGGCTGGAGCCATGGCGACGACGAGTTCTTCACCGACGACCAGGCGAAGGCGTGGTTCGGCCTGGCGGGAATCGGCAAGTCCCCGGCCCGCTTCGACTTCAAGAAGCTGGAAAACCTCTGCGGCCAGCACATGGCGGCGATGGAGGATGCTGCGCTGCTGCAAGAGCTTCGGGATTATCTGGCTGCAACCGGCCGGCCGCCCTTGACCGAGCGTCAGGAAGCAGGCCTTGCCGACGCCTTGCCGCTGATCAAGTCAAGCATAAAGACATTTCCGCAAATCATTGAAAAAGCGAATTTCGTCCTCGCGGATCGCCCCATAGTGCCAGACGAGAAGGCGGCGAAATCACTCGATGATGTATCCCGTGGTATACTGGCTGAATTGACGCCGCATCTGCAAAGTGCTAGCTGGGAACGCGACGCGCTGGAGGCGGCGGTTGGCCGGGTGGCAGAGGCCCATGGGCTCAAGCTCGGCAAGCTCGCCGGCCCTCTCCGCGCCGCACTCGCCGGGCGCTCCGTCTCGCCCAGCGTATTTGACATGATGCTTGTCATCGGCCGGGACGAAACGCTCGCTCGGATCGCTGACGCCCAGGGCTGAGGCACGGAACCGCCGCACGCCCCCGCACGCCAACGACCGTGCCGCAGGGGAACGCGGCCCGGTCTCTCGCACGAAGAGGGACATCCATGCCTGACAGCACGAAAACCGCAACGCTGAAGCTGGGCGACGCATCGGTGGAATTGCCGGTCCTCAGCCCCACTGCGGGGCCGGACGTGGTCGATATCCGCAAGCTATACGCCCAGATGGGCGTGTTCACCCACGATCCGGGCTTCACCTCGACCTCCTCCTGCGAAAGCTCGATCACCTTCATCGATGGCGACAAGGGCGAGCTTCTGCATCGGGGCTACCCGATCGACCAACTCGCCGAGAAATCGCATTTCCTCGAGGTCTGCTATCTCCTGCTCTATGGCGAGTTGCCGACCGCCGCGCAGCTGGAGGATTTCGAGAACCGGGTGACGCGCCACACCATGGTGCACGAGCAGATGCACCGTTTCTTCACCGGGTTCCGCCGCGACGCCCACCCGATGGCGGTCATGGTGGGCGTGGTGGGCGCGATGTCGGCCTTCTACCACGACTCGACCGATATCAACGATCCCTGGCAGCGCGAGGTCGCCTCTATCCGGCTGATCGCGAAGATGCCGACGATCGCGGCCATGGCCTACAAGTACACGATCGGCCAGCCCTTCGTGTATCCGCGCAACGACCTCGACTACGCGTCGAACTTCCTGCGCATGTGTTTCGCGGTTCCGGCCGAAGAGTATGAGGTCGACCCGATCCTGACCCGTGCGATGGACCGGATCCTGACGCTGCATGCGGACCACGAACAAAACGCCTCCACCTCGACGGTGCGTCTGGCCTCGTCCTCGGGCGCGAACCCGTTTGCCTGCATCGCGGCCGGCATCGCCTGCCTCTGGGGGCCGGCCCATGGCGGCGCGAACCAGGCCTGCCTGGAGATGCTGCAGCAGATCGGCACGGTCGACCGCATCCCGGACTACATCAAGCGCGCCAAGGACAAGGACGATCCGTTCCGACTAATGGGCTTCGGCCACCGGGTCTACAAGAATTTCGACCCGCGGGCGAAGGTGATGAAGCAGTCCGCGCACGAGGTGCTGGACCTGCTCGGCGTCGAGAACAACGAGACGCTCAAAGTCGCGATGGAACTGGAGAAGATCGCGCTGGAGGACGAGTATTTCGTCGACAAGAAACTCTATCCCAACGTCGATTTCTACTCTGGCATCATCCTCGACGCGATGGGCTTCCCCACCGCAATGTTCACCCCGATCTTCGCGCTCAGCCGCACCGTGGGCTGGATTTCCCAGTGGAAGGAAATGATCGCCGATCCGGGCATGAAGATCGGACGCCCGCGCCAGCTTTATGCCGGCCCGACGCGGCGGGATTACGTCGACGTCGAGGACCGCTGATCGACGCGAGAGCCGCTTCAGGGGGCGGCTTTTCGCCGTTCGCGGCCTGCGTCGACCTTATCTGGTCAGAACGCCAGCGCCAGCGCCGATCGCCGCGCCCGTCGCGATGTCATTGTCGGTCGCGGCAGCCGCGCCCGCGCCGATCGCAGCGCCGCTCAGCGCGCGTTCGCCATAGGTGTCACCACACCCAGCAAGAAGCGTCGCCCCCAACAGCATTGCGACCGAAATTCTGTTGATACTCATCAGTGATCCCCTCCTGTGATTGTCACCCAACGGCGTTACGCGCCATTGCCCTGTCGCACACCGAATAGTTCGGCACGCACGACAGGCTGTCAATCTTCCTTTCCGATGCGGGCCGCCTTCATCGCCCCTCGAACCGGGGCGAGCGCTTCTCGAGGAAAGCGACGACGCCTTCCCGGAAATCCCGCGTCGCGCCGCAATCGCCCTGCAAGGACGCCTCGAGCGAAAGCTGCGCCTCCAGATCGTTGGCATAGGAGTGCCGGATCGCTTGCTTGAGCCGGGCATAGGCTATGGTCGGCCCCTTTGCGAGTTGCGCCGCCCGCGCGCGCCAATGCGCCTCGAACCCGTCCTCGGGCACCGCCTCCCAGATCATGCCCCACTCTGCCGCCTGCCGCGCGGGCACCGGCTCAGCGAAAAGCGCGGCGCCCATCGCACGGGCGAATCCCACCTGGCGCGGCAGCCAGTAGGTGCCGCCGGCATCGGGGATCAGCCCGATCCGCGTGAAAGCCTGAAGGAACATCGCGGCTTCCGAGGCAATGACCACGTCGGCCGCAAGCGCAAGGTTCGCCCCCGCCCCGGCCGCCGGCCCGTTCACCGCCGCAACGGTGGGGATCGGGCACTCGAAGATCGCCATCAGCATCGGCTCATACTCGTCGCGCAGCGTCCGCTCGATATCGATATTCGCGACATCGGCCCGGTCGCCGAGGTCCTGGCCCGAGCAGAACGCCCGCCCCGCGCCGGTCAGCACCAGCGCACGGGCCTCGTCTGGCGCGTGGCGCACCGCGTCGAGAACTTCCGCGCGCATCTGGGTATCGAGCGCGTTCATAACGTCCGGGCGATTCAGCGTGACGACAGCCACGTCCGCCTCAACCCGATAGTCGATTGCCTTGTAGACCATGGGGGCCTCCCGTTCCGCCTGCGGCCCCACATTACAGGCAGGGCTGGCAGGCGAAAGGGGAACGCGAGGTTCGGCGCCGCGGCGCGCGTCAGTCGCCCATGATCTCCTTGAGCCGGGTCTCTTCCTCGGCGCTGAGCGCGGCGGACGATGCCGCATCGCGGCCGCGCCGGCTGCGGATGTAGACCAGCCCCACGCCCAAACCGAGAAGCAGCATCGCCGGCCCGGCCGCGTAGAGAACGACGTTGGTGCCCGTCATCATCGGCTTGAGCAACACGTACTCGCCGTAACGGTCGACGAGATAGGCTTTCACCTCGTCATTCGTGTCGCCTGCGACCACCCGTTCGCGCACCACCCGCCGCAGGTCCTTGGCGAGCGAGGCGTTGGAATCGTCGATGCTCTCATTCCGGCAGACGAGGCAACGAACCTCGGCCGAAATGACCCGCGCCCGGGCCTCCAGTTCCGGGTCGTCCAGCAGCTCGGACGGCTCCAGCGCAACGGCTGGCGCGGGCAGGGCCAGAAAGAGGGCCAAGGTCAGGCGTTTCATCATGGCAGTCACTCCGCGGGCACGGGCCGCGCCGCGCGCTCCTTGCGGGCGCCCGCGGCAACGCGCACCCGCCGATCGCTGAGGCTCAGCAGGCCGCCCAGCCCCATTATGATCGCGCCGGACCAGATCCAGTTCGCGAAGGGCTTGACATAGCTTCGCACCGCCCAACCGCCGGTTTCCTGCGGATCGCCGATGACCAGGTAGATGTCGCGGAAAACCCCGTTGTCGAGCGCCGCCTCGGTCGTCGGCATGCCTGCCACCGGATAGATCCGTTTCTCGGGCGTGAGCGTACCGATACGATCCTCGCCGCGCCATACTCCCATCGTCGCCATTGTCGACATGTAATTGGGGCCTTCCACCCGCTCGACTTTGTCGAGCGAGATGCCGTATCCGCCCACCTCGAACCGCTCGCCCACCTGGGCGACGCGGATATCCTCCAGTTGCCACGCCATCACGCCGGCCACGCCGATCATGGTGATGCCAAGGCCGGAATGGGCCACCGACTTGCCCCAATCGGCCCGAGGCAGACGTGCCAGGCGGCCGAACTTCTCGCCTGGGACCCCGCGGCCCGCGCGGGTCCACAGGTCGATGGCGGCGCCCGCGATCAACCATGTGCCCAACGCCACGCCGACCGGGCCGAGAGCGCTTTGTCCGGTCTGCATCGCCCAGGCGAGGATACCCAGGGCAAGCGCCAGCGCGAGCGCCGGCAGCAGACGGACCAACACCCGGCCGACGCGGGCGCGTTTCCAGGGGAGCATCGACCCGATGGGTAGCAGCGCGCCAAGAGCCACCATGAAGGGCGTGAAGGCCATGTTGAAGAACGGCGCGCCCACCGACAGCTTGCGGTCGAAGGCCATCTCGGCCACCAGCGGCCAGATCGTGCCGATGAACACCACGAAGGCCGACACCGCAAGCAGAACGTTGTTGAACACCAGCGCGGATTCGCGGCTGACGAGGCCGAAGACGCCCTTGGCCTCCATCACGCTCGCCCGCGCCGCGAACAGCGTCAACGCTGCGCCCATGAAGACGGCGAGGATCAGCAAGAGGAACATGCCGCGCTCGGGGTCGTTGGCGAAGGCGTGGACACTGGTGATGATGCCCGACCGGGTGATGAACGCGCCCACCAGCGAGAAGCCGAAAGCGACGATGGCCAGCAGCACCGTCCAGCTCTTAAGCGCCTCGCGCTTTTCCACGACGATCGCCGAATGCAGCAGCGCCGCGGCGATCAGCCAGGGCATGAAGGACGCGTTCTCGACCGGGTCCCAGAACCAGAAGCCGCCCCATCCAAGCTCGTAATAGGCCCACCAGGACCCGAGCCCGATGCCGATGGTCAGAAACACCCAGGCAGCCAGCGTCCACGGCCGCACCCAGCGGCCCCAGGCGGCATCAACGCGGCCCTCGATCAGCGCGGCCACCGCGAAGGAGAAGCAGATCGAGAGCCCAACATAGCCGAGATAGAGAAACGGCGGATGAAAGGCGAGGCCTGGGTCCTGCAGCAGCGGGTTCAGGTCGCGCCCGTCGAACGGCGCCTCGGCCATCCGGGTGAACGGATTCGAGGTGAACAGGATGAAGGCAAAGAACGCCGCCGAGATCGAGGATTGCACCGCCAGAACACGCGCGCGCAAAGACGGCGGCAGCCCCCCCCCGAACCACGCGGCCATCGCCCCGAACAGCGTCAGGATCAGCACCCACAAGAGCATGGAGCCCTCGTGGTTCCCCCACACGCCCGAGATCTTGTAAAGCATCGGCTTCAGAGTGTGGGAGTTGTTGACCACGAGGCTGACCGAGAAATCCGACGTCACGAAGGCGTAGGTCAGTGCGGCGAAGCTGAACGCGGTCAGCAGGAACTGCGCGATCGAGGCGGGTTCGGCCATCGCCATCCACCCGCTCCAGCCCTTGTGGGCGCCAATCAGGGGAACGACCGCCTGCACGAGCGAGATCGCGAAGGCGAGGGTCAGGGCGAAGTGGCCAAGCTCGATGAACATGCACGAAGTATTAGACTTCTCCCGCCGCTCCGCCAATGGGTTTTGTCGTCCCCGATCGCAGCGCTGACGTTATCGTGAGGACGGTCGGCGGTTCAGAAGATGGCCAGCACCGCCGCCACGGCAAACAGCGCCCAGACCGGCTCCGCGGGAAAGCCCTCTTCGCGGTCGCGGTGCCAGAGAGCCGCGACAGAGGCGAGCGCCGTCAGCGCCGCCAGGTCTGCAACCAGAGCGGAAATCATCGTCCGGCCCTCCAGGCATCCAGCGCGGCATTGGGCCCCGTGCCGGGATTGCGCGGCGCGGCCCCGGGCTCGGGCGGCGCGGGCGTCGGACCCGCGTCCGCGGTAGGCCGCGCAGGCTGCGCCTGCCCTGCCCCATCGGGCGTGGTGGCCAACAGTGCCGACGTGGTTCGGGATGTCGACGCAGCGGCGGCCGACGCCGGAGGGCGCGCCGGCGCAGGGGCCTCGGGCCCCTCATCCAGCTCGTTCAGCGCACGCAGGTTGCCCATCACGGCCGGCGTCCGCGCCATCGTCTCGGCGATCGAGCGCCGGAACTCCTGCCCTTTCACCTGGTAGCGTGCCCCGAAATAGAAACTGATGATCGCGCCAAGCAGCCACCAGAGCGGCTCTGGAACGAGCGCGACGCCCTGCATTCGCGCGGAGAACCAGACCGGATCGATCATGGCCGCAATCATCAAGCTGACCGTGCCCAGTGCCAGGAGCGGGCGCGGCAACCGGTTCATGCCGTCCACGAATCGGTCGAAGGCGCTGCGCTGAGGGTGGGAGAATTCCTGGGCGAACTGCTGGAGCGCGGCCTGCTGCAGTTCGGCCGCACGCCGATCGGAGGCTTCGGCGTTGACGCGAAACACCTCGGCCGCCTCGGTGACCACGTTGCGCCCGCTTCCGAAGAGCATGGCGAAGAGTTGGGGAATCAGTGCCATTTCGCGGTCCTCGCGCGGTGCTCGGCCTCGCTCAGGTGGTAGCGGGGCGCGATGAATTCCTCGGCGCGGCGTATCCAGCCGCCTTTGCCACCATCGCGGCGGCGGGCGTATTTGCGGCTGGCCGGGCGCCGGTCGGCGAGCGCATAGTAATAGTTCCGCCGCGCGATGCCGTAGGCGTCGGCGATATGGTCGGGCGCCCAGGCGGAGGCGATTTCGGCCGCAAGCGCGGTCTTGGGGCCGATGGTCCCGTCGACGCCAACCCGCTGGCCCATGTCGTTGAAGAGCTTCTGCAGGATGCGCACCGCATTGCTGCCGGCGTTGACATACATGTCGAAGACCGAGGGCTGCAGTTGCTCGGGCAGCAGGTCGATATGCGGCTTGTGGAAGTAGTGCAGAACAAAGACCTCGAGGGCGTCGGCGCGGGTCAGCGCCTTGACATCGGCCACATTCACGTCGCCATCCTGGGTCACGTCCAGCTGCAGGCGCCGCAGCGTCGCCAGCGTAACCCCGTATTTCGTCGGCCCGCCGGGATCGTCGGGGTCGTTCACATAGCCGCCCTCGCGGGCGACGATCTCTTCGGCAAGTTCCTTGACCGTGCGCATGGGTGTCCTCTGTTCCCTTGGGCCACGGCGCGCATTCTGGTTCCGGCTTGGTTAACGGCGCGCTTGGGCAGCGCACGGTGCCGCAAGCCTAACCCCGGCAAACGGCAGGCCGGCCGACACGATCGCGGCGTTGCACCCCCGTCGCGCGATGACCCCGCGAAGCGTGGCGGCCCAAATGCAAAAAGGCCCCGGATCGGGGTCCGGGGCCTGTCGGGGAACTAGCGGGGCGTCGCGGGTCAGCTGCCGCTTGCGGGAATATCCTCACCGTGACGGTAGACGCCCTGGTCCTTCAGCGCGTCGACGACCTCCTTGGGCATGTAGCTCTCGTCGTGCTTGGCGAGAATCTCGGTCGCCTCGAACACGCCGTTCACAAGACGCCCGGTGCCGATCATCCCCTGGTTCTCCGAGAACAAATCCGGCAGCACGCCCCTGTAGGTCACGGGCACGGTATGGCCGCCATCGGTGACATTGAACCGGATGGTCTCCCCCTGCCCGCGTTTCAGGCTGCCTTCCTCCACCAGACCACCGATCCGGAACACCTCGGTCGATTCGGGCGGGGTCTCGGCGATCTGGCTGGGCGAGCGGAAGAAGTTGATCCCGTCCCGCATGGCATAGCCGATCAACCCGGTAGACAGCACCAGCGCCACGAAGGCCACCAGGATCACCTGTATCCGCCGTTTCTTCTTAAGTCCGCGCATCGTCTCACTCCGTCAGGGGAAGCACGGCGCCAGCATCAGCCCCGTCTCCTCCGCGATCCCCAGCATCAGGTTGGCGTTCTGCATCGCCTGCCCCGACGAACCCTTGGTCAGGTTGTCGAGCGCGGCGATCACCATCGCCCGGCCCGGCCGCCTGTCCCCCACCACCCCGATATGCACGAAGTTCGAGCCGCGCACATGCCGCGTGGAGGGATGCTCGCCCAAAGGCAAAACCTGAATGAAGGTCTCATCTTCATACGCGTTTGCCAAGGCGGAATGAATGGCCTGCGGATCACCTTTCAGCCAGCAGGTCGCCAGGATGCCGCGATTGGCCGGAATCAGGTGGGGCGTGAACTGTACCTCGACGCGGCGGCCCGCGACCTTCGAGAATTCCTGGTCGAACTCGCCCAGGTGCCGGTGGATGCTGCCCGCGGCATAGGCATGGAAGCCCTCGGACAACTCCGCATGGAGCAGGTTTTCCCTGAGCGCCCTGCCCGCGCCGGAAACCCCCGCCTTGAGGTCGATGACGATGTCGTCGAGGTCGATCACGCCGGCCTCGATCAGAGGCCGGATCGCGTATTGCCCCGTCGCGGCGTTGCACCCCGTGCCGGCCACGAGCCGCGCGCCCCGAATTTCGTCGCGGTAGAACTCGGTCAGACCATAGACGGCCTCCGCCTGCACCTCCGGCGCGGCATGGGCCTTGCCATACCATTTCTCGTACTCCGCCGGGTTACGCAGGCGAAAATCGGCGGACAGGTCCACGATCTTCAAATCGCGCGGCAACTCGCGGATGACCGCCTGGCTGGTGGCATGGGGCAGTGCGCAGAACGCCAGATCGACGCCCGAGAAGTCGAGCTCCTCGATCTTCACGAGGTCGGGAAGGTCAAGGTGGCGCAAATGCGGAAAGACGGCGGCCATGGGCAGCCCGGCCTTGCGCTCGCCCGACAGGGCGGCGATGCGCAGGCTAGGATGGGTCGAGATCAGCCTGACAAGTTCGGCCCCGGTATAGCCCGAGGCGCCGAGGATGGCGACGCTGTGCGGCATGGCAGCCCCCGCTGCAACGAAAAATGCGGACCCGCGGGTCCAAGGCACCTTTTCGGGCCTCGGCGCGCCGGACGCAAGGGCCCGCTGCGTTGCCGCAGCTATTCGTCCCCGCGACGGCGCAGAAATGTAACCGCGGCCAGCGCCGAAGCCAGCAGCAGTCCGCCGGCGGGCAGCGGCACGGAGGGCAACGAGGATTGCGGCAAGTCGACCGTGTAGCCAATGCCGCTGGGTGCCGTGCTGTAGGTGCCTTTGATCGCCAGAAAGAGCGTGGACCCAAGCGCCGGGTCGGTATCTATGATGAAATCGGCCGAGGTGTTCCCGCCCTCGACCCAGTTTTCGAGACTGACGCTCGACGGCGTCACCGTTCGTGTCGCCCACCGGTTATAGGGCGGGCTGAAGCTGTTGTTGCCACGGATGAACGGCGCGTAGCTGTAATAGAGTTGGAAACCCGCCCCGTTACGAATGCTGGTATCCGCAAGAGCAAAGCTCAGGGCGATCGACGATTCCGTACCCGGCAATCCGAGGGCGAGGTAGTCCCAGTCCCGGCCGGTCAACGTACCCGAAACCGCATCGAAGCCGCTATCGACCAAGGTCGGATCGGTCGCCACCGACGAATACTCGCTCGTCTCGTGCAAGGTCGCAGCTGCTGCGGCGGAGCCGAACGAAAGAAGCGCCACCGATACCAGAGACACCAAAGAATTCATGTCATGTCCTCACACAAGACCAGTTCTACATGCGTAAGCTTGTCTACAAGCGTAAGCTTGTCTACAAGCGTAAGCTTGCCTTGCGTGTAGACATTCTTGGAACTCTTATAAACCCGCACCGGGATCAGGTCCGCATCCCGGCATGCGCATGGCTCAGGCAGCGCGGAACTTGATGCGTCGACGCAGGAACTGCGTCGCCTTGTTCGACACCGCAGCCGGGTTGCCGGTGGTCAGGAACATCCCCTCATCGCCGGGCCCCAGCATGTCGGGGTGGCGGCCGAGGTAATCGGCAAGGCTCTCGGCGACGAGGTTGGCCTGGGAGTAGACGGCCACATCCGGCCCCAGCGCCTCCTGGAAGGCGGCTTCCATCAGCGGGTAGTGCGTGCAGCCGAGGATCGCGGCTTCCGGGTGGGGCATCCGCCGCTTCAGCGCCTCGACATGGCTGCGCACCAGCGCTTCGGCCAGGATCTCGTCGCCCTCCTCAATGGCATCGACGAGGCCGCCACAGGGTTGGGCCTCGACATCCACCCCGATGGCCCGGAACGCCAGTTCGCGCTGAAACGCGCGACTCGCCACGGTTGCCGGCGTGGCGAACAACGCGACATGCTTCACCGCGACCTCGCGCGGGGGGCTGTTGTCGCCCCACTGCCGCTCGGTCAGCGCCTCGATCAGCGGCACGAAGACGCCCAGCACCCGCTTGTCCGAGGGAACCCAGTTCTCCTGCATGCGCCGCAGCGCCGCCGCCGACGCGGTATTGCAGGCCAGGATGACCAGATCGCACCCGGCACCGAACAGCCGGCTCACACCCGCCGTTGTCAGGCCGTACACGTTCTCGGCATCGCGCACGCCGTAGGGCGCGTGGGCATTGTCGCCGAAATAGACGAAAGGCACCTGCGGCAGCCGTCGGGTGACGGCCTCCAGCACGGTCAGCCCGCCCAGCCCCGAGTCGAAAATTCCAACCGCCATTCCCTCACGCCCTGCGCTTCTGGTCGAACTCGTAGCCGTAATCCAACGACTTGAGAGGACTCGGCGATAATTCATATGTGGAGTTGCGCAGGAAATCCATCATCGCCTTGGTATCCCCCCCAAGGGCATTCAGCCGCGCCCTGTCGATTGGCTCGCCGATCACCACGCGGACCGGCTCGTCGACACGCGTGCGGAATTCCTTGATCAGAAGCGCAAGGCGCAATGTCTCATGCAGGTGGCTGGCAAGCTGGAACAGCCGCGAATTGTGCCCGTCGAAGAAGATCGGCACGACGGTTGCGCCCGACTTTGCCACCATTCGCGCGGTGAAGCTGCGCCACCCCGGGTCCATCGGGCAGGAAAACGGACGCGCCGAAGTCGAGACCGTGCCCCCCGGAAACACGCCGATGGCACCGCCCTCGGCAAGGTAGGTGAGTGCCGCCTTGCGAGTGCGGATGTTCTCTTGGATGGCACCCCGCGACTCGCCGAAGTCGATCGGCAGGATGATCCGGTTCAACGCCTCGGCCTTGCGGAAGACGGAATTCGCGAGGATGCGGAAATCGCCCCGAACGCGGCTGAGGATATGCCCCATCACAAGCCCGTCGAGGATGCCGTAGGGGTGGTTCGCGATCAGGATCAGCGGACCACTGGCGGGGATGTTGCCTATGCTGCCCGCCACGATGTCGAGGCTGAGACCATAGCGGTCGACCATCACCTCCCAGAAGTCGCGCCCCCGTTCGACCTCCAGCTCGTAGCCCCTGGCCCGGCGGATCAGCCCGATCCGCCCCGTGGCGTTCTCGAGCATCCGGATGAATGCGCGTCCGCCCCGCGTCTGCGCGGAACTCGCGTAGCTGATGTCACGCGCGACATGGCCCCGCATGCCCGTTCCCGTCCGTCGTCTCGCCCGTTCCCCCGGTATCCGGCGGGCGTACACCAAAACGCCGCGCCGTCAAAGAGGGTTGCGCACGCAGCACCACGGCGCCACGGAAGCAATTCGCGCTCGCTAATCCGTGGCCAAGACCGCAGCAAGCGCCCGCGCGCCGCATAGAACCCGGGCAACCGCCCCACCAAAGCGCCCAAAATGCCAGCAACCGGCGTGCTGAAAAAAAAGGCCGAGCAAAAGCTCGGCCCAAGTCCAACAGGGAGGTAAAGACGAAAGCTAGTTCCGCCTTCGCCCAAGCAATTATGGACGCTCAGCCTCAGGTTCAACACAAAAATAGTAGCGAATCGGCATGTCCGTCATGCGTGTGACAGATATCTCACAATCTTGACGTGTCCTTCTCGCGCTGCCGCTTCTGCGTGATCTGCTCTGTGATGAACTCACGGAACGCCGCGATCCGGCGCGAGGCACGCAGTTCTTCCGGGTAGGCTAGGAAGACAGGCACCTCATTCGACTCGACGGTGTCGAGGACGCGCACAAGCTGGGGATGATCCTCGGTCACGTAGTCCGGCAGCACCCCGATCCCCAGCCCGTTCAGCACCGCCTGCAGCACGCCGAAATAGTTGTTCACGGTCAGCGTCGACCGGATATCGTGGGTCATCAGTTCGCGGACTAGGCGCGCGCCTGCGCTGACCTGGGTCGAACTTGTGTTCTGGCAGATCAGGCGATGCGTGCCGAGATCGTCCATCGTGGCGGGCGTGCCATGCGCGTCCAGGTAGGGCTGCGTTGCGTAAAGCCGCATCCTGACGCTCATCAGGCGCAGCCGGATCAGATCCGCTTGGCTGGGTTCCTTCATGCGGATCGCGACATCGGCCTCGCGCATCGGCAGGTCGAGCACGTTCTCCTCGAGCATCAGGTCGATCTTGAGCTCGGGGTAGCGCTCGTAGAGCATGGGCAGGCGCTTGGCCAGCCATAGCGAGCCGAAGCCGGTGGTCGTGGTCACCCGCAACTCGCCGAAGACCTCTTCCACGCTGTCGCGGATGCGCGCCACCGCCGCCTCCAGCCGCTTGCTCATGGCGCTGGAGGCATCGAACAGAAGTTCGCCCTGCTCGGTGAGAATCAGCCCGCGCGCGTGGCGGTGGAAAAGCGTCGAGCCCAACGCCTCTTCAAGGGCGCGAATCTGGCGCGAAACGGCGGATTGCGACAGGTGCAAGGTTTCGCCGGCATGGGTCAGGCTCCCGGCATCCGCCACGGCATGAAAGATCCTGAGCTTGTCCCAATCCATCCTGCAAGTCCTGCAAAGCTGCTATCACCTACGCGCAAGTTTCCTACAGGTCTCATTTCTCCGATTGCAAATGGAGATGTGGCAAGGAATTGATTTTGTAGGTCATGACTTTTGACCTAACATAGCAGTAACGCCACGCCACGGGAGGGGCGACCATGACCCGACAGGACATAAGCCTGCACGATCGCTACGATCTTTCCAAATCTCCGGTGCTGCTCAATGGCACCCAGGCGCTGGTGCGCCTGATGCTGATGCAAAAGGCGCGCGACCGTTCCGCGGGGCTGAACACCGCCGGCTACGTCACCGGCTATCGCGGCTCGCCGCTCGGCGCGGTCGACATGCAGCTGGCCCGCGCGAAGGCCGATCTCGAGGCCGCGAACGTCGTCTTCCAGCCGGGGCTCAATGAGGACCTCGCGGCGACGGCGCTCTGGGGCACCCAACAGGCCGAACTACGCGGCGAAGGCAAGTATGACGGCGTGTTCGGCCTCTGGTACGGCAAGGGGCCGGGGGTCGATCGCTCGGGCGACGTGATGCGCCACGCCAACATGGCGGGCACCTCGCCCAACGGCGGCGTGCTGATGGCAATGGGCGACGACCATACCGGCGAATCTTCCACCACCTGCCACCAGTCGGACTGGGCGATGGTCGATGCCTACATGCCGGTGCTATCGCCCGCGGGCGTACAGGAAATTCTCGATTACGGGCTCTACGGCTATCAACTCTCGCGTTATGCGGGCGTCTGGGCCGGGCTCAAGCTGATGAAGGACACCGTCGAGGTCACCTCCGTGGTCGATGGCCGGCCCGACCGCATGTCCTTCGTCACACCCGAGTTCCAGATGCCCGAGGGTGGGCTGAACATCCGGCTGAACGATCACTGGGTGCCGCAGGAGGCGCGCATGATCGATTACAAGAGGTTCGCCGCCGAAGCCTTTGCCCACGCGAACAGGATCGACAAGCGGCTCTGGGGGAAACCCGGCGCCAAGATCGGGCTGGTGGCGGCCGGCAAGAACTGGCTCGACCTCGTCAGCGCGCTGGGGCTGCTCGGCATCGACGCGGCCGAGGCCGAGCGCCTGGGCCTCACCTGCTACAAGGTGGGCCAGACCTTCCCGCTCGACATGAAGGGATTCGCGGACTTCGCGGAGGGTCTCGACCTGATCGTCTGCGTGGAGGAGAAGCGCAAGCTGATCGAGGTGCAGGCCAAGGAGGCGATCTTCCACGACCGGCGCGGCCGTCGCATTTACGGCTGGAAGAACGACCGGGATGAGGAACTCTTCCCCACTCGCTACGCGCTCGACCCCATCATGATCGCCGAGAGGCTGGGCGAGATCCTCATCGAAGAGGAGCGCGGCTCGGAGGCGCTGGAGGCCGCGCTATCGCGCATCCGCGAGGCGCGCCGGGCCGACAATGCCGAGGACCTGGCCGCGCGCCTGCCCTATTTCTGCGCAGGCTGCCCGCATAACACCTCAACCAAGTTGCCCGAAGGCAGCCGCGCCTATGCAGGGATCGGCTGCCACATCATGGCGCTGTGGATGGACCGCGAAACCAGCGGCTACACCCATATGGGGGCCGAGGGCGCGAACTGGATCGGCGAAGCGCCGTTCTCGACCCGGCCGCACGTTTTCCAGAACCTCGGCGACGGCACCTACAACCATTCGGGCCGGCTCGCGATCCATGCTGCCATCGCGGCCGGCACCAACATCACCTACAAGATCCTCTACAATGACGCCGTGGCGATGACCGGCGGCCAGGGCAACGATGGCGGGCTCGGCCCCGAGCAAATCGTCGCCGAACTGCTGGCCGCCGGGGTCCGGCGCGTGGACGTGGTCTATGACGAGAAGGAAGATCTCGACCCGCGCAGTTTCCCGAAAGGCGTCGCCTGCCGCCCGCGCGCGGAGCTGATGCAGGTGCAGGACGAGTTGCAGAAACTGGAGGGCGTGACCGCCATCGTCTACGTCCAGACCTGCGCCGCCGAGAAACGCCGCCGCCGCAAAAAGGGCGCCTTCCCCGACCCCGACACGCGCGTCTTCATCAATACCGATGTCTGCGAGGGCTGCGGCGATTGCGGGGTGCAGTCGAACTGCGTGGCCATCGTGCCGGTGGAAACGGAGCTTGACCGCAAGCGGGCCATCGACCAGTCCGCCTGCAACAAGGATTTCTCCTGCCTCAAGGGGTTCTGCCCGTCCTTCGTCACGCTGAAGGGCGCGGCGGTGCGCAAGGAAGCGTCGGTGGAGATCGAGATCGGCGATCTGCCCGTGCCGGAATTGCCGCCCATCGACGGCACGTTCAACGTGGTCATCACCGGTGTCGGCGGCACCGGGGCGGTGACCATCGGCGCAGTCCTCGCGATGGCCGCCCATGTCGACGGCAAGGGGGCGGGGATGATGGAGATGGCCGGCCTTGCCCAGAAGGGCGGCGCAGTGCACATCCATTGCCGGATCGCCGGGACACCGGCGGATATCGGCGCGATTCGGGTGGCCACCGGCGAGGCCGACGCGGTGATCGGCGGCGATCTCGTGGTCACGGCCGGGGCCAATACCATCGGGCTGATGACCAGCGGGCGCACGGGGGCCGTGGTCAATTCCCACGACATCGTCACCGGCGCCTTCACCCGCGACCCGGAGTTCCGGGTGCCGTCGGACCGGCTGAGGTTGAGCCTCGAACGCCGTCTGAAGGACCGCGTTCAGTTCCTCGATACGACGGAACTGTCGCGCCGTCTCATGGGCGACACGATCTTCGCCAACATGATCGTCGCCGGCGCGGCCTGGCAGCGCGGGCTCCTGCCGCTGTCGCTCGATGCGATCACCCGCGCGATAGAGTTGAACGGCGCGGCGGTCGCGGGCAACAAACGCGCCTTCGAGATCGGGCGCTGGGCGGCCGAGAGCCCCGAGGCCGCGGCACGGGTCATCGCTTGCGAAACCGTGGAGAAGCCGAAGACGCTGGCCGAGAAGATCGCCTTCCGCGAGGCGCAGCTGCGCGATTACCAGTCTGCCCGGCTGGCCCGCCGCTACCGCAAGCTGGTGGACCGTGCCGAGGACCCGCGGCTTCGCGAAGCCATCGCGAAAGGTTACCACAAGCTGCTGGCCTATAAGGACGAATACGAAGTCGCAAGGCTTCACCTGGCAACCGCCGAAAAGGCGCGGGCCGAGTTCTCGGGGGATTTCGAGGTCACCTACCTGCTGGCGCCGCCCTTCCTTGGCGGCAAGGGTCCGGACGGGCGGCCCAGAAAGCGCCGCTTCGGGCCGTGGATGGGCCATGCATTCAAGGCGCTCGCGGCGATGCGGCGCCTGCGGGGCACGCCGGTCGACCCGTTCGGCTGGCAGGCCGAGCGGCGGCGCGAGCGCGCGGCGATCCGACGGTATGAGGCGGACACGCGCGAGGTGCTGGACACGGTGCGCCCCGAAACGCGCGACGCTGCCGTGGCCTTGGCCGAGCTGCCGCTGAAGGTCCGGGGCTTCGGCCCGGTGAAGCGGACCGCGGAGGACGAGGCCGAAGCCCGGCGCGCAGAACTGCTGGCGACAATCCGCTCGGGCGGCGCGGGCCTTCGGGCGGCGGCGGAATAGCCCCTGGCCCCGGCGACCCTGTGGCCTCCGCGCCGTCGGTCCACGGAAATGCCTAGCGCGCCATTGGGCTACGGCGCCGCGCGCGCTATGATTCAGGCGCATTCGTTGGGGGAGCCGATGCGTTCGCGTGCGTTTTTTCTTCCGTTTCTCGCGTTTCTCGCCGCGGCCTGCCTCCCGCCGGCGGCTCTCGCCGCGCCCTGCGGGACCTCTTCCGCCGGATTTGCGGCCTGGAAGCAGACCTTCGCGGACGAAGCCCGCCGCGCCGGCGTGGGCCAGCGCGGCCTCGCGGCGCTGGCCGCCACACAATACGCGCAGCGCACCATCAATGCCGACCGCAACCAGCGCAGCTTCAAGCTGAGTTACGCCCAGTTTTGCCAGAAGCGCGGCTGCGACGTGATCGTGCAGCAGGGACGCCAGCGCAAGGCGCAGAACCCCGCCTTCTACGCCGCGCTCGAACGGGCCTATGGCGTGCCCGCAGGCGTCCTGATCGCGATTCACGGCATGGAAACCGGCTTCGGCGGCTTCATGGGCGACGCCAACGTCCTGAACGCCACGGCCACGCTTGCCTATGACTGCCGGCGGCCGGATTTCTTCACCCCGCACCTGATCGGGGCGCTGAAGATGATCGACCGGGGCATGATGTCGCCGGGCAGCATCGGCGCGATGCATGGCGAGCTTGGCCATACCCAGTTCCTGCCGGGCAACGCCCTGAAATATGGCCGTGACGGCAACGGCGACGGGCGGGTCGACCTGGGCAACGTGGTGGACGCGCTGGCCTCGACGGCGAACTACCTGCGCCAGAAGGGCTGGCGGCCCGGACAGCCCTACCAGCCCGGCACCCGAAACTACGAGGTGCTTGGCGAGTGGAACGCGGCCAGCGTCTATCAGCGCGCCCTGGCCGAGATGGGCGCGCGCATCGACGGCTGAGCGCCCCTTCCCCTGCCCGGCGCCATGGCCTAAACAGCGCGCATCTGGCGGAATGGGGAAGATCGATGCAGGAACCGGCGATCACCGACGAGCTGATCGAGGCACACGGGCTGAAACCGGAGGAATATGCCGAGATCCTGAGGCTGTTGAACCGCGGTCCGACCTTCACCGAACTCGGCATCTTTTCGGCAATGTGGAACGAGCATTGTTCCTACAAGTCGTCCAAGAGATGGCTGCGCACCCTGCCGACCGAAGGGCCCCAGGTCATCTGCGGCCCCGGAGAGAACGCGGGCGTCGTCGATATCGGCGACGGGCAGGCCGTGGTGTTCAAGATGGAGAGCCACAACCACCCAAGTTACATCGAGCCCTACCAGGGCGCGGCGACGGGCGTGGGCGGTATCCTGCGCGACGTCTTCACGATGGGGGCGCGGCCCGTCGCGGCGATGAACGCGCTGAGTTTCGGCGAGGTGAGCCATCCCAAGACGCGGCAACTGGTGCATGGCGTGGTCGAGGGGATCGGCGGGTACGGCAACTGCTTCGGCGTGCCGACCGTGGGCGGCGAGGTCCGTTTCCACCCCGCCTGTAACGGCAACTGCCTGGTCAACGCCTTCGCCGCCGGTCTGGCCGATGCGGACAGCATTTTCTACTCGGCGGCCTCCGGCGTCGGCATGCCGGTCGTCTATCTCGGCGCCAAGACCGGCCGCGACGGCGTGGGCGGCGCCACGATGGCCTCGGCCGAATTCGACGAGGGCATCGAGGAGAAACGCCCCACGGTGCAGGTCGGCGACCCCTTCACCGAGAAGCGCCTGATGGAGGCCTGCCTGGAACTCATGGCCTCGGGTGCGGTGATTTCGATCCAGGACATGGGGGCCGCGGGGCTGACCTGCTCGGCGGTCGAGATGGGCGACAAGGGGGGGCTGGGCATCCGGCTCGACCTCGACCGCGTGCCCTGCCGCGAGGCAAACATGACCGCCTACGAGATGATGCTCTCGGAATCGCAGGAACGCATGCTGATGGTGTTGCGGCCCGAGAAGGAGGACGAAGCCAAGGCGATCTTCGACAAGTGGGATCTCGACTTCGCCATCGTGGGCGAGACCATCGACGAGGACCGCTTCGTCATAGAGCACAAGGGGCGCACCTGGGCCGACCTGCCGCTCAAGGCGCTCTCGGGCAACGCGCCGGCATACGACCGCCCCTGGGTCGCGACGCCCGCAGCCGCACCGATCGAGGACGTGCCCGGCATCGACCCCATCGATGGGCTCAAGGCGCTGATCGGCCACCCCGATCACGGGTCTAAACACTGGGTCTACGAGCAATACGATACCCAGGTCATGGCCGACACCGTCCGCAGACCCGGCCTAGGCGCGGGCGTGATCCGCGTGCACGGCACCGACAAGGCGCTGGCCTTCACCGCCGACGTGAATCCCTGCTACGTCCGGGCCAACCCCGTCGAAGGTGGCAAGCAGGCGGTGGCCGAGGCCTACCGCAACCTCAGCGCGGTGGGCGCGCGCCCGCTCGCCGCCACCGACAACCTAAATTTCGGGAACCCCGAAAAGCCCGAGATCATGGGCCAGCTCGTCGGGGCGATCGAAGGCATCGGCGCGGCGTGCCGGGCGCTCGACATGCCCATCGTGTCGGGCAACGTCTCGCTCTACAACGAAACCGACGGCCAGCCGATCCTGCCCACGCCGACCATCGGGGCGGTCGGCCTGCTCGACCATCTCGACGACCTGATCGGCGGCCAGCCGGAGGCCGGTCATATCGCGATGGTTCTGGGCGAAACGGACGGACATCTCGGCCAATCGGCCCTGCTGCGCAAGGTGTTCAACCGCGAGGACGGCGACGCGCCCCATGTCGACCTCGACGCCGAACGCGCCCATGGGGCGTTTCTCCGCGCGAACCGCGCGCTGATCGCGGCGGCGACCGACCTGTCCGACGGCGGTCTCGCGCTGGCCGCCTTCGAGATGGCCGAGGCCGCGGGCATCGGCGTGACCCTCGATTTCGCCGACACGCCCCTTCTCTTCGGTGAGGACCAGGCGCGCTACCTCATCGCCGCGAGCTTCGATTCGGCCGAGGCGCTGATGGTCGAGGCCGGAAAGGCGGGCGTCCCGCTGCTCTGCGTCGGGCGGTTCGGCGGCGACATGGTCGATTTCGACGGCGCGGCCGCGTCCCTGGCGGAACTGTCGTCGCTCTACCGTGGCGCCTTCGCCGACGCGGTGGGGTGAGCCCGATGACGCAGAGTATCCGCATCGCGACCGCTGCCGACTTTTCCTTCATCCACGCGGTCGCCGGTCGCCCGGACTACGCACGTTTCGTGGTAGACGAAGACGACGATGCCCTCGCGGCGCATCTGGCCAGCCCGGACCGCACGCTCGTCGTCTGGCAACCGGACGGCACGCCCGAGGGCTTCGCGCTGTTCTGCGAACTCGACAACCCGGCCGGCCGCACCGAGCTGCGCCGGCTTGCCCTCGCACAGACCGACCGGGGGCGCGGGCGGCCCTTTCTCGACGCGCTGATCGGCTATGCCTTCGACGCCCTCGGCGTGAGGCGAATCTGGCTCGACGTGGCCGGCGACAATGTTCGCGCCCAGACGCTCTACCGGCGCGCCGGATTCACCTGCGAGGGTACCTTGCGGCGCCATTGGCGCCGCCCGGCGGGCGATATCGCCGACCTGATGCTGTTCGGCCTGCTGCGCGAAGAGTGGCCGTCCTGACCGCTTGCAGGCACGCGCCACGCAATCTACATCTTCGGTGGACGAGCAGAAAGGACGCCCGCCCATGGCCATCTCGCCCGAAGAGATCGAAACCCTGATCCGCGCGAAATTCCCCGAGGCGCGGATCACCATCACCGACATCGCCGGCGACGGGAACCACTATGCGGCCGAGGTGATCGACGCGAGCTTCCGCGGCATGAACCGCGTCCAGCAGCAACGCGCGGTCTATGCCGCCCTGAAGGACAAGATGGCCGGCAGCCAGGGGGCCCTGCACGCCCTGGCGCTGACGACGAAGGCGCCGGATTGACGTGGACGACGGCTCTTGTCATTTGCCTGATCGTGCCCTTCGCCGGATTTTTCGCCTACGCCGCGTTTCACGAGTACAGGCGCCACCGGCGTGAGGGGCCGGTCGAGGATTGGCGCGAGAAATTCGAGTTCGACGAGGAGGCGCCTGGCTACGAAGACCCAGAGGAACAGGCCGGCGCCGAGGAAGAGACTGACAGGGGGTACACGCCGCCCGACGCGACGGACCCCGCACAAGACAGGAAAGGCTGAGAGATGACCGCCCAGGACCAGATCAAGCAGACCATCGAAGGCAACGACGTCGTCCTGTTCATGAAGGGCACCAAGGACATGCCGCAATGCGGCTTTTCCAGCCGCGTGGCCGGCGTGCTCAACTTCATGGGGGTCGAGTTCGCCGATATCAACGTGCTCGAGGACGAAGGCATCCGCCAAGGCATCAAGGACTTTTCCGACTGGCCGACGATCCCGCAGCTCTACGTCAAGGGCGAGTTCGTGGGCGGCTGCGACATCGTCACCGAGATGACGCTTTCGGGCGAGCTCGATCAGTTGCTCGAGGACAAGGGGGTGGACTACTCGAAGGAGGCCGCCGACAAGATCCGCGCCGCCAACGCCTGAGGGGGCGATGCTGAGGGCGCGGCTCTGGTACGGCCCGGAAGGCCACGGTGTCGGTCTCGACCGCGTGGCGCGCTACCTTTCCGGGCCGCTTGCCTGCGAGACCACGACGCGCATGCGGCAGCGTCACGGTCAAAGCTTCGAACAGATCGTTCTCGGAACGCCGGTCTCCGCGGTGATCGAGATGAACCGCCGCCCCGAGGTCTCGGCCGATGCTGGCGACCTGATCAGGCGTCTGCCGTACGGGGCGGCCGAGGGCCTCGACGAAAGGCTTGCGCGATGCACCGCGCGGCTCGACATCCATGACGGCCCCGGCGCACGCCGGTTGGTCCCGGCAAACCGGGTCGCGCGCAGCGTGCTTGTTCCGCTGGCCTTCGCGATGGGCGGCATCGTCGAAGAGGTGGACAGCGGGCGGCTGTTGTACTTCGCCTTGCCCGAGCCGGGCCGCCGACCGTTGCCCCAGGCGGCGCTTGGCGTGCTTGTCTCCGGGCTTGACCGTCTGCTCGGCCTGCTGGCCCTGCGGCCCTGGGGGGAGCGTCCCGCCCTGCCCGGCCCGGCGCTCAGCGCGCGCCGTCTTCCATCACCTTCTCCGTCACCCGGTCCGCAAGCGCTTCTGCCCGCGCCGCAAGCTCGGCAAGGGTCTCGGTAACCGCCGGCGGCACGACCGGGACTTCTACGCGCTCCGGTTCTGGCGGGACCGCGTTTTCCAACTCCGCGATCTTCGCCTCGGCCGCCGAGAGCTTGGCCTCCAGCCCCTTCAGCCGCTCCTCGATCCCGACGGTCTTGTCGGCGAGCATGAGCCCAGCCATCAGCAGCATGCGGGCCTCGGGCAACCGCCCGTTCTGCCCCATCAGCGCCGACGCCTCGGCATCCAGGGCGCGCGCCGCGGCCTCGAGGAACGGCTCTTCGCCCGTCTGGCAGGCCACCTCGAAGCTGCGGCCGCCGATCACGATATCCACGTTAGGCATGGGCCTCTCCCCCGTCGGCCAGCGGCTTGAGTTCGGCGATGATGTCCTCGAGCTCCGAGCGCTCGCTCTCACGCATGGCAGCCAGCGCCTCGATCTCGGCCGCCATGGCTGCGTCGATCGCGCCCGCATCTCCAAGCCCGTCGGCATTCGCGGCCCGCAACGCGGCGCTCGTCTCGCGCAGGCGGGCATTGACCGCGCGCAGCCGGTCGACCTCGGCCTCCAGCTTCTCGGCCCGGGCCGTCATATCCTGCGCCCGCTGATCGAGCCGGGCGACCTGCGTCTCCTGACGCTCGCGGATTGCCTTGACGCGTTCGTTGAGCTGGGCATTGGCACTGCGCTCGGTTTCCAGCGCTTCGCGCAGCCCCTCCAGCTCGGATGGGTCCGGGCGGTCGGGATCGATCCGCTCCAACGCTTCCAGACCCTGCCCGATCCGCTCCAACGCCGCGGTGATCCGGCGCTCAAACTCGGTGATTTCGCTCATGCCTGCCTGTTCCCGGCCTTGTCGCCACAGCCCCCGCGCCCGCCCGACCGAATCGGGCCGACGCCTCGTTGATCCACTTTAGCCCACGGAATCGTGGATTGCGCCCCCCTTTCGGGTCAAGGGCTTATCGCCTGCGCTTGATCCGCTGTCCGCAGCTGTTAAGCCAAGCGAAACCCCGCTCGCCGGAGCCTTGGAATGGACCGTCTTCTCGCCCACGCGCCCCGCCCCGGAGACCGGGGATGAGCAATCGTGCCGCACTGGGCCTGTTCGCGCTGATCGTCACCGCGCTGTGCGCGGACTATGCCCTGAACGGCTTTTCCGCGACCCTTTTCCTCGCCCGCAAGTTCGTGGACCTGACCAACGCCCTCGCGGTCTGGCGATAGGCCTGTCCGGGGCCAGCGCGCCGCGGGCCGCACTGGACCGTCAGTCAAACTTCGCGACCAGCCGCTCGCGCACCGCGGGCGTGACGAAGCTGGAGACGTCACCGCCCAGCCGCGCAATCTCCTTGACCAGCTTCGAGGCGATCGCCTGGCGGCGCGCATCGGCCATCAGGAACACCGTTTCGATGCTGGAATCCAGCGCCCGGTTCATGCCGACCATCTGGAACTCGTACTCGAAATCCGCAACGGCCCTCAGTCCGCGCACGATCATCGTGGCGCCCACGTCGCGGGCACAGTCGATCAGCAGGTTCTCGAACGGGTGGGCGACGACCTCGGTCCCGGTGCGCTGCCCCAGCGGCCCGCATTCGGCCTCGATCATGTCGACGCGCTCTTCGAGCGAGAACAGAGGCCCCTTGTCACGATTGATCGCGACCCCGATCACCAAGCGGTCGACCAGCGCGCAGGCCCGGGTGATGATATCGATATGGCCGAGCGTCAGCGGGTCGAAGGTGCCGGGATAAAGGCCGATGCGCATGGGGACCCCTTTCTGCCAGTTTCCCGGCGCACGCAACAATATCGCGACCTGTTTTGCAAGCGCAGCATGGCCGGCTGCGACGGCGCGTGCCCCCGGGGCTCAGAACCCCATGATCATGCCCTGCAGCGCGTCCTTCTCCATAGACAGCTCGGACAGGCGCGCCTTGACCACGTCACCGATCGAGATCAACGCCACCATCTTGCCATTGTCCATCACCGGCATGTGGCGGAAGCGCCCCTCGGTCATCATCGCCAGCACCCCGTCGGCCGTGTCCTCCAGCGAACAGGTCTTGATCTCGCGCGTCATGATCGCGGAGACGGGTTCGCTCAGGATGCCGGCCCCGCGCCGGCCGAGTTCGCGCACGATATCGCGTTCCGACAGGATTCCGGCGACCGCGGCATTGTCGGGACTGACCACCAGAGAGCCGATGCGCCGCGCGGCGAGTTCGGCCGCGGCCTGCGAAATCGTGGTGTCGGGCGTCACCGTGGCCACGCCGGGCACGAGCTTGGCTTTCAGGATCTGGTGGACTTGCATGTGGTGTCTCCCCCGTGAGCATCCCCCGTGGGCAAGCGTCGCCTCCGGTGCGGCATTATGTCAAGCCGCCTGTAGCTCCAGCCGAGCAACCTCCGCCCGGAGCCCCTCGGACAGGAGGCCCGCAAAGCGTGTGAGCCGCGCGAGTTTCCGGTCGTCGCCGTGGCGTATCATGTAGAAGCTGCGCTTCAACGAGACCGTTTCGGAGAGCACCTTGACCAGCCCCGGCGCAGCGGGGATCGCGAAATCGTGGACGATCCCCAACCCCGCCCCGGCCCGCAGCCAGTTCAGCTGCACCGAGACCGAGTTCGAGGCGAGCGTCACCCGCTCGACCCCGATCTCGGACAGGTAGTCGAGTTCGCTGTCGAAGATCATGTCGGGGATGTAGCCAACGATCCGGTGCCCCCTGAGGTCGTCGAACCCGCGGACCGGCGGATGGCGCGCCAGGTAGTCGCGATGGGCGACAAGGTGCAGCCGGTAATCGGTGATCCGCTGCACCGTGAGACGCCCGGTCTCGGGCGGGCTGACCGCGATCGCCATGTCGGCCTCGCGGCGGCTGAGGTTGAAGACCCGGGGCAGCGCGACGATCTGCACCTCGAGCCCCGGGTTGGCGTCGCAGATCGAAGCGGCGACCTGCGGCAGCAGGAAATTCGCCACCCCGTCCGGCGCCCCGATCCGGACCGAGCCGGTCAACTGCCCCGGCTGGCCGCGGATCTCCTCGGCGCCCTCGGTCAGCGCCTGCTCGGCCTGGACCGCGCGCGACATCAGCCGCTCGCCAGCCTCGGTCAGGCCATAGCCGCGCGGCGACCGCGCGAAAAGCGCAGTGCCCAGCGCCTCTTCAAGCCGCGCGATCCGTCGGCCCAGCGTCGCGGGGTCCAGCCGCAGCGTCTTGCCCGCCCCGGTCAGGCTTTCGGCGCGCGCCACCGCCAGGAACAGCCGCATGTCATCCCAGTTCATCGCCTCTACTCTTGCATTTTCGCAAAACCCATTTGGAAAACTGCCCCTGTTCCGTTGAAACTTGCAAGACTAACCTTCACGCGAAGCAGATCGTGGGAGGATGCGATGAAAGAACTGACCCATTTCGTGAACGGCCAGCAGGTGCAGGGGCGCTCGGGCCGCTTCGCCGATGTCTACAACCCCGCGCTTGGCGAGGTGCAGGCGCGCGTGCCGCTGGCCAGCAAGGACGAACTCGACGCCGCCGTCGCCGCCGCGGCCGCGGCGCAGCCGGCCTGGGGCGCGACGAACCCCCAGAAGCGCGCCCGCGTGATGATGGAATTCGTCCGGCTCATCAACCGCGACATGGACAAGCTGGCCGAGGCGCTGTCCTCGGAACACGGCAAGACGCTGCCCGATGCCAAGGGCGACGTGCAGCGCGGCCTCGAAGTCATCGAGTTCTGCATCGGGGCGCCGCATCTGCTGAAGGGCGAATTCACCGACAGCGCCGGCCCCGGCATCGACATGTATTCCATGCGCCAGCCGCTGGGCGTGGTCGCGGGCATCACGCCGTTCAACTTCCCCGCCATGATCCCGCTGTGGAAGATGGGCCCGGCGCTGGCCTGCGGCAACGCCTTCATCCTGAAGCCGTCGGAACGCGACCCCTCGGTGCCGCTGATGCTGGCCGAGTTGCTGAAGGAGGCCGGCCTGCCCGACGGCCTGTTGCAGGTGGTCAACGGCGACAAGGACGCCGTGGACGCGATCCTGGACAACCCCACCATCCAGGCGATCGGCTTCGTCGGCTCCACGCCCATCGCGGAATACATCTATTCGCGGGGCTGCGCGAACGGCAAGCGCGTGCAGTGTTTCGGCGGCGCCAAGAACCACATGATCATCATGCCCGATGCCGACATGGACCAGGCTGCCGACGCGCTGGTGGGTGCGGGCTACGGCGCGGCGGGCGAACGCTGCATGGCGATTTCCGTGGCCGTGCCCGTGGGTGAGGAAACCGCCGACCGGCTGATCGAGAAACTGGTGCCCCGCGTCGAGAAGCTGAAGGTCGGCCCCTACACGTCCGGCGCCGACGTGGATTACGGCCCGCTGGTGACCGCCGCCGCCAAGGAGCGCGTGCTGGGCCTCATCGACTCCGGCGTCGAACAGGGGGCAGAGCTGGTGGTGGATGGCCGCAACTTCAGCCTGCAGGGTTATGAGAACGGCTATTTCGTGGGCCCGTCGCTCTTCGACAAGGTCACGCCGGAGATGGAGATCTATCGACAGGAGATCTTCGGCCCCGTGCTGTCCACCGTCCGCGCCAAAAGCTACGACGAGGCGCTGGGCTATGCGATGGACCACGAATACGGCAACGGCACCGCGATCTTCACCCGCGACGGCGACACCGCGCGCGACTTCGCGAACCGGATCAATATCGGGATGGTGGGGATCAACGTGCCGATCCCGGTGCCGCTGGCCTATCACACCTTCGGCGGGTGGAAGAAATCGGGGTTCGGCGACCTGAACCAGCACGGCCCCGATGCCTTCCGCTTCTACACCCGGACCAAGACCGTCACCTCGCGTTGGCCCTCCGGCCTCAAGGAAGGCGGCGAGTTCCACTTCAAGCAGATGGACTGAAACGAGAAGGGGCGGCCGACATGGCCGCCCCTCGAGCCTTGCCGGACCTTGAGAGGCCCGCGTTCAGGCCGTCTTGCGCCGACGGACCGCCGCCAGGCCACCCACGCCCGCCAGCAGCATCCAGCCCGCGGCGGGCAGCGGAATCGGCGCCGGGGCCGAGTCGTAGAAGGTGATATGCGACGGGCCCTTGCTGAGGGTACTCCATTCGCCGGAGAACACCGCCTCCTTCGGATCCGAGTAGAACCAGCGGAAGCCATCGCCGTCCTTTGCCACCCAGCTCGTCACCCGCAAGCAAGTGGAGCAAGGGACGTAGGATCAGGTCCCGCTGCTGTCGGTCCCGCTGTCATAGCTCACCGTGAACATGCTCGACGTCACGTCGCCGAACGCGCTGTTGATTTCCCACTTGTCCTCGTCGACATCCCACTTGGCGATGACGGGCGATCCGTCCGGGGCGACGCATGCGTCGAACGACTCCCCGAACACGCCGGCACAGTCGTTCGCCGGCGGCGTGCTCGGACCGTAGTCGACAGTCTTGATCGTTGCCGCGTGCGCCGACGAAGCGCCGACAACGACAGCGCCCCCCGCCATCACAACCACGCCCCCCGCCGTGATCGCCGCGGTCCTAAAAAGGTTCAGCATCAAGTCATTCTCTCCCAAATTCTCACAGGTGCGTGAAATCGCGCCCCCAGCCCGATAGAATTGTTATCGCTCCACAATGTCATCGCAAAGGAATTTCGTTGACGCACGGCCGCGGTCGCCTCGCACCGCGACGTCAGGCTGCCTTAGCTGTTGACCGGCCTCCCCGAGAGGCGAAAAACACCTCCTTGCGGCGGAGGCGCGGCACGGCGTGCAACCGCGCCGCATCGAATCATCGGCGTCGCCGGCGCGGCGCCTTCGACCGCATCCCGCCGCCGTCCTCACGGAGAGTCTCCGCACACCCGCGCCGAACGCGTGGCCGTCGTGCGCGATGCCCGGGCTTGCCAAAACGGCGCGCCCGGTTTCAAGTCGAACCATTGCGGCCAGGGGAGCGGCGATGGCGCAGGTGCCGGACTTCACGATCGGAATCGAGGAGGAATACCTCCTCGTCGACAAGGACAGCTGCGCCCTGGTCGAGGCGCCCAAGGCGCTGATGGAAGCCTGCGCCGCCGATCTCGGCGATCAGGTCACCCCGGAATTCCTGCAATGCCAGATCGAGGTCGGCACGCGGGTCTGCGGCAATATCGGCCAGGCCCGCGACGACCTGCGGCGGCTGCGCGCTACGGTCGCCCGGCACGCGGCCGATCATGGGCTCGCCCCCATCGCCGTCTCCTGCCATCCGGTCGCCGACTGGAAGCAACAGCACCACACCGACAAGGATCGCTACAACGACCTCGACCGGGCGCTGGCCGCGGTCGCGCGGCGGATGCTGATCTGCGGGATGCATGTCCATGTCGGCATCCCCGACAAGGACCAGCGCATCGACCTGATGGCGCAGCTCAGCTATTTCCTGCCGCACCTGCTGGCGATGTCGACCTCCTCGCCCTATTGGCAGGGGCTGGATACGGAGCTGGCCTCCTACCGGCTGACGGTCTTCGACAACCTCCCCCGCACCGGCCTGCCGCCCCGCTTCGAGAGTTGGTCGGATTACGAACGCTCCGTCGGCGCGCTGGTCAATCTGGGCGTGATCGAGGACGCGACCAAGATCTGGTGGGACCTGCGCCCCTCCGCCCGGTTCCCGACGCTGGAGAGCCGCATCTGCGATGTCTCGCCCAGGCTCGAACACACCCTGTCGATTGCCGCGCTGACGCAGTGCATCACCCGGATGCTCTGGCGGCTGGCCGGGCTCAACCAGCGCTGGCGGGTCTACGAACGCTTTCTCGTGGGCGAAAACCGCTGGCGCGCGCAGCGCTACGGCGTCAGCGAAGGGCTGATCGATTTCGGGCGCAAGAAACTGGTGCCGTTCTCGGACCTTCTGGAAGAACTCATCGCCTTCGTGGAACCGGACGCCGCGGTGCTGGGCTGCCTGAACGAGGTGCACGCCGCGCGCGACGTGATCGCCGACGGCACCTCGGCCGACCGCCAGCGCCGCGTCCATGCCGCCGCGCGCGCCGAGGGCAAGGATTCCGAAGGCGCGGTCTGCGCGGTGATCCGTTCGCTGATCGAGGAATACAACGCCGATCTGTGACGCCGCCGGCCCTTGCAATCCGGAAGCCTTCTCTGCCAGATGAACGCGCGTTCAATAAGCCGGGGGGACAGCGATGGATTTCGCACTGAGCGAAGAGCAGGTGGCGATCTTCGACATGGCGCAGGCATTCGGGGCCGAGCATATCGCGCCGCACGCGCTGGCCTGGGAAAAGGACGGCACGATCCCGAAGGCGCTCTGGCCCCGGTTGGCCGAGTTGGGCTTCGCGGGGCTCTACGTCAGTGAGGATTCCGGGGGCGCGGGCCTTAGCCGCCTCGACGCGACGCTGGTGTTCGAGGCGCTGTCGATGGCCTGCCCGTCCGTCGCCGCCTTCCTGTCGATCCACAACATGTGCGCCAAGATGCTGGACGCGTTCGGAACCGACGACATCAAGGCGCGCTTCCTCGCCCCGGCGCTGACGATGGAGACGGTGTTCTCCTACTGCCTGACCGAACCGGGCTCGGGCTCGGACGCCGCGGCGCTGAAGACGAAGGCCCAGCGCACCAACGAGGGCTACAGCCTGACCGGCACCAAGGCGTTCATCTCGGGCGGCGGCTATTCGGACGCGTATATCGTGATGGCCCGCACGGGCGAGGACGGCCCCCGGGGTATCTCGGCGATTGTCGTTGAGGACGGCGCCACGGGGCTGTCCTTCGGCGGGCTCGAAGACAAGATGGGCTGGCGCGCCCAGCCCACCCGCCAGGTACAGTTCGACGGCTGCGCGGTGCCCGCGGGGAACCTGCTAGGCGAGGAAGGCAAGGGCTTCCGTTACGCGATGATGGGGCTCGATGGTGGACGACTGAACATCGCGGCCTGCAGCCTGGGCGCCGCGCAGGCGGCGCTCGACGCGACGCTCGCCTACATGGGTGAGCGCAAGGCCTTCGGAAAACCCATCGACCAGTTCCAGGCGCTGCAGTTCCGGCTGGCCGAGATGGAGATCGAGCTTCAGGCCGCGCGCACCTTCCTGCGCCAGGCGGCGTGGAAACTGGACCAGGGCGCGCCGGATGCCACCAGGTTCTGCGCGATGGCGAAGAAATTCGTGACCGAGGCCGGCAGCCGCGTCGCCGACCAGTGCCTGCAGCTGCATGGCGGCTATGGCTACCTGGCCGATTACGGAATCGAGAAGATCGTGCGCGACCTGCGCGTGCACCAGATCCTCGAAGGCACCAACGAGATCATGCGGCTGATCGTGGCCCGCCAGATGCTGGAGGCGCGCGGATGAGCGACATCGACATCCGTACCGAGGGCCGTGCGGGCCGTATCACGCTGAACCGTCCGAAGGCGCTGAACGCGCTGACCTACGACATGTGCCTTGAGATAGAGAACGCGCTGGATGCGTGGCGGTCGGAGGACAGCGTGGCGCTGGTGCTGATCGACGCCGCCGGCGACAAGGCGTTCTGCGCGGGCGGCGACATCGCCGTGATGTACGAGACCGGCACCAAGGGCGACTACGCCTATGGCCAGAAGTTCTGGCGCGACGAATACCGGATGAACGCCAAGATCGCGGAATTCCCCAAGCCGGTGGTCAGCCTGATGCACGGCTTCACCATGGGCGGCGGCGTTGGCGTCGGCTGCCACGCCGCGTACCGGATCGTGGGCGAAAGCGCGCAGGTGGCGATGCCGGAATGCGGCATCGGGCTGGTGCCCGATGTCGGCGGCTCGGCGCTTCTGGCTCGCGCGTCCGGGCGGCTGGGCACGTATCTCGGCGTCACCGGCGCGCGCATGGGGCCGGGCGATGCGCTTCACGCCGGGTTCGCCGATCATTTCGTGCCAGAAGACACCTGGCAGGCGCTTGCCGAGGACCTCGTCGCGACCGGGGACCCGGCGGCGATCGCGCGCGCGGCAGCCCCAGCCCCCACGCCGGACAGCCCCCTCGCCGCCCGGCAGGCCCGGATCGACGCGCTCTTCGCCGGCGCCGCCCTGACGGAGATTGCCGAAGCGCTGGACGCCGACGGGTCGGACCTCGCCACGGACGCACTGAAACGGATGCGGCGGAACAGCCCCCTGGCGATGGCCTGCGCGATCGAGATGCAGCGCCGGCTGGGACCGGCCCCGACGATCCGCGCGGCCCTCGCGCTGGAATACCGTTTCACCCACCGCGCGCCGGAACGATCGGACTTCCTCGAAGGCATACGCGCGGCGATCATCGACAAGGACAAGAGCCCGCGCTGGCGGCATGCCGATATGGACGCCGTGTCGCGCGAGGACGTGGAGGCCATGCTGGCGCCGCTCGGCGCCGACGAATTGAACCTTGAGGAGGAGCTGACATGAAGGTGGGGTTCATCGGACTGGGAAACATGGGGGCGCCAATGGCGGCGAACCTCGCGAAGGCCGGCCATGACGTGATCGGGTTCGATCTCGCCGCCCCCGGCCCCGAAGGCGTCGCGACCGCCGCGAACGTCGCCGAGGCGACCCGGGACCGGGAGGTGGTCATCACCATGTTGCCCAACGGCGACATATTGCGGTCCGTGGCCGCCGAGATTCTGCCCGTGATGGAGAAGGGCGCGGTGCTGCTCGACTGTTCGACCGTTGATGTCGACAGCGCCCGCGCGGTCGCGGCCGAGGCCGAGGCGGCCGGCGTCATGGCTGTCGACGCGCCCGTCTCGGGCGGCGTGGGCGGCGCGACGGCCGGCACCCTGACCTTCATGGCCGGCGGCCCCGAAGAGGCCTTCGCCAAGGTCAAACCGCTTTTCGACGTGATGGGCCAGAAGGCAGTGCATTGCGGGGACTCGGGCAACGGACAGGCCGCCAAGATCTGCAACAACATGATCCTCGGCGCGACGATGGTCGTGACCTGCGAGGCGTTCGCGCTGGCCGACAAGCTGGGGCTTGACCGGGACCGGATGTTCGACGTCGTCTCGACATCGTCCGGGTCGAGCTGGTCGTTGAACACCTATTGCCCGGCCCCCGGCATCGGCCCCCAAAGCCCCGCCGACAACGACTACAAGCCCGGATTCGCAGCGGACCTCATGCTCAAGGACCTGCGTCTCGCGATGCAGGCGGCCGAAACGGCCGACGCGGACACGCCCATGGGCCAGCGCGCCGCCGAACTCTACGCCGAGTTCGTCGAGCGGGAGGACGGCAAGGGCCGCGATTTCTCGGCCATGCTGCCGCGCTTCGAAAAACGCGGGCGCGGATGAACTGGGTCGCGCGCGCCCCCGGGCTCCAAGGGCTCGAGCCCGGCATCGCCGCCCGGCTGGAGGGTCTGCCGGTGATGCGCCTGCCCAAGGGCAAGGTGCTGTTCTGCCCCGGCGAAGCGGCGCGCGGCTTCACGATTCTTCTGTCGGGCCGGGTCGAGGTGTTCCTGATCGGCCCGACGGGTCGGGAAATCCTGCTCTACGGGATCGAGCCTGGCCAGTCCTGCGTGCAGTCCACGCTCGGCCTGCTGGGCGGGGAGGATTATACCGGCGAGGCGATCACCGTGAGCGAGTGCGAGGCGGTTCTGGTTCCGCGCGAAACCTTCACGACGCTGATGGACCGGAGCCCGATCTTCCGCCGCTTCGTGTTCGGCGCCTTCGCGCAGCGGCTTCAGTCGGTCATGGCCCTGCTGGAACGGGTCGCGTTCCAGCGGGTCGAAAGCCGCCTGGCCGCCGAACTGCTCGCCAGCGCCGAAAACGGTGCCGTCCATGCCACCCACCACGAGATCGCCACCCGGATCGGCACCGCGCGCGAGGTCGTCTCGCGCCGGCTGGACGCCCTGGCGAAGGCCGGCGCCGTGCGGCTTGACCGGGGCGTGGTGACCCTGATCGACGAAGCCGCCCTTGCCGGGCTTGCCGCGGTCGATGGCGGGGCTGGGTGACACAGTCACAGACGGTCGCCCCGGCGAAGTGCATGGTCGTGTCGCAATGCCCGCGCGAGTCGGGCGAGTGACACACATTCATCGGAGAAGACCATGCTGAAGAAGAACGTCGGCGGCACCGACCGCATCGCCCGTATCGGCCTTGGCGCCCTCATGCTGCTGATCTGGGCGTTCCTGTCCGATCCCAGCCCGTGGTGGCTGCTCGGCATCGTTCCGCTGGCCACCGGCCTGATGTCGTCCTGCCCGCTCTACAACCTCATCGGCCTGAACACCGCCGAGAAAGAGGGCTGAACGGCCTGCGGCGGGTCGTCTCCCCACGCGGCTCGGCGGCCGGCCGGCCTTGAAACGCTTGGCCGGCCGCCCACCTCCAGAGTATCGGGCCTGCCACGAACGCGCGGCCCGTCAGCAAGGGAGAAAGGCAATGTTCGAAAAGAATATGGGAAATACCGACCGCGCGATCCGCGCCGCGATCGGGGTCGTGCTGCTCATCCTCGCCTTCACGTCGCTCGGCGGGGCCTGGGCCTGGATCGCCGGGATCGTCGCCGTCGTTCTGCTTGCCACCTCGGCAATGGGGACCTGCCCGCCCTACAGCCTGCTCGGCATCAACACCGGCAAGCCCAAGACCTGAGGCCGCAGACGCGCCGGTGCGGGGTCGCCGGGCCCCGATGCGATTATCCTCCGCCAAGCGTGCGGCGTGCCGGCGGCGACGGACACGGACAAGAGAAGCGGCGCCCTGTCTCATCGGGCGCCCTTTTTGCAAGGCGCCCGGGGACGCCCACGCGCTCACGGCGCGCGCCAACTCACCCCACCTGGATCGTGGTCGAGGATGGACGGTGCGAGCGTATCGCGGCCCCCGCCATTGCCAATCCCCGGCAGGACGCGGGACACGCGCTGCGCCACCCCAGAAAGGCGATTGCACCCTGCCGATAGACACCCCCGGCCCGACGCAGGGAGCCCCAGGGGAACGCCGGGGCCGCGCCGTCACCGGCGCGCCGGCCTGTCACTCCGCCGCCACCCGCTTGGCGCCCAGCATCTCCTTGAGGTAGCGCCCGGTATGGCTGCGCTCGACCTCCGCGACCTCCTCGGGCGTGCCCTCGGCGACGATCTGGCCGCCGCCGTCGCCACCTTCGGGCCCGATGTCGATCAGCCAGTCGGCGGTCTTGATGACATCCAGATTGTGCTCGATCACCACGACCGTGTTCCCCTGCTCCACCAGCTCGTGCAGCACTTCGAGCAGCTTCTTCACATCCTCGAAATGCAGCCCCGTGGTCGGCTCGTCGAGGATGTAGAGCGTCCGCCCGGTGGCCCGTTTCGACAATTCCTTCGACAGCTTCACCCGCTGCGCCTCGCCGCCCGAGAGCGTCGTCGCCTGCTGGCCCACCTTGATGTAGCCGAGTCCCACGCGGACAAGCGCGTCCATCTTCTCGCGGATCGAGGGCACCGCCTTGAAGAACTCCTGCGCGTCCTCGACCGTCATGTCGAGCACGTCGGCGATGCTCTTGCCCTTGAACTTTATCTCCAGCGTCTCGCGGTTGTAGCGCGCGCCGTGGCAGGTCTCGCAGGTGACGTAGACATCGGGCAGGAAGTGCATCTCGATCTTGATGACGCCATCGCCCTGGCAGGCCTCGCAGCGGCCGCCCTTGACGTTGAAGGAGAACCGCCCCGGCTTGTAGCCGCGCGCCTTGGCCTCGGGCAGCCCCGCGAACCAGTCGCGGATCGGGGTGAAGGCGCCGGTATAGGTCGCGGGGTTCGACCGCGGCGTGCGGCCGATGGGCCGCTGGTCGATGTCGATGACCTTGTCGAGATGCTCCAGCCCCTTGATCGTCTCGCAGGGGGCGGGCGTCTGCCGTGCGCCGTTCAGGCGCATGCTGGCCGTCTTGAACAGCGTCTCGATGGTCAGCGTGGACTTGCCCCCGCCCGAGACGCCAGTGACGCACACGAACTTGCCCAGCGGGAACTCGGCCGTCACGTCCTGCAGGTTGTTGCCGTTCGCCTTGACCACGGTCACCGCCTTGCCGTTGCCGGGCCGCCGCTCGGCCGGCACCGCGACTTCGCGCGTGCCCGCGAGGTATTGCCCGGTGACGGAGGCGGCGTCGGCCATGATCTCGGCCGGGGTGCCGCGGCTGACCACCTGCCCGCCATGCACGCCCGCCCCGGGTCCGAGGTCGAGCACGTAATCGGCCTCGCGGATCGCCTCCTCGTCATGCTCGACCACGATCACGGTATTGCCCTGGTCGCGCAGGTTCTTGAGCGTCTGCAAAAGCCGCCCGTTGTCGCGCTGGTGCAGCCCGATGGAGGGTTCGTCCAGCACGTAAAGCACGCCGGTCAACCCGCTGCCGATCTGGCTGGCCAGCCGGATGCGCTGACTCTCGCCGCCCGACAACGTCCCGGCGTTGCGGCTCAGCGTCAGGTATTCCAGCCCGACATTGTTCAGGAACCCCAGCCGGTCGCGGATTTCCTTGAGGATCGCGCGGGCGATCTCGTTCTTCTGCTTCGACAGGCTGCCGGGCGCGCCCTCGATCCAGGCCAGCGCCTCGCGGATCGACATCTGCACGACCTCGCCGACATGCAGGCCGCCGATCTTCACCGCCAGCGCCTCCTCGCGCAGCCGGTGACCGCCGCAGGTCTGGCAGGGACGGTTGTTCTGGTAGCGTTCGAACTCCTCGCGGATCCAGGCGCTGTCGGTCTCGCGATAGCGCCGCTCCATGTTGGGGATCACGCCCTCGAAGGCGCGCGTCACCTGGTAGACGCGGCCGCCCTCGTCATAGCGGAAGGGGATTTCCTCGTCCCCCGAGCCATACAGGAAGACCTGCTGCACATGCGCGGGCAGGTCCTTCCACGGCGTGTCCTTGTCGAACTCGTAATGCCGGGCGATGGCCTCGATGGTCTGGCGGAAATAGGGCGACTTGCCCTTGCGCCAGGGCGCGATGGCCCCGTTCCAGACGGTCAGCGCCGCGTCCGGCACCACGAGGCGTTCGTCGAAGAAAAGCTCTACCCCCAGCCCGTCGCAATCGGGGCAGGCGCCGAAGGGCGCGTTGAAGGAAAACAGCCGCGGCTCGATCTCGGGGATGGTGAAGCCCGAGACCGGACAGGCGAAATTCTCGCTGAACACGTGGCGTTCGGGGTCGCCCTCCTTCGGCGCGGTCTCCAGCACCGCGATGCCGTCGGCGAGGTCGAGCGCGGTGCGGAACGAATCCGCCAGCCGGGTCTCGATCCCCTCCTTCACCACGATCCGGTCGACCACCACGTCGATGTCGTGGCGGAACTTCTTGTCGAGCGTGGGCGGCTCGTCGAGCTCGTGAAACTGCCCGTCCACCTTGACCCGCTGGAAGCCCTGCTTGCGCAACTCGATGAATTCCTTTCGGTATTCGCCCTTGCGGTCGCGCACGATGGGGGCCAGCAGATAGGCGCGGGTCCCCTCCTCCATCGCGATCACGCGGTCCACCATGTCCTGCACCTGCTGCGCCTCGATAGGCTGGCCGGTGGCGGGGCTGTAGGGTGTGCCGGCGCGGGCGAACAACAGCCGCAAGTAGTCATAAATCTCGGTGACGGTGCCGACGGTCGAGCGCGGGTTCTTGGACGTCGTCTTCTGTTCGATGGAAATCGCGGGCGACAGGCCGGAAATGTGATCCACGTCCGGCTTTTCCATCATGTCCAGGAACTGCCGCGCATAGGCCGAAAGCGACTCGACATAGCGGCGCTGGCCCTCGGCATAGATCGTGTCGAAGGCGAGCGAGGACTTTCCCGACCCCGACAGCCCGGTGATCACCGTCAGCGTGTCACGGGGAATGTCGACGTCGATATCCTGAAGATTGTGCTCGCGCGCGCCGCGCACTTCGATGCGTTTCAACTCGGCCATGGCTGCCCCCGGAAGTCCAGCCTTAGACATAGTCGAGCGGCGCGCGATTCCCAACCGCAAAGAAGGAACGTTCGGAGAACGTCCCCGGCTGCGTCAGCCTGCCGTGCCTTTGCCGCTTAACACCCGGGCACAGACCCCTATAGTCGCCCCGAGGCACCCAAAACCGGAGAACGCGCCATGTCCAGCTGGGTCGAACTGTTCGGCAAGATTTATCCCTATGTCGAGGAAATCCGCGCCAAGGAGGCCTGGGAGTTCGCCAAGAAGGGCGAGATCGTGCTGCTCGACGTGCGCGAGGATCACGAGATCGCGCGCTTCGGCAAGTGCCAGGGGGCCGTGCATGTGCCGCTCTACATGATCCGGCACAAGGCCAACCGCGCCGGCCCGCATTTCGACCCCGCGCTGGACCCGGCCAAGACCTTCGCGGTCTATTGCGAAACCGGCGACAACGCCCTGCAGGCCGCGCGCATCATGATGAAACTCGGCTACGAGGACGTCTACAACATGGGGTCGTTCCGCGAGTGGCTGAACGCCAGGCTGCCGGTCGAGAAATAGCCCGATCCGGCAATCGGAATTGCATCGGATTTCCATCGGACTTTCGTCGGACTTTTATCGGACGGACGGCGCTGCCGGGGCCTAGTAGTGGATCGCCCGGCCCCAGGCATCCAGCACGGATTCGTGCATCATCTCGCTCAGCGTCGGGTGCGGGAACACCGTTTCCATCAGCTCGGCCTCGGTCGTCTCCAGCGTCTTGCCGACCGCGTAGCCCTGGATCAGTTCCGTCACCTCGGCGCCGATCATGTGCGCGCCCAGAAGCTCGCCGGTCTTGCCGTCGAACACCGTCTTGACCATCCCCTCGGGCTCGCCCAGCGCGATCGCCTTGCCGTTGCCGATGAAGGGGAAGCGGCCGACCTTGACCTCGTGCCCTTTGTCCTTCGCCTGCGCCTCGGTCATCCCGATGCTGGCGATCTGCGGGTGGCTGTAGGTGCAGCCGGGAATCGCGCCGGGCTTGATCGGGTGCGGGTGGCCGCCCGCGACCATCTCGGCCACCATCACGCCCTCGTGGCTGGCCTTGTGCGCGAGCCAGGGGGCGCCGGCCACGTCGCCGATGGCATAAAGCCCCGCGACCCCGGTGCGGCCGTATTCGTCGGTCACGACATGGCTGCGGTCGAGTTTCACCCCGAGCTCTTCCAGCCCCAGACCCTCGACATTGCCGACGATGCCGACCGCCGAGATCACCGTGTCGACCTCGATCTTGTCGGTCTTGCCGCCCTGTTCGACATGGGCGGTCACCGTGTCCGCGCCGCGGTCGAGCCTCGTGACCGTGGCCTGCTCGCGGATCGTCATGCCCTGTTTCGCGAACTGCTTTTTCGCGAAGGCGGAGATCTCGGCATCCTCGACCGGCAGGATGCGGTCCATCACCTCCACCACCGTGGTCTCGGCGCCGAGCGTGTTGAAGAAGCTGGCGAACTCGATCCCGATGGCGCCCGAGCCGATGACCAGCAGCTTCTTCGGCTCGTGCGGCGGCACCAGCGCGTGCTTGTAGTTCCACACGCGCTTGCCGTCGGGCTCCAGCCCCGGCAGTTCGCGCGCCCGCGCGCCGGTGGCCAGGACGATGGAGTCGGCGGTCAGCTCCTCGGTGCCGGTCTCGGTCTTGACCGAGACGCGCCCCCTGGCCGGGATCGTCGCCGCGCCCATGACCACGGTCACCTTGTTCTTCTTCAGCAGGTGCCCCACGCCCGAGGCCAGTTGCCTGGCCACCCCGCGCGAGCGTTTGACCACCGCGTCGAGATCGTAGCCGATGCCGTCGGCCTTGAGCCCGAACTCCGTGGCATGGGACATCAGGTGGAAGACCTCGGCCGAGCGCAGCATCGCCTTGGTGGGAATGCAGCCCCAGTTGAGGCAGATGCCGCCCAGATGCTCGCGCTCGACCACGGCGACCTTCAGCCCCAGTTGCGCGCCCCGGATCGCGGCGACATAGCCGCCGGGCCCCGCGCCGATCACGATCATGTCGAAGTTCCGAGCGGCCATGCTTCCCTCCGCGCTGCGCTTTGCCTCACAGCTAGTCGATCCGCCGCGAACCCGCAATCGCCGCCGGCCGGTTGCAGACGCGCCGGGCGGCGGGTGTCGGGCGGGCGTTACAGTCGGGGCGTAGCGTGATAGGCAGACGCCGGGACGGGAGGACCATGTGCCGACACGCCGCAACGTGATGCTGCGCAGCGCCGCCGCCGGCCTGCTGGCGCCGATGGCCGGGGCGCGGTCTGCCCGCGCCGGGGCGCCGGCGGCGGGCCTGCGGTTCGGGGTCGTGGCCGACCCGCAATACGCCCCGGTGCCGCCGCAGGGAACGCGCCACTACGCGCAGTCGCTGGGGAAACTCGCCCAGGCCATCGAGGCGTTCAACCGGCGCGACCTTGCGTTCTCGGTGACGCTCGGCGACATCATCGACCGGCACTGGGACAGCTACGATCGCATCCTGCCGCTTTACGACCGGCTGGAGGCGCCCCACGCCGTTGTCCTGGGCAACCACGATTTCGAGGTGGCGCCCGAGCACGTCCACGCGGTGCCCCGGCGCCTGGGGCTTGCACGGCGGCATTACGATTTCGCCGCCCGGGACGTGCGGTTCCTCGTGCTCGACGGCACCGAGATCAGCCTTTTCGCCCATCCCCGGGGCAGCGCGCGCCACGACGCGGCCGCCCGGCGCCTGGCGGCGATGGAAGCGGCCGGCGCGGTCAACGCCAAGCCCTGGAACGGCGGCCTCTCGGACGCGCAACTCGCCTGGGCCGAAGACGTGATCGCGGATGCGCGGGCCAAGGGGCAGCGGGTCGTCGCCATGGGGCATTACCCGCTCTACCCGGCCGACCCGCACAATTGCTGGGACGACGCCCGCCTGGTCGACCTGTTCTCGGGGTACGAGAACGTGGTGATGTACCTGAACGGGCACAACCACGCGGGCAATTACGGGCGCGCGGGCGGCACCCACTACGTCACGTTCAAGGGCATGGTCGAGACCGCCGACACAACCGCCCATGCCGTCGTCGCCATCGATGACGACCGGATCGAGATCGAGGGGGTCGGCCGGGAGGACAGCCGCGTGCTGCCGGTCTGAGGCCGCGGAGCGACCTGCGGCGCGCGCGCGGGCCCGTCCCCGGCGCGGTCGCCGTCAGGACGCGGCGCGCAGTTCCTCGACGCAGGCGCCGTAGCCGCCCTGCTCCATGAACGCGATCTCCTCGGGGGAGGAGCCGCGATGCAGCGCCGCGTTGCGGAACGGGAAGCGGCCGAACCGGCGGATCAGCTCGCGATGGGCCTTGGCATGCAGCAGGTTGTCGGCGCCGGTCTCGGGCATGCGCGTCAGCATCAGGCGCACGCAGCGGTCCTGGTCCATCAGGCATTCCGAGTGCATCAGGGGCAGGTAGAAGAACTGCCGCTCGGGCTCGGGGTGGCGCATGTCGAAGGTCATCTCGATCGCGTGCTTGGCCGCGGCGCGCGCCAGCGCGTCGGTGGCGAAGGCGCGCCAGTCGCCGCGGAACATGTTGCGCGGGAACTGGTCGGTCAGGATCAGGAAGGCCAGCGCGCCCCGGGGATTGGTCGACCAGTCGTGCAGGTCGCCGGCATGGGCGGCCTCCCAGTCGGTCTTGAAGCGGCCCAGGATCTCGGCGTCGACCTCCGGGTCGGACTTGTACCAGCCCGCGGGGCCGACCTCGTTCAGCCAGTAATCGATGATCTCCTCTTGGCGCGACATCCTTTTCCTCCTGCGCGGGCGCGTGGCCCCGGTTCCTGACCCGGTCGCTCTTGCCCGGATGGTTTCAGATACCGTCATGGGGCGCAAGCGTTTCGGGGCGCGCGGGTGTCACGGCGCGGCAGCCTCCTCCTCGTGCGCGGCCTCGATCGCGACCTCCTGGGCGACCTCGACCGCGACCGGCGAGGCGGTCGGCAGGACCGGCGCGTAGGAGGCCGTCTCGTCCACCGGCACGGCGGCGCGCTGGGTCATCCGGTAGCCGGTGAACACGGCGAGCGAAAGCATCAGGATCGCGATGAAGAGGAAGAACCCCTCCGGCCCGATCAGCCCCATGACCCAGGCGGTCACCAGCGGGCCGAGGATCGCGCCCACCCCGTTGATGAACATCAACCCGCCCGAGGCCGCGGCCATGTCGTCGGGTTCCAGATAGTCGTTGGTATAGGCGATGAGCAGCGCGTAGAGCGGGTTCGACATCCCGCCGATCAGGAACGCCGCCACCAGCAGCGCGCCGAATCCCCCGTTCACGGCCATCGCCGCCCCCGCGGCCGCCCCGCCCGTGGCCGCCGCGGCCAGGATCAGGGTACGCCGGTCGATCCGGTCCGACAGCCAGCCGATCGGGAACTGCAGCAGCAGCCCGCCCAGGTAGATCGTGGCGATGAAGCCCGAGATCTGGGCCACCGACAGATCGGCAGTGGTGCCGTAGACCGAGGCCATGCCGAACAGCGCCGAGTAGACGCCGCCCAGCAGGAAGATGCCGACCGCGCCGGTGGGCGAAATGCGGATCAGGTGCCGCAGCGACATCGGCTTGGTCGTCTCGAAGGCGGGCGTCGGGCTGACCGACAGCAGGATCGGCGCGAAGGCGATGGAGACCAGCACCGAGGGGATGATGAACAGCACGAACCCCGCGGGGTCGGCGGTCAGCAACAGCCCCTGCGCGCTGACGATGCCCGCCATCTGCACGATCATGTAGAGCGACAGCGCCTGGCCGCGGGTCTCGTTCGTGGCGGCGTTGTTCAGCCAGCTTTCGGCGGTGACGTAGACGCCCGAGAAGCAGAACCCCATGAGCACCCGCCCCACGGTCCAGGCGACGGGGTCGGCCAGCGTGGGATAGAGGATGAGCACGGCCGAGATCAGCGAGGCGAGCGCGGCGAACACGCGGATATGGCCCACCCGGCGGATCAGCTCCGGCGCCAGCCGCGAGCCGCCCAGGAAGCCCGCGAAATAGGCCGACATCACGATCGACATCTCGAAGGTCGAGAACCCCTCGATGCCACCGCGGATACCGAGCAGCGTGCCCTGGATGCCGTTGCCCACCATCAGCAGCAGCATGCCCAGCAGCAGCGCCCAGGAACTGGCCAAAACCTGAAACACGTCGCGCGTCCTTCTCTTGCCTCGTGGGCTCTTCTAGGGGATTGGGGACCGGCTCAGTTGCCCGCCCGCGACGCCTCCCTGTCGCCTTCCGGCCCCGGGATCAAGAGCGAGGCGTCGCCGTAAGAGAAGAATCGATAGCGGGACGTAACCGCATGGGCGTAAATCTTTCGTATCGTCTCCCGGCCCATGAGCGCGGAGACGAGCATCAAGAGCGTCGAGCGCGGCAGGTGGAAATTGGTCATCAGCGCGTCGGTGATGCGAAAGCGGTAGCCGGGGCGGATGAAGATGTCGGTCTCGCCCCGCCAGGGGTGCAGGCGGCCCGTCTCGTCGGCGGCGCTCTCGATCAGCCGCAGCGCGGTGGTGCCCACGGGGATGATGCGCCCGCCGGCGGCGCGCGCGGCGTTGATCTCGGCCGCCGCGGCCGCGGTCACCTCGCCCCATTCGGCATGCATCCGGTGCTGCGAGACGTCGTCGGTCTTCACCGGCAGGAAGGTGCCCGCGCCGACATGCAGGGTGACATGCGTGATGCCGACGCCCTTCGCCGCGAGCGCGGCGAGCAGCGCCGCGTCGAAATGGAGCGACGCGGTGGGGGCGGCGACGGCGCCGGGGCGCGCGGCCCAGACGGTCTGGTAATCCTCGCGGTCCTGCGCGTCCGCCGCGCGCCTGGCGGCGATGTAGGGCGGCAGCGGCATCGCCCCGGCTTCGGCCAGCGCCGCGTCGAACTCCTCGCCGGCCAGGTTGAAGGCCAGCGTCGCGTCCTCGGGACCGCGGGCCGTCACCTCGGCGGAAAGCCCCGCGGCGAAGTCCACCCGGTCGCCCGGCCTGAGCTTGCGCAGGGGCCGGGCCATGGCGCGCCAGCCGCTGCTGGCCGCCGGCTCCATCAGCGTGACCTCGACACCGGCCTCAATGGCGCCCGCGCCGGTTCCGCGCCGGCGCAGGCCGGACAGCCGCGCGGGGATGACGCGGGTGTCGTTCAGCACCAGCCGGTCGCCGGGGCGCAGCAGGTCGGGCAGGTCGAACACATGGCAATCGCACAGCGCCGCGCCCTTGGCCGCCAGCAGCCGCGCGGCGCTGCGCGGCCGGGCGGGCCGGGTTGCGATCAGGTCGTCGGGCAGGTCGAAATCGAACTCCGACAGCTTCATTCGGCCCCCTCGGCTTGCGGCCTTCGTTGCACCCGCGGCGGCGGCCCGCGAAAGATCTCGCGGAACATGCCGGGCGTGAAGATCGACAGCGGGTTGACCCGCACCTCGGGGTCGCGCGCGTCCCCGACAAGGCGGTAGTTGAAGCCGAACAGCCCCTCGCCCTGGCGCGTCAGCACCGACCCGATCGAGTTCACCAGGTAGATCGGCGAGATCACCCCCTGCATGTCGATCCGGTTCGTGCGCGTCCCGTACACGCCCGACAGGGAGATGCCAAGCGACGGGCCGACGGCGCTGGCGCGGCGCACCTCGACGCCGCCGGGCATCAGCTCAAACCGCGCCTGAACCTCGCTGAACATGAGCCCCTCGCCATCCAGGAGTTCGGGAATCCCGACGACCGAGATCGCGGTCAGAAGCTCCGCCAGCACCGGGGTGCCGCGCACGCGCAGCCCGTCGACCCGAAGCTCCCCGGCATAGCGGCCCGGCGCGCCCAGCGGGCGGAGCACCAGGTCGAGCCGCCCGCCGCGCGCGCGCCGGTAGAGACCCGCCCCCCGCAGGGCGGCGCCCGCATCCTCGGCGCGCACCCGGATCGCGGTGCCGGTGCGGGCGGGGACCAGCGTCGCGACGATCGGTCCGCCGCCCTCCAGCGTGCCGGTCAGCCGCCCGCTGAGCCCGCCCCGCCCCGACAGCGCCCCGCGCAGGCCGGTCAGGGCGATCCCGTCGCTGACCTGCAACCGGTCGAGGGCGATCTCGACCCGGTCGAACCCGGCCCCGCCGCCGCCCCCGCCCGATCGCGCGAACGCCCCCTGCCGCAGATCGGCGCGGCCGCCGGTGATCGCCACCGCGGGCGGGCGTCCCGCGCCGCGCCCGGTCAGCACCGCCTGCGCATCCAGCCAGCCGCCCAGCCGGACCCGCGACAGCCGGGCCGCGTCGAGCCCGCCCTGCCCGTTCAGCGCGACCGATCCGGCGACCGACAGCCCCGGCGCCTCCAGTTCGAGCCGTTCCACCGCGGCGGACGCCCCCAGCCGCCCGGCGATCCGGAGCCGGCCCGACGCCGCGGCCGGCTTGGACCAGTCGAGGCCCGGCAGCCGCAGCGCGAGCCCCGACAGGTCGGAGCCGACCGTGAACCGGGGCGGCCCCTCGTCCGGGAGCGTCAGCGTGAACTCCGCCCGCGCGCGCCCCTCGAACGTGCCCGGCGGCAGCCCCAGCCCGAGGTCCGCGTTCAGCCGTTGCGACAGCTCCGCCGTGCCCTCGACGCGGGAGCCGGGCGCGCCCGGTTGCATGCGCCAGGCGCCGCGCACGGGCACGCCGTCCACCCGCGCCGCGCCCGAGATCGTCACCCCGTCGGGCCCGGCCGCAAGGTCGAGCGTGTCGGCCGCCAGCAACCGCCCCTCCAGAAGCGCGTCGCTGCGCACGCCGGTGAGCGTGCCGCGCACGCCGTAGCCGATATCGGCAAGGGACAGGCCCTTGCGCAGCGGCAGGTCCAGCCGGGTTTCCAGCACGGCCTCGCCCTCGGCCAGGTCCGGGTCCAGCCCCACGCGCGCGGGGATTTCCAGGGGCGGCAGGTCGATCAGCGACAGGGCGGCGGAAATGCTGCTGCGGGTGCGCAGCCGGATCGTGGCCGGGGGATCGTCCGGGGCGATGTCGGGCACCTGGAAGACCGAGCCCGTGACGTCGATGCGCCCGCCGAGGGGAGCCCGGATCGTGCCCCCCTCGACCGACAGCGTGTAGCCCTGGTCGAGGATCGTGCCGTAGCCGTGTCCGCCCTCGATCGGCGGCATCGTCGACAGGACCTTCACCGTGGCATCGCGGAACCGGTGGCCGAGCGCGATTTCGGCCGGGGCGCCGGGCGTGCGACGCACCGCGGCGCGCACATCGAGAAACGCGCCCGTCTGCACCCGCTCGTCGATCCACGCGCGGGTGCGCGGGGCCAGCCCGAGCGGCCAGAGGGCGAGCAGGCGGTCCTCGTCGATCCGCGGGATGTCGGCATCGACCGAAATCTCCCAACCGTCGGGCCGCGCGCGGATCACGCCGCGGCCGCGATAGGCCCCGGCGTCGTCGAGCAGCGCCACCTGGCCGGCCGTCGCGACGAAGGGATCGAGCGCGAGCTTGAGGTCCAGCGCGCCGCCGGTGAAGACCGCGGGCGCCTCGAACACGCCTTCGGGGTCCAGCGCCACCTCGCGGAAGCCGAGCTGCGCGATCACGGTTTCGGGCCATCCGCCCTCCATGTCGCGCAGGTCGGCATGCCCCTCGGCGACCATCCGCAGAGCGGCCGTGTCCAGCGCGATCTGGTCGAAACTCAGCCGCCGGCTCGCCGGGTCGTAGGTGAAATAGGACTTGCCCGACTGAAACCGGATCGGCGTGGCCGCCCCGGCGGGGTTCAGCGCGCCGGCCCCGATCTCGAGCGCGGCGCTCAGGGGGCCGAGCGTGCCCGCCGCATCCACCTCGGTCCGGATCGCCCCCGAGATCGGCGCCTCGATCAGCGCGAGCGGGGCCAGCGCCGGCGACTGCGTGGCGATGTCGTCCGAGGACACGTCCGAGAAGTTCGCCGAGAACCGCGCCTCGGGCCCGCCGCGGACCGAGACGAAGCTGAAGGCGAATTCCGCGGGCGTGGCCCCCGCGCCGCGCAGACTGAAGAAGGCGCGCAGCGTGACCTCCTCCGCCCCCTGGTCGAGCGTCATCAGACCGTTCTCGACGGCCCAGGTGCGGCCGGCCCGCGCGTCCTCGTAGGTCAGGCCCAGATCCTCGACGCTGATCGCGCGCACCGCCGACAGCCCCGGCCGCGCGAAGGCCCGGTCGATCTCGTCGAGCACCTCGCCCAGGCTGCCCGCGGCGCTGACCGGCGCGCCGGTGCCGCCCAGCGCCAGGTCCAGCCGCCCGTCGGGCGCGCGCCGCAGCGTCAGGTCCGCGCCGGTCAGCGCGAGATGGGAAATCTCCAGCCGGCCGGACAGCAGCGGCGCGGCGGCCAGCGTGGCGCCGAGTTCCGGCAGCCGGGCAATCTCGCGCCCGGCCCCGTCGAGCACGAGGATGTCGGAGAAATGCACGCGGGGGACGTTGTCGCGCGAGAGCATCACGTCCATGCCGCCGAGCCGCAGTTCGACGGGCGCGACGGCCGCGTTCAGCCGCGCCTCGACCCGCTCGGTCACCCAGAGCGGCATCGCCACCATGCGCCCGGTCAGTGCAAGCCCGGCCAACCCCGCCAGCCCCGCGATCATCGCGAGGCTGAGCAACAGCCAGATGCCGAACCGCTTGTGCGGCGGATGGGCGTCGTTTCGTGCCTGGTCGTCTGTCTCGCTCATCCCGACGGTCCGGACCGCCGCGCGCCCGGCGATCCCGCTTGCCTGCCCCCGCGCGGCGCCTATCCTGATCCGCGTCGCGCCGACCCTACGGCGCATTCCCGCCAACCGGAAGGACCAGAAAAGCCCATGACCGACACCGGCCAGACCGCGCCCGATTTCACCCTGCCCCAGGATGGCGGCGAGGACGTCACCCTTTCGGCGCTGCGCCCCGCCCCCGTGGTTCTGTATTTCTACCCCAAGGATGACACGTCCGGCTGCACGAAGGAAGCCATCGCCTTCTCGGGCCTCCTGTCCGATTTCGAGGCCGCCGGGGCCAAGGTGTTCGGCATTTCCAGGGACAGCGTGACCAAGCACGGCAAGTTCCGCACCAAGCACGACCTGTCCGTGCCGCTTCTGTCGGACGAGAACGGCGACGTCTGCGAGCGCTACGGCACCTGGGTCGAGAAGAAGATGTACGGCAAGACCTACATGGGCATCGAACGCTCGACCTTTCTGATCGACGGCGAGGGCAAGCTCGCGCGGGTCTGGCGCAAGGTGAAGGTGCCGGGCCATGCCGAGGAGGTGCTGGAGGCCGTCAAGGCGCTTTGACCGCCCCGCGCCGGTGCCGGCCGGACCGCCGGCGGGCACTCGCCCATAGCGCGAAACCGGTGCCATATTGCAACCCTTGCGCGGGAATCGGCGGATTCTTGCGCGATTGGGTGGGACATCGGCATGAAATCATGCACAAAGACTTAAAAACCTTGCGACTGAGCAGGTCGCTGGCTAGGCACGGGGCGTCAGAACCGAGGCGGCGCGTGTCTGACCGCAAAAAAGGGCAGTTGAGGCGAGACATTGACGGGGCGTATCCTCCACCGCATCGACACGGCGCTTGAGCGCTTTCTTCCCGAACAACGGCTTTTCCTGCGCTCGGAGCACAGTACCCGCTTCATGCGGCTGTCTCCGACCGCGCAGGCCGCAGGGCTTGCCGGCGGTGCGCTGGTGGTCGCCTGGGCCATGCTCGCGACGTCGTTCCTGCTGATCGACCAGGTCGGCTCCGGCAACCTCCGCGACCAGGCCAAGCGCGACCAGGCGCTCTACGACACCCGCCTGAACGCCCTGGCCGCCGAGCGCGACGCCCATGCCGCAGAGGTCCGCGCCACGCGCGAGCGCTTCGAGGTCGCGATGGCCGAAGTCTCGCGCATGCAATCCGTGCTTCTCGATTCCGAGGAGCGCCGGCGCGAGCTGGAAACCGGCATGAACGTGCTGACCGACACGCTCCGAACGTCGATGGCCGAGCGCGATGCCGCGCGCACGCGCAACCGCGAACTCGCCGCGGCGCTGGAGGGCGACACCCCCCGCGACGGGCCGCGCGCCGCGGATGTGCAGGACACGCTCGCCTTCCTGACCGCCGCGCTCGACGAGACGGCGGCCGAGCGCGACACCGCGGCGGCCGACGCGACCGCGGCCTACAAGCTGGCCGAGGCGCTGGCCTACGAGCACGAGCTGATGGCCGAGCGCAACGACCAGATCTTCGCTTCGCTGGAAGAGGCGCTGACCGTGTCGGTCGAGCCGCTCGACAAGATGTTCGCCGCCGCGGGCCTGTCGGCCGACGACATGATCGAGCGGGTGCGTCAGGGCTATTCCGGCGTGGGCGGTCCGCTCACGCCCATCGCGATCTCCTCGAAAGGCGATTACGACCCCTCGCCGGAGGAATTGCGCGCCCGCGCCCTGCTCGAACGCATGGACGAGCTGAACCTGTATCGGATCGCGGCCGAAAAGCTGCCCTTCGCCCAGCCGCTGCGCGCGGCCTATCGCTATACCAGCCCCTTCGGCAAGCGCCGGCACCCGATCACCGGGGCCTACAGCATGCATGAAGGGGCCGATTTCGCCGCCGCCTACGGCACGCCGATCCATGCCACTGCCGACGGGGTCGTGACCCGCGCCGGCTGGGTCTCGGGCTATGGCCGCTTCGTCGAGATCCGGCACGAATTCGGCCTCGTCACCCGCTACGGGCACATGGCCAAGATCCGCGTCAAGAAGGGCCAAAGGGTCTCGCGCGGGGACCGGATAGGTGATATGGGGAACTCCGGACGGTCGACCGGCACCCACCTGCACTACGAGGTGCGCGTCGACGGGAAACCCGTGAACCCGATGACCTATATCAAGGCAGCGAGAGATGTTTTCTAAAAGCAGGATCAACGAGCCGGGCCCCAAGGCCGGCGAGGGCGAAAAGCCCAAGGCCCACGAGGCCGGCATGTCCCGTCCCGGTTCAGACAACCCCGTGCCGAGCACGCCGAAAGCCAAGCCGCCCGCGTCGATTCTGTCCTCCGACCTCACGGTCAGCGGCAACCTCAAGACGAGCGGCGACATCCAGGTCGAGGGCACGATCGAAGGCGACATCCACGCGCATCTTCTGACCGTGGGCGAGAACGCCACCGTCCGCGGCGAGGTGCTGGCCGATGACGTCGTCATCAACGGCCGGGTGATCGGCCGGGTGCGCGGGCTCAAGGTCCGCCTGACGTCGACCGCACGGGTCGAAGGCGACATCATCCACAAGACCATCGCGATCGAAAGCGGCGCCCATTTCGAGGGCTCGGTGCAGCGCCAGGACGACCCGCTCAACGCGGGCAAGCGGGCGCCCGCGCAGGGCAACGCCGCCGGTGGCAAGCAATCGCCCCACGTGCTGGGCAATGGCGACCAGGGACAGAAGCCCGCGGATCAGCGGGCCGCCCCGAAAGCCTGAACGCGCTCCGGGGAGGAGGACGACGGGCCCCGCGCCGGGACACACCGGCCGGGGCCCCGGTTCGTCCGGCGGCGCGCCGCAGGCGCCGCGCGCGGTCACAAACCAGATACGCCTGTCACGATCCCGTCCCTGTCTGCGACGCCGGTCCGCCCCACCTTTACGGGATGCGCCGGCATTACCCCGGCGCGCCGGCGACCGGGCCGGCACAGCCGATGCGAAGGGGAAGGATCGAACCACATGACAGACACGCGACTCCAGGCCACAGCCGCCGTCGCCAACCGCGCGGCCCCCAGGCAGTTGCTGGCGGATATGCCGGCCCATGATCGTCTGCGGCTCGCCGCGACGCTGGTGCAGGAGGCGGCCTATGACCAGGCCACGGAGGTCGACCCGGAACTGGTGGGCACGCTGATCCGGCTGGCCGCGGAACTCGAGGACGTGTCGCGCCGCCCGTGAGTCCGCATGCGTGCCCCGCTGCGCGCCGGAAAGGCCGGGGCTTGAGATAATCCTTCGCGCCGTTAATCTGCTTCGCCAGATACTACTCAACCTTGGCGAAAGCGGCAGCGTGCCCGACAGTGTATTACCTGTTTTCGGAGAGAATCTGAAAGAGCTTTGCGCGCTCGAACCCTCGGTCGCGCAGGTGGCGCGCGATCTCGGGCTCAGCCGGATGCAGATGAAACGGTTTCTCGCCAGCGAGTCCTTTCCCAAACCCAACCAGCTGAAGCGGATCTGCGACCATTTCGGGGTCGACGCGCGCATCCTGACCGAACGTCTGACCGCCCGGCAGATCGACCACATCGCCCGGTTCGGACACCTGCCCCGGATCAGCGACCGCAATGCCGAGATGAAGGCCGCCATCGACTATGTCGGCGACCTTTCGCCGTTTTTTCCCGAAAGCCACGAATTGCAGGACGGGCTTTACCTGCTGCTCACCCGGTCGTTGCTGCAGCGCGACACGCTGGTGCAGGCGAACCTGCAGGTCAAGTCGCGCCATGGCGGGCGGGTCGTGCGCACCGTGCTTCCGCCGCAATATGCGGTGGACTTTCTCGATGACGAGACGGGAACGATCCCGCGCAAGCGGCCCGAACTGCGCGGGATCGTGCTGCGGCACTCGGAGGGGTTCTGCCTGCAGTTCTACCAGAGCGTGCCGCAGCGGGTGTCGGCCACGATGGTGCTGGCGCCGGTGCTCGGCGCAGACGTCGCGACATTCGAGGGACTCTACATGATCGCCCGCGGCGAACGCGGCAACATGCCCCGCGTCACGCGCTGCCTGGTGCGGCGGGTGCCCGCGACCTTTCCGAACCTGCTGGCGGCGGCGCGGCGGCCCGGCACCGTGCCGCTCCGCGACACGCCCGACGACATTCGCACCGCGCTGGAGCGGCCGCTGGCCTGAGCGGCGCCGGCGCGGTCAGTCTTCGGCCTGTGCCTCGGCCCGGCTTTTCCCGGCCACGTCGAGCGCGAGCGTGGCCGCCATGAACCGGTCGAGATCGCCGTCGAGAACGCCCTGGGTATCGGAGGTCTCGACCCCGGTGCGCAGGTCCTTGACCATCTGGTAGGGCTGCAGCACGTAGGAGCGGATCTGGTTGCCCCAGCCGGCCTCGCCCTTGGCCTCGTGCTGGGCGTTGATCTCGGCGTTCCGGCGGTCCAGTTCCATCTGGTAGAGCCGCGATTTCAGCGCCTTCATCGCGATGTCGCGGTTCTGGTGCTGGGACTTCTCGGAACTCGTCACCACGATGCCGGTGGGGATGTGCGTCATCCGCACCGCGGAGTCGGTGGTGTTGACGTGCTGGCCGCCCGCGCCCGAGGAGCGGTAGGTATCGACCCGGATATCGGCGGGGTTCACCTCGATCTCGATATCGTCGTCGACCACCGGGTAGACCCAGACCGAGCAGAACGAGGTATGCCGGCGCGCCGCGCTGTCATAGGGCGAGATCCGCACGAGCCGGTGCACGCCGGATTCCGATTTGAGCCAGCCATAGGCGTTGTGGCCCGAGATCTTGTAGGCCGCCGACTTGATGCCGGCCTCGTCGCCCGGGCTCTCGGATTGCAGCTCCACCTTGTAGCCATGCGCCTCGGCCCAGCGGACATACATCCGCGCGAGCATCGACGCCCAGTCGCAGCTTTCGGTCCCGCCGGCGCCGGCGTTGATCTCGAGAAAGGTGTCGTTGGCATCGGCCTCGCCGTCGAGAAGCGCCTCCAGCTCCTTCTGCGCGGCCTTGTCCTTGAGGGCCTTGAGCGCGGCCTCGGCCTCTTTCACGACGTCCTGGTCGTCCTCGGCCTCGCCCATCTCGATCAGCTCGACATTGTCCTCGAGTTCCTGCGAGATCGACCTGTAGGTGTCGATGGCGTCCACCAGCGCCTGGCGGTCGCGCATCAGCTTCTGCGCGCGGTCGGGATCGTTCCAGAGCGCGGGGTCCTCGGTCATCGCGTTGAACTCTTCCAGCCGGTGCTCGGCCGTGTCCCAGTCCATCCGCTGCGCCAGAAGGCTCAGCGACTTGCGAATGTCCTCGACGGTGTTCTGCGCCTCTGCACGCATGGGCCCTGCCTTGAATGGACGTGTCAGGCCGGACAGATAGCAACCGCCCCGAGCGCCCGCAAGTGGGCGCGGACCGGTGGCCGCCGCGGTTTCGGCCGGGCGGGCGCCCGGCCGACCCGCCGGGGGCGCTGCCCCCGGACCCCCGGAGTATTTCGGCCAAGAAGAAGACGGAGGGTCGGCGCGCGCCGGGCGCGGCCGGGTCAGTAGAGGCCGCCCGAGGACAGCGTGCCGAAATTGGCCTTGGGCCCCACCACCGCCTTTTCGCCGGTCGAGGTGGTGACCTCCTGCGCGCCCTCGCCGGTCTCGCCCTGGCCGCGGCCGAAGAGCGGCAGGTCGGACCCCATGGCGAAACCGCCGTCGACCATCGCGCCGAGGCCGAAGATCGGCTCTTCGCCGGCGCGGAAATACTCCGCCACGACATGCTCGCCGCGCGCGTCGTCGGGCAGGCGCGTGCCGGAGTACCGGTCGATCTTGATGAAGCGCCCGCCCGGCGGCACCGTGAACGGGCCGCCGCCATACTTGGCGGTCGCCTTCTGCATGAAGTCGTTGAAGACCGGCGCGCAGAGCGTGCCGCCCGCCGCCCGGCGGCCGAGGCTGCGCGGGCGGTCGTAGCCCATGTAGCAGCCCGCGACGATGTTCGAGGTGAAGCCCACGAACCAGACGTCGCGCGCGTCGTTGGTGGTGCCGGTCTTGCCCGCCGTCGGCACGCCGAGATTGACCCGTCCGGCCGCGGTGCCGCGCTCGACCACGCCGCGCATCATCGAGGTGAGCTGGTAGGCGGTGATCGCGTTCATCACGCGTTCGCGGTTCGACACGATGCGCGGGGCGAGGCCCGGATCGAGCTGCGGGTCGCCGCAGTTCGTGCAGGTCCGCGCGTCGTGCCGGTAGATGGTGCGCCCCGACAGGTCCTGCACCCGGTCGACCAGCGTGGGCTCCACCCGCTCGCCGCCATTGGCGAACATCGCGTAGGCCGCGACCATGCGGTAGAGCGTGGTTTCCTGGCTGCCCAGCGCGTTGGCGAGATAGGGGTCCATCCGGTCGTAGACGCCGAAGCGTTCGGCGTAGCCGGCGACCGTCTGCATGCCGATTTCCTTGGCCAGACGCACCGTCATCAGGTTGCGCGACCGCTCGATGCCGGTGCGCAAGGGCGCGGGGCCGTAGAACCGGTTCGAGGCGTTCTTCGGCCGCCAGATGCTGCCGCCGGTATCGATCTCGATCGGCGCGTCGATGATGATCGTGGCGGGGGTGAAGCCGCTGTCGAGCGCGGCGGCGTAGACGAAGGGCTTGAACGACGAACCGGGCTGGCGCGTGGCCTGGGTGGCGCGGTTGAACACCGAATGCTGGTAGGAGAACCCGCCCTGCATGGCCAGCACGCGGCCGGTATTGACGTCCATCGCGACGAAGCCGCCCTCGACCTCGGGCACCTGGCGCAAGGTCCAGCGGATGAAGCTGCCGTCCTCGTCCGAGACCATGCGGCGGACATGGATCACGTCGCCGGGATCGAAATTCTCGTAGAGGTCGCCGCGGAACCAGGCGGTGTCGCTGCGCGGCACCTCCTGGCGGCCCTCGACCCCCTCGATGCCGATCACCAAGCGCTGGTCCTCGACGTCCAGAACGACGGCCGGCAGCCACGCGCTTTCGAGCACGATGTCGCGCGCCACGTCGACCTGGGCCAGCGCCGCGCGCCAGGCCGCCTCGTCGGACAGCGTGGCCGGGTCGACCGCCTTGCCGGTGCCGCGCCAGACGCCCCGGCCGCGGTCGAAATCCTCCAGCGCCTCGCGCAGGGCGCGGGCCGCCTCGGCCTGCATCTCGGGGTCGCTGGTGGCGCGGATCGTCAGCCCGCCGCCGAAGAACTCCGCCTCGCCGAAATCCTGCGACAGCTGGCGGCGGATCTCGTCGGTGAAATAGTCGCGCGGCGGCAGGCTGGCGGAGAACGGGTCGTAATCGCCGTTCTGCACCGTCTTCAGCGGCGCCGCCCGCGCCGCCTCGTAGGCCGCGCGGTCGAGATAGCCGTTCTCGTGCATCTCGCGCAGCACGAAGTTGCGCCGCTCCACCGCGCGGTCATAGGCGCGGACCGGGTGATAGGTCGAGGGCGCCTTGGGCAGCGCGGCGAGATAGGCCGCCTCCTGCGGTTCGAGTTCCGACAGCGTCTTGTTGAAATAGGTCTGGGCGGCGGCGGCCACGCCGTAGGAATTCTGGCCGAGGAAGATCTCGTTGAGATAGAGTTCGAGGATCTCCTCCTTGGTCAGGGTCTTCTCGATCCGGGTGGCGAGGATCAGTTCCTTGATCTTGCGCTCGCCGGTGCGCTCGCCGCCGAGGAGGAAGTTCTTCATCACCTGCTGGGTGATGGTCGACGCGCCGCGCAGGGTTTCGCCGCGGGTTTCGACCGCCTCGATCGCGGCGGCGACGATGCCGCGGGCGTCGAACCCCTTGTGGGTGTAGAAATTCTTGTCCTCGGCCGAGATGAAGGCCTGTTTCACGAGGTCGGGGATTTCCTCGGCCGACGCGAACAGCCGGCGTTCCTCGGCGAACTCGTCGATCAGCCGCCCTTCGCCGGAATAGATGCGGCTGATGGTCTTGGGCTGGTAGCTGGCGAGATCGTCGTAATCGGGCAGGTCGCGCGCATACATCCAGAAGATGGCGCCGACCATCATGGCCGCGCCGATCAGCCCCAGGGTGATGAAGGTGTAGACCGCCCCGAGGAAGGAGAACAGAAACCGGATCACAGCGCCCCTACCTTTGGTGTGCACGGCCCTGTATACGCGCCCGCGCAAGCCGGGTCAAAACGCAACGGGCGCGCGCGGGGCCGCGGCGGGCCGCGCCGCGGTCACGTCTGCGGGAGGCGCGGGCCCGGGGGCACGCGCGATCGCCCCTAGCGCCGCAGCAGGCCGGTCTCCGCGGCGTCCTCGGCCGCCCAGAGCTCCAGCGCCTCGACGATGCCGGCCGCCGCCCGCGCGCGCCATTCCGGCGAGACGAGGTTCCGGCGGTCCTCCTCCGAGGACAGGAAGCCCAGCTCGATCAGCACCGACGGGATGTCCGGCGACTTCAGCACCGAGAACGCCGCCGACAGGCGCGGCCGCTTGTGCATCCGGCCGATATGGGCGCGCAGCCCGGCCACGATGGCCTCGGCCAGCCGGTCGGTGCGCGGCACGCTCTCGGTCCGGGCGAGGTCCATCAGCACGGTCGCGATCTCGTCGTCCTGGTCGGTCAGGTCGACCCCCGCAAGCAGCGCGTCGCGGTCGTGGCGTTCGGCCAGCAGCGCGGAGGCCCGGTCCGACGCGGTCTCGGACAGGGTGTAGACGGTCGCGCCGGTGGCATGCCCCTCGGCCAGCGCGTCGGCGTGGAGCGACACGAACACGTCCGCCCGCGCGGCCCGCGCGATGTCGATGCGGGTCTCCAGCGGCACGAAACGGTCGCCCTCGCGCGTCAGCACCGGCGCGTGGCCCGCCCGGATCAGGGCCTCGGCCAGTTCGCGCGCGAAGGTCAGCATCAGGTCCGCCTCGCGCAGGCCCGCGCGCTCGGCGCCGGGATCGATGCCGCCATGGCCCGGGTCGAGCACCACCCGCAAGGGCCGCACCCCGTCCTGCCGGCGGGGCGGCGGCGGCAGCGGCTCGGCCTCGGGCAGGCCGCGAAGCGCGGCGGCGGGCTTCGGCGCGGCCGCGGCGAAGGACTCGCGATCGGTCGGGCGCAGCCGGACGGTGAGCCGGGCCCGCCCCGTCGCGGGGATGCGCGGCATCTCGGCGGAGTGCAGCGCATAGGGGCCGTCGAGTTCCAGCACCAGCCGCGACCAGCCCGGCCGGACCGCCCCGGCCCGCGCCGCGCGGACCCTGTCGGTGGCGATCAGCTCCGCCGCATCGGCCCCGCCCCAGTCCACCTCGCGGAAATCCGTCACGAGGCGGGGCGGCGCGTCCAGCGTGTAAACCCGGTAGGGCACCGGCTGGGACAGGTCGAGCGTGAGCACCAGCCCCTTCCCCCGGTCGGTCACGCCGGAGCCGCCGATGTCGGGCCGGGCGAGCGCGGTCAGCTCGTCGGCCGCCGCCGGCGCGCACATGGCCCACGCGGTGAGGACGGCCGCCCAGAGGCGGGGAACAAGGAAACGGTGTCGCATGGCTGCCCGATGGTCTTTTGCCGCCACCATAGCGTGCATTCGGCCCCGGCGGAACCACCGCCGCAACGCGAAACGGCCGCCCCGATGGGACGGCCGCACGCAATCCGATGGATCGGGGCTCAGGCCTTCGACAGCCGCTCGGCCACGTTCTCCCAGTTGACGAGCTTGTCGAGGAAGTTCGTGAGGTAGGCCGGGCGCTTGTTGCGGAAGTCGATGTAGTAGGAATGCTCCCACACGTCGCAGCCCAGAAGCGCGGTCTGGTTGAAGCAGAGCGGGTTCACGCCGTTCTCGGTCTTGGTGACCTTGAGCGTGCCGTCGGTGTCCACCACCAGC